>OKRD01000142.1:0-1433 GCA_900290335.1 Burkholderiales bacterium | reverse complement strand
CGGCATGACCCGCCTGGTGGGGGAATTGGCGGCGTACGATCCCAATCGGGTCGTCCTTTTCGACGCTCCGCCGCTGCTCGCGGCGCCGGAAACGCGAGCGCTGGCCGCGCAAGTGGGTCAGATCGTGCTCGTGATCGAGGCGCAACGCACGCCCCGGAACACGGTGACCGAGGCGCTCGAGTTGATCAAGGATTTCCCGGTAGTGATGACCCTGCTCAACAAGGTGCATGGCGGGGCTGGCGCGGGCTACGGGTACGGCTCTTATGGGTACCACTCGGAACATGGGTTCCGTTGAAGCGTCGTCGGTTCGCCCGCCCGCGAACCGGGATCGGCGCGGGTTCTGATCGCTATGTTCGAGTCGTTCTTCGGGTTTTCCGCAAACCCCTTTCAGCTCAACCCGGACCCGTCGTTCTTCTTCGAGAGCAAGGGCCACCGAAAGGCGTACGCGTTTTTGCAGTACGGTCTTTTCCAGGGCGAAGGTTTCATCGTGATCACGGGCGAGATCGGCGCCGGCAAGACCACGCTGGTACGCGCGCTCCTTGGGCACATCGATCCCAAGAGCGTGGTGGCGGCCCAGCTTGTCAGCACCCAGCTCGACGCCGACGACCTGCT
Source organism: Burkholderiales bacterium (assembly GCA_900290335.1). GTDB lineage: Bacteria > Pseudomonadota > Gammaproteobacteria > Burkholderiales > Burkholderiaceae_F > GJ-E10. The sequence continues at coordinate 821 of OKRD01000142.1, read as the reverse complement.
GCGCGCGGTCGCGATTTCCTTCGGCCTGCCGGTGAAGGACGCTGGCAAGGCCGAATTGCTGGCCGGTCTCGAGGCCTTTCTGACTTCGCTGGTGCCACAGAGGCGACGCGCGCTGCTAGTAGTCGACGAGGCACAGAACCTGACGTCGCGTGCGATGGAAGAGTTGCGCATGCTGTCGAATTTTCAGATCGGCGATCGCGCACTGCTGCAAAGCTTCTTGATCGGTCAGCCCGAGCTGAGGGATCTGATGCGAACCGCGTCGATGCAGCAGTTGCGCCAGCGCATCATCGCTTCCTATCACCTGGGGCCGATGGAGCCGGACGAGACGCGCGCCTACGTTGAGCACCGGCTCAAGCACGTCGGCTGGAAGGGCGACCCGTCGATCGACGCGCAGGTATATCCGGCGCTGCACGAAGCAACGGCCGGCATTCCCCGCCGCATCAACTCGCTATGCAACCGGCTGCTGCTCGGGGCCTACCTCGCCGGGGAACACCGGATCGACGTCGCCAAGGTGGAAGCGGCCATTGCCGAACTGCGGGACGAGTTGGGCGAGGAGCTGGGTGGCGCGCAGGTCCCATCGCAGAACGGCGAGACAGCGGGCGTGCCGGGAAATCGGCCGCCCGTCGAGGGGGAACCGGCCTGGGGGAGCGTGCGGCCGCTGGTACTGGCGTCGATTGCCGCACGTATCGACCGGATCGAGCGCAAGCTCGACACGGTGCTGGTGGCAGTGCAGGACGCCGTGCGCGGTGCCCCCGCAGTTCAGGATCGTGCTCCGCGAAGCGGTGCCAGTCGACGGCCTCGAGCTTGAGGTCGGCGGCTCG
>OKRD01000143.1 GCA_900290335.1 Burkholderiales bacterium | reverse complement strand
ACCGCGAAAGCGGTGGAATCACCACCGGCGCTTACCATCGGCGCGCCAGTCCTCGACCCTACTGCGGGACGCCGATCGATGTGGCGTCGCCGCCAAGGCCTTGGAGCGCGACTGCGGCGGCCGCCTGGCCCTTGCCGTGGCCGCGCTGTCCTTGCTGGCCTTTTCCATCACGGCCCGATCCGTCCGCCTGGGCAAGTCGGCGTCGATCTTGGTCAGCTGGTCGTGGGCCGCCTGGATCGGCGTCTAGCGCGCGGCTCTTCCGTAATGGGGCATGCTGGCGGTCTACGCGCGCACATTCGTCCCGCCCAGGGAGAAGTCCCGAGCCAGTCGATTCTGCAGACTTCTTGCCTGACGCAGCGCCTCCTTCAGCACATTGCGATCCAGGACGTTCAGGGTATCGGGGTCGAGAAAATTGTGCCCTGCGCCGCCCTGGGCGAGTTGGCTGGTGTTGAGGCTCAGTCGCAGACGCTGGATGGCATGAAATGCATCGCGCCAGGCCGCGGTTTCCTGTTCCGGGATTCCGCGTGCCCGCCCGGCCGCTTCGATGCGTTCGGCTGTCTGCGTGGCCTCGACCCCGCAGGACAGGGCGTAGATGCGCGCGGCTTCGACGAAGGGCTGCACGCCGTTGGTCTTGAGGTCGAGCGTATGCGGATGGTCCCCGCGGCGCAGGAGCACGAAATCGCGCAGGACGCCCAGCGGGGGCTGGTTGTTCTGCGCGTTGAGCACCATCAGTAGCAGGAAGCGGTCGTTGCCCTGCGCGTAGGCGGCTAGCCAGCTGCGCAGTTCGCCGACCACGGGATGCGCGCCGGCGATCGATCGAAAGTCGAAGAAGATCGCCGCGTTGAGCAGGGCCTGCTGATCCGGCCGGTCGATCCAGGCGGCGAAGCGGGACTTCCATTCCGCAAGGGACAAGCACCAGTTCGGGTTGCTCGCCATGATGTCACCGCGGCAGAGCCCGAAGCCGCAGCGGTCGAGCACGCGATTGACCTCGAGGGCGAGCGGCAGCAGTATCCGGCGCCGCTGCTCCGGATCGCCCTCGTCGTCAAACACGATGGCGTTGTCCTGGTCCGTTGCCAGGGTCTGCTCGCATCTGCCCTGGCTGCCCAGCGCGAGCCAGCAACCTTGCATCGGTCCCAGCGTCGCCGCCGCGCCGGTCAAGTCGAGCAGCCGTTCGACCAGCAGATCGTTTAGCGAGGTCAGTAGCGCCGTGACGGCGTCAGCCGTCAAGCCCTCGCGCAGCAGCCTGGCCGGAAGATCGCGAATCCCCCGGGCGGCGGCGACCAGCGCATCGATATCGCGCGCCCCCGCGATGGCGGCGCGCACGGCGCCGATGCTGTGCCGCCACAGGGCAAAGAGGCGTGATTCGGATACCACGCCGACCAGGCGCCCGTCCTGCACCAGCGGAACATGCCGTATGTTTTCTCGTGCCATCAGCAGCGCCGCCTGGAACGCGGGGGCATGCGCTGGCAGCGTGAACACGCGCTTGGACATGACGTTCCCAATCGGGGTGTCGAGCGGCGTCTGCGGTAAGGCCACGCGCGCGAGCAGGTCGCCCAGCGTGAATACGCCCAGCGGGCGATGCGATGCGTCTACCACGACGATGGAGCCGATTTGCTCGCGGCGCATCGTCTCCAGTACGGTACGCAGGGCGGTGCCGGGCGGGCAGGAAACGGGTGGCCGCTGCGTCAGTTGTCCCAACGGACGGTCCAGCCCGTGCTCGGCAAGGCCCGGCGCCGATGGTGCGCCGCTTTGCGCGGGTGCGGTCGGGATTGGGGAGTTCGCCGGCATCGGCTTGAGCATAAACGACGGATGCTGGCTCAGTGAGGCAGTCGCAACGTCAACGCGCAGGCCAGGATCGGCGTCCCTGGGCAATGGCGGCGCCCGACGCGTGCAGGAACGAGATGCGAAACAGTGCTCCCGGGCGGCTCGGGTCGGGCGCCGCCGCCGGATTTGGGCCCTCTTGCGCGCTTGTAAGCTGCAGGCGAGCGTTGTGCTGAATGGCGATTTCGCGCACGATCGCCAGGCCCAGGCCGCTGCCGTGTTGCGAACTCCCCAGTACCCGATAAAACCGCTCGAACACTTGGGCACGTTCGCCCGGCGCAATACCCGGGCCCGTGTCTTCGACCTCTAGCACTACCCACTTGCCTTCGCGGCGTACCCGCACCGTGGTCGCGCCAGGCTCCGCACCTTGCTCCCGGCCATTTCCCGTGTCGGCCGCGATCGGGCTCGCTGCGGTATATCGCAGGGCATTGTCGATCAGGTTGTTGAGCAGCTCGCGCAACAGCGTCGGCGCGCCGAGAATCTCGCAGCCGGTGTTGGCTCCGTCCTCCGGTGCCTCGTAGCCCAGGTCGATGCGCAGCGCCATTGCCTGCGCAACCCAATCCTGCACGACCGAGCGGGCGAGCCGGTCCAGATCGATCACGATCAGCGCGCCGGGCTCCCCGGCGCCATGTTCGGCGCGGGCCAGCACGAGCAGCTGATTGACGAGCCGGGTGGCGCGGTCCGTCGACGCGGCAATCTGGCGCAGGCTGCGCTGCAGCTCCTGTGCATCGACTTCGCGCTGCGCGAGTTCGGCTTGCGTGCGCAATCCGGCCAAGGGGGTCTTCATCTGGTGTGCGGCATCGGCGATGAAGCGCTTTTGCACCTCGAGATTGTGCGTCATGCGGGCCAGCAGGTCGTTGAAGGATGCCATCAAGGGCGTCAGCTCCTCCGGCGCCGCTTCGGTATCGATCGGCGACAGATCGTTGGGCGGGCGGTCGCGAATCGTCTGCTGCAGGCGCGCCAGGGGAGCGAGTCCGCGCGAAAGCCCGAACCACACCAGTACCAGCGCCAGCGGCAGGACGACGAACTGGGGCAGGATCACGCCCTTGACGATTTCGTTGGCCAGTTGCGTGCGCTCCGCCGGTGATTCGGCGACTTCCACTAGGACCGGAGGCGTCGGCCCGCCGGCATGGCCACTGGGCGCGGCGACCCAGGAGTAGGCAATCCGAACGGGGTGGCCGCGCAAGGTTTCGTCGCGCAATTGAAAGGCGCCGTTGAATTCGCCCCCGCTACCGCCGCTGGCGGCATTGCTGCTTGCGCTCTCTGGCTCCGGCTGGCTCAGGCGCGGCAGGTCACGGTCGCCGGCCAGGACGGCGCCGTCGCCGTCGCCGACAAGATAAGTCCCGGTTTCGCCGACTCCCGTGCCGTAGATTTCCACCAGGCCCGGCGACATGTCGAAGCGGGCGCGACCGCCGTCAAAGCGCACGTGTGCCGCCAGGGTTTCGCCGCGCTCGATGAGCGCTCGATCGTAGGGGCTGCTGGCGATCGATTGCGCCACCAGGTACGTCAGCGTGACGCTCATCGGCCACAGCAGCAGCAGCGGCGCAAACATCCAGTCGAGGATCTCGCCAAAGAGCGAACGCGTTTCGCCCCGGCGCCAGCTCCTGGGTGCCAGCCGGTGCTTGGCGCGTGCCGCAGTGCCCGGCTTCGCGGCCTGCGGCGCAGCAGCGTCTGTCGCGGAAACGGGGACGACGTCTGCCGCTAAGGCCGCGCTCGACTCAATCGGCCTTGGGGACATGGACCGCAACGAAGTGACCGTTGCCGCGGCCTTCGCCAGGGCGCTCCAGGCAGTAGCCCAGCCCGCGAACGGTGGCGATGCGTACACCGCTAGGCTCGAGCTTCTTGCGCAGTCGGTGAACGTAGACTTCGATTGCGTTGTTGCTTACCTCGTCCCCCCATTCGCAAAGGTGGTCCACCAGCTGTTCCTTGCTCACCAGGCGCCCCGCGCGCTGCAGCAGCGTCTCGAGCAGCCCCAGTTCGCGGCCGGACAGGTCCAGGACCACGTCGTTGATGCTGGCCACACGCCCGACCGGGTCCAGGCAAAGGTCGCCGTGGCGCAGCAGGTTCTGGCCACTTCCCAGCGCGCGCCTGGTGAGGGCGCGCACGCGGGCCTCGAGCTCGGACAGGGCAAAGGGCTTGGCCATGTAGTCATCGGCTCCCAGGTCCAGGCCACGCACGCGCTGCTCGACGCTGTCGGCGGCCGTCAGGATCAGCACGGGTACGTTGACCTTGCGCGCGCGCAGGCGGCGCAGCACTTCGAGTCCGGGGATGCGCGGCAGTCCGAGGTCCAGGATCACCAGATCGTAGGGCTGTGCCATCAGGGCGCTCTCGGCGTTGTCGCCGGCCTCGACCACGTCCACCGCGTAGCCGCTGGTGCGCAGCGAGCGCGACAGGCCGTCGGCCAGTACCCGATCGTCCTCGGCGATCAGAATGCGCACGGCGGCGCCTTGCTATTCTTGCCGGACACGGTGTCTCCTTGCTCTTTGGCGGCCGCTCCGGCTGTGCTTGCCCGCCCAGCTCCCGCAGGAGCGCAACGCGGGTGCATCCGGGGACCTGCCGACGATGCCACTAGGCTCGGTCGCACCATCAGCGGCCAGTCTAGTCGCGGAGCCTGCGCGGCCGCAACCGACGATGTGCACGGCCGCGCGGGCGCCACGCTCGGCGGCGGGTGGGGGATTGCTGGTGGTCTTGACGTGGGCACTGAATAAATTTACAGTGCTACTGGTTATTTATCCAGTAGGACCCACGGCAAGCCTAGCGCAGGAGAGACGACAATGGATGACGGAAGGAGCGCCTTCGTGGCGGACAGCAAGGAACGGCAAAAGGCCCTCGCGGCGGCTCTGTCGCAAATTGAAAAACAATTCGGCAAGGGCTCGATCATGCGCCTGGCCGAAGGCGCGGTGGTCGAGGACATCCAAGTTGTCTCCACCGGGTCGCTGGGTCTGGACATCGCGCTGGGTGTAGGGGGGCTGCCCCGCGGCCGGGTCGTGGAGATCTATGGTCCGGAATCCTCGGGCAAGACGACCCTGACGCTGCAGGTCATTGCCGAGATGCAGAAGATCGGCGGCACCTGCGCCTTCATCGACGCCGAGCACGCGCTCGATGCGCAGTATGCGCAAAAGCTCGGGGTGAACCTGCAGGAGCTGCTCATATCGCAGCCCGACACCGGCGAGCAGGCGTTGGAAATCGTCGATGCCCTGGTGCGCTCGGGTTCGGTCGAGCTCATCGTCATCGACTCGGTTGCGGCGCTCACCCCCAAGGCCGAGATCGAGGGAGAGATGGGGGATTCGCTGCCCGGGCTGCAGGCACGCCTGATGAGCCAGGCGCTGCGCAAGCTCACGGCGACGATCAAGCGCACCAACTGCCTGGTGATCTTCATCAATCAGATCCGCATGAAGATTGGCGTCATGTTCGGCAATCCGGAGACCACGACGGGCGGCAATGCGCTCAAGTTCTACGCCTCGGTTCGGCTCGACATCCGGCGCGTCGGATCCATCAAGAAGGGCGAAGAGGTCATCGGTTCGGAGACCAAGGTCAAGGTCGTGAAGAACAAGGTCGCCCCGCCCTTTCGCCAAGCGGACTTCGACATCCTCTACGGCGAGGGCATATCGCGCGAGGGCGAAATCCTCGATCTGGGCAGCCAGCACAACATCGTCGAGAAATCGGGCGCCTGGTACAGCTATGGCGGCGAGCGCATTGGTCAGGGCAAGGACAATGCCCGCGAGTTTTTGCGCGCCAACCCGGCGATGGCGATCGAGATCGAGAACAAGATCCGCGAGGCGCTCGGCGTCCATCCGCGGGCCGAGCGCATTGCTGCCGAATCCTGACCGGGTGCTGGCGTGGATCGGGCGCGGGAGCCGCTTGGCAAAGGCCTGGAAGACGGTGCCAGGCGCCTGCTCCCGATTGCCTTGTCCGCCCTGGCGCGGCGCGAATACGGCCGCATCGAGCTCGAGCGCAAGCTGCAGCGCCATCTGCTAGCGCCCGAAGGTCCGGCCGACGTCGCCCAGGTCCTTGATCGCCTGCAGGCCAAGGGCCTGCTTTGCGATCAGCGCATGGCCCAGGGATTGGTGCGCACCCGTGCGGCGCGCTACGGTCGGCTACGCATCAAGCAGGAGCTGGAGCGCCGCGGGCTCGACCGCGAGACCATAGCCGCGGCCTTGCCGTCGGCGGCCGACGAGTTTGCCGTGGCCCTGGCGCTGTGGCAGCGCAAGTTCGGTCACCCTCCCGCCACCATGCACGAGCGCGCTCGCCAGGGCCGCTACCTGGCGGCGCGCGGATTTGCCCCTGCGCTCATCGCGCGCATCCTGACAGGTACCGCGCAGCTCGAGGCCTAGGCCCTTCCAGAGCCAGCTGCCTGCTTGCGTACGCGCCGTGCCCGAGCCAGGCGTTGGCGCTACGCTGCCCGGTTCGCTGAGGGAATTGATCGGCGTCAGGGGAAAATCTTGGCGCTTGCGGTCTAATCGACGCGCGCAACGGCGCCAGGTGCGCGCCCGTGCTTGCGATAAGATCATCGGCCCCGCACCGGGCAAAGCAGCGTTTCCCGATCATCATGCCGCAGACCGATCGTCGCCTGATCCACACCCGTTCGATTCACGCCCAGGCGTACCTGCGCGAGGACCGGCTGTGGGACCTCGTCGCAACCATCCAGGACATCAAGCCCAAGGATTTCCCGGTCGAATCGGGCAACCAGCCGGCCGGGGCGCCGTACCACGACATGCAGCTGACCGTGACCATCGACATGGCAATGCAGATCGTGGACGTGCAGGCCCAGACCCGCGCCGCGCCCTACATGGGAACCTGCGACGCTTTCCCCGAGGTGTATCGCCGGCTGATCGGCCTGAACCTGCTGCAGGGTTTTCGTGCGGCCGTGCGCGAGCGCGTGGGCGGCACGCAGGGTTGCACGCACGTCACGGAACTGACCTCGGTCTTGCCGACGGTGGCGATACAGGCCTTTGCCGGCGAGATGCGCCGGACCTGGCGCGAGGACGGATCCATGCCGCCGCAGCTCGACCGCTGCCATGCGCTTCGTGCCGATGGACCGGTCGTCGCCGAGCACTATCCGCGCTGGTACCGAGGCAAAGGAGAGACCAAGTGAAGATCCATGAATATCAGGGTAAGGAGATCCTGCGCCGCTACGCGGTGCCGGTTCCGCGCGGGGAGGCGGCCTTCTCGGTCGACGAGGCGGTGGCCGCTGCGCGCCGGCTCGGCGGACCGGTCTGGGTCGTCAAGGCCCAGATCCATGCCGGCGGGCGCGGCAAGGGCGGCGGCGTGAAGCTCGCCCGGTCGCTCGAGGAAGTGCGCGCGCGGGCCCAGGAAATTCTCGGCATGCAGCTCGTTACGCACCAGACCGGGCCGCAGGGCCAAGCGGTGCACCGCCTGCTGATCGAGGAAGGCGCCGACATTCGCAAGGAGCTGTACGTGGGCATGGTCGTCGACCGCGCGACGCAGAAGGTCTGCCTGATGGCCTCGAGCGAGGGGGGCATGGACATCGAAGAGGTGGCCGCCCATACGCCCGAGAAGATTCAGCGGGTGGCGATCGACCCGGTCGCCGGGCTGACCACGGCCGATGCGGACCAGGTGGCTCTGGCCATCGGTATCCCGGAGGCGGCGCTGCCGCAGGCGCGAGCGGCCCTGCAGGGCCTGTACCAGGCGTTCTGGGAAACCGACGCCTCGCTGGCCGAGATCAATCCGCTGGTGCTCACGGGCGATGGCCGCATCGTTGCGCTCGACGCCAAGTTCAATTTCGATGCCAACGCCTTGTTCCGTCACCCCGAGATCGTGGCCCTGCGAGATCTCGACGAGGAGGACCCGGCCGAGATCGAGGCCTCGAAATTCGATCTGTCCTACATCCAGCTCGACGGCGACATCGGCTGCCTGGTCAACGGTGCGGGTCTGGCGATGGCCACCATGGACACCATAAAGCTCTACGGCGGCAGCCCTGCCAATTTTCTCGATGTGGGCGGCGGGGCGACGGCCGAGAAGGTGACCGAGGCCTTCAAGATCATGCTGCGCAGTGCCAATCTCAAGGCGATCCTGGTCAATATCTTCGGCGGCATCATGAAGTGCGACACGATTGCCCAGGGAGTGATCGCGGCCTCGCGTGCCGTGCACTTGTCGGTGCCGCTGGTCGTGCGCATGAAGGGCACCAACGAGACGCTGGGCAGGCAGCTGCTCGCCCAATCGGGTCTGCCGATCATCTCGGCCGATACCATGGCCGAGGCCGCGCAGCGCGTGGTCGCCGCGACCCGGTAGGCGCCGGCACTGCATGCTGCGTCCCGCCCAACCGCGCCCGTACCGCTGCCGACCGACTCGCCGCAACCCCTCCCACCGAAGAGCGCAACCATGAGCATCTTGATCGACAAGAGCACCCGCGTAGTGACGCAGGGCATCACCGGCAAGACCGGCCAGTTCCATACGCGTGCCTGCCGCGAGTATGCCTTCGGGCGCCAGTGCTTCGTTGCCGGCGTCAATCCCAAGAAGGCCGGCGAGGACTTCGAGGGCATTCCCATCTTCGCTACGGTGCGCGAGGCCAAGCGCCAGAGCGGCGCCAACGCATCGGTCATCTACGTCCCGCCTGCGGGGGCGGCCGAGGCGATCTGGGAGGCGGTCGAGGCCGAGCTCGACCTGGTGGTGTGCATCACCGAGGGGATCCCCGTGCGCGACATGATCGTGGTGCGCGATCGCATGCGCAAGGCCAAGACTAAGACCGTCTTGCTTGGCCCCAACTGCCCGGGGCTGATCACGCCCGAGGAGATCAAGATCGGCATCATGCCCGGCCATATCCATCGCCGGGGGCGGATCGGCGTGGTCTCGCGCTCCGGAACCCTCACCTACGAAGCCGTCGGCCAACTCACGGAAATGGGCCTGGGGCAGTCCAGCGCCGTGGGCATCGGGGGCGACCCGGTCAATGGCCTCAAGCACGTCGACGTGCTGCGCCTGTTCAACGACGACCCGCAGACCGATGCCGTCATCATGATCGGCGAGATCGGCGGCGGGGACGAGGAGGTCGCGGCGGCCTGGGCCAAGGACAACATGAGAAAGCCGGTGGTGGGCTTCATCGCCGGCGTCACCGCGCCTGAGGGCAAGCGCATGGGGCACGCGGGGGCCATCATCTCCGGGGGCAAGGGCACCGCCCAGGAGAAGCTCGACGCGCTGGAAGCAGCCGGCATCCGCACGACCAAGAATCCCTCCGAGCTGGGAGCCTTGCTCAAGAGCGTGCTCTTGAGCAAGGCAAGTTAAAGCGGCGCACCATCGCGGGCCGCAGAGCGCCCGTGATAGGCCCTAGTAGGGGTATATATCAACCGATCAGATACGGATCGAACCGCAAGCAAACAAGCCAACATCGGCTAATCTCCACCGGAGCCGATTCCGCGTCGATCATGTCTTCCGTCAACGACCTTGCCTTGCGCTTCGCCCTGAAAAGCCACCCGGGAAAGATCCGCCCGCTCAACGAGGATGCGCTCGGCGCCGATCCCAACATCGGCCTGTTCGTGCTCGCTGACGGATTGGGTGGCTACAACGCGGGCGAGGTTGCCTCGACCATGGCAGTGAGCAGCCTGCTGAGCGGCCTGGGCGCCGAGTTGCAGCGGGCGCACACCAGCGAGGACAGTAGTTTTGACCCGGCCAGCGCGCTGCGCGAGGCCTTAGTGGCGATGAACGACGAGATCTTTCGTGCTGCGCTGCACAGCACGGTCTACGAGGGCATGGCCACGACGGCGGTGATCGCGTGGTTTCTCGGCGGCCGCCTGTGGGTCGCGCACGCAGGGGATTCGCGGCTGTACCGCTTCCGCTCTGGCGCATTGCAGCAAATTACCCGCGACCACTCCTTCTCGCAGGAGCTGCTCGATGCCGGCATGATCAGCGAGGAGGAAGCGCGCGTGCTGCCGGCCAAGAACCTCGTCACCCGCGCCGTTGGCGCTTCGCCGACGCTCGATCCCGAGGTGCACGACTACGACGTGGAGGCGGGCGACATCATCTTGATGTGTTCCGATGGCCTGACCGAGATGGTCAGCAATTCGGACATCGGCTCGGTGGTCGGTGCCGATGTCAACGACATCGCCCAGGCCGCGCGGCGCCTCGTGGACAACGCCAACGAGGCGGGCGGCCGCGACAACTGCTCGGTGATCTTGGTCCGGGTCGACGACGGCGTGGTGGACTACACGAGGGAGCTCAATGTTCCCGGCGACATTTCGATCGACGAGCCGATGCTGAACGAGCCTTCCGCGCTCGAACCGACAGCGACCATGCCAACGGCCGACCAGGGCAGGATGGAAGAGCCTGCCGCCTGAGCAGCGCTTGCGGCCGCGGATACGGGATAGGCACGGCACTGCGCGCGTAGACCCGGACCGTTTCGTTTGCGACCGGGTGAGGCAACGGCGCACTGGATATTGGCACGCGCTGCGCGTGCTGGCAAAATCAGGCATTCTTCCGGTCGGTGTAACGAAATAGGGGCGAGACGATGTTGGTGGAAGGGGAGGCCATGCCCAGACTGGTCTTGAGCTTGGACGGCGTCGTGCTGCGTGAGGTGACCCTGACCAAAGATCGCACCACGATCGGCCGGCGTTCGCACAACGATATCGTTATCGACAACCTGGCCGTCAGCGGCGAGCACGCCGTGATGATCGCCAATGGCGACGACACCTACCTCGAGGATCTGGGATCGACCAACGGCACCACGGTCAATGGCCAGCCGATCAAAAAGCACCTGCTGCAAAGCGGCGACACGGTGGAGATCGGCAAGTACCGCCTGCGCTACCAGGTCGACGGTACGCACAACGAAGAGAGCGGCGTCGACATCGACACCTCGCAGCCGCTGCGGCGCGAGTTCTATGGGCCCGGGCCCTCGACGATCAGCCGGGTGCCCAGGACACCGTGCCCCAGCCCAGCGCCATGATCAAGATCCTCTCGGGCGCCAACGCCGGGCGCGAGCTCGCGCTCTCCAAGGCCCTGACGACGGTGGGCCGCCCCGGCCATCAGGTCGCGGTCATCACGCGCCGGCCCACGGGCTACTTCATCGCTCATGTCGAGGGGGAAGTTTTCCCGATGGTTAATGGCCAGAACCTGGGCTCGGCCGCGCACCCCTTGCACAACGGCGACGTGATTGAACT
>OKRD01000145.1 GCA_900290335.1 Burkholderiales bacterium | reverse complement strand
TCCAGGATCATGATCACCGATCCGTCGCCGAGAATGGTATTGCCGCTGAACATCGTCACGTGGCGCAGGATCGGCGCCACCGGCTTCACCACGATCTCCTCGGTGTCGAACACGCGGTCGACGATGATGCCCAGCGTGTTGGCGCCCACCTGGGCGACGACAATGTGGGCGCCGGTTTCGTCGGTTTCGGAGGTGCCGAGCGCCAGCAGCTCGTTCAGGTTGACCAGCGGCAGCAGCCGGTCGCGCAGGCGCAGCACCGGCGTGTCGTTGATCCGTTCGATGACCGATTCGGACCCGGCAACCTCGTCCTGGCCGCGGCTGGCCGCCTTCTGCGCGCGGACCAGCTCCACCACGCTGATCTGCGGAATGGCGAAGCGTTCGCCGCCCGCCTCGACGACCAGCGCGGAGACGATGGCGAGGGTCAGCGGTATCTTGATGGTGAAGGTGGTGCCGGCACCTTGCGTGCTTTTCAGCTCGATCGTGCCGCCGATTCTTTCGATATTGGTCTTCACCACGTCCATGCCGACACCGCGGCCGGACACCGCGGTGACCACCGTCGCGGTGGAGAATCCGGGGCGGAAGATGAAGCGCTGGATCTGCGTCTCGGTCATGGCGGCCAGTTCGGCCTCGGTGGCCAGACCGTTCGCCAGCGCCTTGGCGCGGATCCTGTCGAGCGACAGGCCGCGCCCGTCGTCGGCGATCTCGATGATGATGTGACCGCCTTCATGGTAGGCGTTGAGGGCGATGTAGCCGGTTTCCGGCTTGCCGGCGGCGCGGCGTTCGGCCGGACTCTCCAGCCCGTGGTCGCCGCTGTTGCGCACCATGTGCGTCAGCGGGTCCTTGATCAGCTCGAGCACCTGGCGGTCCAGCTCGGTATCCGCGCCGAGCATGGTGAGCTCGATCTTCTTGCCCATCTCGCGCGCGAGGTCGCGCACCAGGCGGGGCAGCTTATTCCAGGCGTTGCCGATCGGCTGCATGCGGGTCTTCATCACGCCTTCCTGCAGGTCGGACGTGATGTGCGACAGGCGCTGCAGCGGCACGGTGAAGCCGCTGTTCTCCTGCGTGCGCGCGAGCTGCAGCAGCTGGTTGCGTGTGAGCACCAGCTCGCTGACCAGGGTCATCAGGTCTTCGAGCACGTCGACGGTGACGCGGATGGTCTGTGCGGCGGCGACCGGTTCGCCTGGCGGCGTGGCCGCGGCGGCTTCGACCGGCGGGGGAGCCGCCGGCGGCCCGGCTTCCTCCTGCTCCTGCTCCTCGGCTT
>OKRD01000146.1 GCA_900290335.1 Burkholderiales bacterium | reverse complement strand
ACTTTTACCCCGGTGGGACTGTCTCCCACGGAACGCGCCAGCCTTCGCTGGACGCACGATGACGACTTTGCCGAATGACTCGCCGCGCATGTAGTACCGATACGCCTCCCGTGCCTCGGAAAATGGGAAGACGCGTTCGATGACAGGCCGCAGTTTGGCCTGGGTGATGGCCCGGTTCATAGCCTCGAAGCTGGCCCGGTTGCCGACAAACACGCGGCGGATCGTGGCCATCGTGGAGCCATAGGACTGGGCAGAAATCTGAAATTCCTGTTTTTTCATGCCGCGAACGATCAGCAGCATGATCTGGCCGTGCAACCCCACGGCGCGCATGGATTGCTCGATCGTGTCGGCGCCGAAGGCTTCCACGATCAGGTCGACGCCGGCGCCTCCAGTGGCTTCTCGAACTGCCTTGCCCCATTGTGGTTGTTCGGCGTAGTTGATGACGACGTCTGCGCCCAACGCCCTCAGGCGCACGGCCTTTTCGCTGCTGGACGTGGTAGCGATCACGCGCGCCCCAAGTGCCTTGGCAAACTGCAACGCGAAGAGCGAGACACCCCCCGAACCGAGCGTGAGCACCGTTTGCCCTGCCACGACGGGCACCGGACCCACAATGGAGTTCCATGCCGTCACCCCCGCGCAAGCCAGCGTGGCAGCCTCCTCCCACGACAAATGCTCGGCAACGCGGACGGCCCATTCCTCATGGAGAACCGCGAACTCCGTCAACATGCCGTCGAGCGCGCAGCCGAGTTGGTCGAACAGGTCCGGTTCTATGGGGCCGCTCTTCCATCGGGCGAAGTAGTTTCCGGCCGCGCGATCACCGACTTTGAACCGCGTCACGCGCTGACCCACGGCGACGACCTCGCCGGCACCGTCGCTCAAGGGCACAACCCCGTGCTTGGCCGGCAACGGATAGGTGCCGTTCAGGATGAATAGATCGCGCTTGTTCAGTGCCGCAGCTTTTACGCGCAACACGATTTCGTGCGCGCCCGCAGCGGGAGTTTCGCGATCTCGCAGAACGATTCGCGCACCATCGCCGGTTTTTTCCAATTCGTACGCTTGCATTTTGATTCCCGACCTTTTCTGATTGAAATGCATCTTCTGCTGATCACCGTAGGCTGTCGATGACCTGGGAGGTTATGGTCCAGGCTCACCGCTTGCTTTAAGCTGCTTTCATGGATCTGCTGACACATCCGCCCCCTCGTAACGAGGGGGTGGTATTCGGCGCGCAGCTGCGTGCGTGGCGTTTGGCTCGCGGGCGAAGCCAGATGGCGCTGGCGCTCGATGCCGGCGTGTCGACGAGGCACCTTAGTTATCTCGAAACGGGTCGCGCAATGCCTAGCCGGGAAATGGTGCTGGCCCTCACGCAGGTAATGGACGTGCCTTTGCGCAGCCGAAACCAACTTTTACTTGCGGCAGGGTTCGCGCCGCTATATTGCGAGACGCCGATGAACGCGCCTTCGATGGGCCCGGTGCGCGACGCGCTGCAATTTCTACTCAGCGCGATGGAGCCGAATCCGACCTTTGTCGTGAATCGGCGCTACGATATTGTTGACGCCAACGAGAGCGCTCGATGGATACTTTCAACGTTCACGGTCGATCTTTCGCGCTTCGATCCGCCCTACAACATGGCGCTCCTGCTCGTTCGACCGGGGGGCATGCGGCCCTATCTCGAGAATTGCGACGAGGTAGCGNNCGCCTGCGCCGCGATCTGGGCGTCGCGCAAGCGCGTGACAGTCGCGACGACGCCTTGCTCAGCGAAATCGAGCCGGCATTCGCGCGATTGGGCGAACCGCGAGTCCCGGTCGAAGCATTGCCTTTGATGGTTGGGGTAAACCTGCGTCGTAGCGAATTGGCGTTGAATCTTTTCACCACGATCGCAACGCTAGGGACAGCGCAAGACGTGACCCTGCAGGAGATACGCATCGAGACGTTGTTCCCAGCCGATGCGGACTCGAAGAATCGTCTGCTGGTGCGCCGATCGGACAGGTAGCTTCTTGCGCTTCTTCCTGGCTTTCAACCTACTCGGGACCGCGCGCAAATTTCCATAGATCTTGTAAAGTTGCGCTTTGCGCTTCCAACATTTTGCGTTCACTGCGAAATATCAGGCACACGGCTCTCAAAATCCGGTTCCGGCAACAGAGTGTGGGTTCGCTTCCCTCTCCCGGCACCACCATTGGGTCGCACAACCATGGCCGGTCCAGCCATCGTCTCGCGCTCGTCCCCGCTTGGCGCCCTGCCATCGGCCGCGTGCAGCGCACAGGCCGGCGCCGCCACCGAGCTGCGCCGCTCCGACTTCGAGTTTTCCCTCCCGCCGGAGCTCATCGCCCAGCATCCGGCCGAACAGCGGGAAGGGGCACGTCTGCTGCACGTGCGTGCCGACGGCTGCCACGACGAGCACATCCCCGACCTACTCGGAAAGTTCCAGGCCGGCGATGTGCTGGTGCTCAACGAC
The DNA here is from genome assembly GCA_900290335.1 of Burkholderiales bacterium. Classification (GTDB taxonomy): domain Bacteria; phylum Pseudomonadota; class Gammaproteobacteria; order Burkholderiales; family Burkholderiaceae_F; genus GJ-E10. The sequence continues at coordinate 13,534 of OKRD01000146.1, read as the reverse complement.
ACCCGCGTGATCAAGGCGCGCCTGCTCGGTGAAAAGGAAAGCGGCGGACGCGTGGAGGCGCTCATCGAGCGCGCGCTCTCGAGCCATCGCGCCCATGCCCTGCTGCGGACCAGCCACGCGCCCAGGCCGGGCCTGCGGCTGCGCTTTGCCGCGCCCGGGGCAGCGCCGCGCGCAAGCGGTGCCGCAACCGTGCTGGGTCGGGACGGCGATCTCTTCGAGCTCGAATTCGAGGCGCCGCTCGACGAGGTCCTCGAGGCGGCCGGTCAGGTTCCCTTGCCGCCCTACATACGCCACGCGCCGCTGGCCGAGGATGCGGCGCGCTACCAAACGGTGTACGCACGGGCGCCGGGCGCGGTCGCCGCACCCACGGCAGGCCTGCACCTGAGCGAGGCCATGCTGGCCCAATGGCGGGCCCGCGGCGTGCACATCGCGTTTGTCACGCTGCACGTGGGCGCCGGGACCTTTCAGCCGGTGCGCACCGAGCGCCTGCGCGAGCACCGGATGCACAGCGAGCGCTTTCACGTTCCCCCTGCAACCGCCGATCTCGTCAACCAGGCCCACGAGCGCGGCAGGCAGGTCATCGCGGTCGGCACCACCAGCGTTCGCGCGCTCGAATCGAGCGTGCGCGACGGGCGCGTGCAGGCGGGCGGCGGCGAGACGCGGCTGTTCATCCTGCCGGGGTTCGCCTTCCAGTGCGTCGACCGCCTGCTGACGAATTTCCACCTACCCGGCTCGACCCTGCTGATGCTGGTGGCAGCCTTCGCCGGACCCGGGCCGGTGCTCGAGGCCTACCGGCATGCGGTGTCCGTGCGCTACCGCTTCTTCAGCTACGGTGACGCCATGCTCGTGGAGCGTGCGGGCAGCCGGCTGTCGGCGCCCGATGCCGGCGAAAGTGCCCGCTCGTGAGCCTGGTGTTCGAGTGCCTGGCCCAGGACGGTGCGGCCCGGCGGGGACGGCTTCACCTGGCCCATGGCAGCGTCGATACGCCCGCCTTCATGCCGGTCGGCACGTACGGCACGGTCAAGGCGATGATGCCCGAGGAGCTAAGCGCGCTGCGGGCGCAGATCGTCCTGGGCAACACCTTTCACCTTTGGTTGCGGCCCGGGATCGATGTCCTGCGCAAGCACGGTGGCCTGCACGGCTTCATGGGCTGGCACCGTCCGATCCTGACCGACTCGGGCGGATTCCAGGTGTTCTCGCTCGGAGCCTTGCGCAAGGTCACCGAGGAAGGGGTGCACTTTCGCTCGCCCATCGACGGAGCGGCGCTGCTGCTCACGCCGGAGGAATCGATGCGCGTTCAGACCGTCCTGAATTCGGACGTCGCCATGATCTTCGACGAATGCACGCCCTACTGGATCGGCCCGGCGCCGCCGCGCGGCGCAAGCGGCAAGGAGCCCCGTGCGCGCCGCGTCGCTGCCGATGACAGGCTCGGGCAAGAGACAGCCGTGGCCGGGCGCGCCGCCACCCACGAAGAGGCCCGTGCCTCGATGGAACTGTCGCTGCGCTGGGCGCGGCGCAGCCGCACCGAATTCGACCGGCTGGGCAACCGTAACGCCCTGTTTGGCATCGTCCAAGGGGGCATGTTCGCGGACTTGCGCGAGCGCTCCCTGGCCGGGCTGCGCGACATCGGCTTTGATGGCTATGCCATCGGCGGCCTGTCGGTGGGCGAACCCAAGGCCGAGATGCAGCGCATACTCGAGCACACGGCGCCGCGCCTGCCCGATGAGCGCGCGCGCTACCTCATGGGCGTGGGCACCCCGGAGGACCTGTTGCGGGCGATCGGCAGCGGCATCGACATGTTCGACTGCGTTTTGCCCACCCGCAACGCTCGCAACGGCTGGCTGTTCACCCGTCACGGCGACATCAAGATCCGCAATGCCGTGCATCGCGACGACACCGGTGCGCTCGATCCGCAGTGCGCCTGCGCGTGCTGCCGCAATTTCTCCCGCGCCTACCTGCATCACCTGCAGCGCACCAACGAGATTCTCGGGGCCCGCTTGAACACGATCCACAACCTGCATTACTACCTCGATCTCATGCACCGCGCCCGCGCCGCCATCGAGCAGCAGCGCTTTGCCGAGTTTGCCAGCGCCGAACGCGCCAGCCGCCAGTGCGGCACACCGTCCCCGCTATAATGCGCGGTTTTCCCCGCCCCACAGCGCTCGACGGCTCGGGTTCGATCGGCTGAGGCTCGACCCGGCGGGCCGATGCCCGGCGGGTCGATCGCCGCCGGCGGGGGCCGGAACCGCGGACGCGCATTGCCGGGTCCAAGCTCACGGAGATGCCAGATGTTCTTCCTATCCGACGCATACGCCCAGGGTGCGCCCAGCGCCGAGCCCAGCTGGATGCCGCTGGTCGTCATCACGCTCATGATGGTCGTGTTCTATTTCCTGCTGATCCGCCCCCAGGCAAAGAAGCAGAAGGAACAAAAGGCGATGATCGATGCGCTCTCCAAGGGGGACGAGGTCGTGACCAGCGGCGGCCTGGTCGGCCGCATTACCGACCTGTCCGAGCAATACGTCACGCTCCAGGTTGCCAGTGTCGGCGACAAGGCCGTTTCGCTGTCGGTCCAGCGCAGCGCGATCCAGACGCTGCTGCCCAAGGGAACGATGAAATCGCTGTGACAGCCGGCAACCACGACGCGCTGCCATCGCACGATAGAGCCTGCCGGCCACCTTCCCTATGAATCGCTACGCGCTCTGGAAATACCTGGTCATCGTCGCCGCCCTGGTCTTTGGCGTGCTCTACACGGTGCCCAATTTCTATGGCGAGGCACCGGCCGTGCAGATCGCGTCGATCAAGGCGACCGTGCATGCCGATACCTCCTTGCTCAGCCAGGTCGAACTGAGCCTGCAGCGCGCCGGCATTGCGCAGCTCGGTACCACGCTGGACACGATCGGGCAAAATCCGACGGTGCGGGTGCGTTTTGCCGACACCGATACGCAAAGCCGCGCGCGCGACCTGCTCGACCGCGAACTCAATCCGGACCGCACCGACCCCGCCTACATCATCGCCCCGAATCTGATCTCGAGCACGCCCGGGTGGTTGCAGCGCATCCACGCCCTGCCGATGTACCTTGGCCTGGACCTGCGCGGTGGCGTGCACTTCCTCATGCAGGTCGACCTCGACGAGGCGATCAACAAGCGCCTGCAGACGATCGAGAGCGACCTGCGCACCCTGCTGCGGGACAAGGACGTGCGGCATGCAGGCATCCGCCGCGACGGCGAGCGCCTGGAGATCCGCTTCCGCGATTCCGCCAGCCGTACCCAGGCCCACGGCGTCATCCACGACGCCATGAGCGACCTGGTGCTGCAAGATGGCGGCACCGAGGCCGACCCCTTGCTCATCGCCGCGCTCACGCCGGCGGCCCGCACTGCGGTGCAGGACAACGCCCTCAAGCAGAACATCACGACCCTGAAGAACCGCATCAACGAACTCGGCGTGGCCGAACCCGTGATCCAGCAGCAGGGCGCCGACCGGGTGGTCGTGGAGTTGCCCGGCGTGCAGGACACGGCGCGCGCCAAGAACATCATCGGCCGCACCGCCACCCTCGAGGCGCGCCTGGTGGACGTCAGTGCCGACGGCCTGGCGGCAGTCAACGGCACGGTACCACCGCCCTTTGGCTCGGAGCGCTTCACGATCGGCCGCGGCACCCCGGTGGTGCTCAAGAAGGACGTGATCTTCTCCGGACAGCAGCTGCAGGGCGCGCAGGCGACCTTCGATGAGCGGCAGCAGGCGGCGGTCGCGGTGGAGCTCAACGAATCGGCCGGTCGCATCATGCGCCAGGTCACGCGCGAGAACCTCAAAAAGCCCATGGCCGTCGTGCTGTTCGAAAGAGGCCGGGGCGAAGTGCTGACGGTGGCAACCATCCAGTCGGAGTTCGGCTCGCGCTTCCAGATCACCGGGCTGGGCAACGCGCAAACGGCCAATGACCTGGCGCTGCTGCTGCGCGCCGGCGCCCTGGCGGCGCCGATGCAGATCATCGAAGAGCGCCTGATCGGACCCTCCCTGGGCGCGACCAACATCGAGTCGGGCTTTCGCTCCACCGAGTTCGGCTTTGCCGCCATTTCGGTCTTCATGATTCTGTACTACGTCGTGTTCGGCGCCGTGTCGGTGCTGGCGCTGGCCATCAACCTGATGCTGCTGGTTGCCCTGCTGTCGCTGCTCCAGGCGACGCTGACCCTGCCCGGCATTGCCGCCATCGCCTTCACGCTGGGCATGGCGATCGATGCCAACGTGCTGATCAACGAGCGCATCCGCGAGGAATTGCGCAAGGGTACGGCGCCCCAGCAGGCGATCGCACAGGGCTACGAGCGCGCCTTTGCCACGATCCTCGATTCCAACGTGACGACGCTCATCGCCGGCGTGTTCCTGTTCATGCTGGGCTCGGGCCCGGTGCGCGGCTTTGCGGTGGTGCATGTGCTGGGCATACTCACCTCGATATTCTCGGCAGTTTTCATTTCGCGCGGCGTTGTGAACCTGCTGTACGGCTCGCGCCGGCGCCTGCAGTCGGTTCCGATCGGCCAGATCTGGCGCCCGAGCGCCGCGGCCGGCGGGGCCGCGCGTGGCTGATTCCGGCCAGGGTCTTTGAAGGGAGCTATCCATCCATGGAATTTTTCCGCATCCACCGGACCATTCCGTTCATGCGTTACGCGCTCGTCTTCAACGTGATCTCGCTCATCACGTTCCTGACGGCGGTGGGATTTCTCGCCTTTCGCGGGCTCAACCTGTCGATCGAGTTCACCGGCGGCACCGTGATGGAAGTCGCCTTTCGCGCGCCGGCGAACCTCGAGGGCATACGCTCGGCCATTGGCGCCACGGAGAAGGGCGAATTCCAGGTCCAGAGCTTTGGCTCGGCCAACGACGTCTTGATTCGCCTGCCGGCGCGCGCCGGGTTCACCTCGGGCCAGCAGGCCGAACAGGTGTTCTCAGCCCTCACCGCCGTCCCGTCCGCGGGCGAAGCGCCCGCCTGTGCGGCGGTGCATGCCGACTACGCAAAGTTCATCCAGCTGCCGCAGGCCGAGCGCAGCCCGGAGGCCTCGGCGCCGCTGCTCAACGCCCAGCATCAGCTTGCCGGCCAGTGCACCGAGCTGCGCCGGGTCGAGTATGTCGGCCCGCAGGTCGGCTCGGAGCTGGCCCAGGACGGCGGCGTGGCGCTGCTCATGGTCGTGCTGGGCATCGCCCTGTATCTGGCGATCCGTTTTGAAAAGAAGTTCTCCGCCGCGGCCATCATTGCCAACTTGCACGACGTCGTTCTGGTGATCGGCATGTTCGCCATCTTCCGCTGGGAATTCTCGCTGCCGGTGCTGGCGGCGGTGCTGGCGGTGCTGGGGTACTCGGTCAACGAGTCGGTCATCATCTTCGACCGGGTGCGGGAGCACTTTCGCACCATGCGCAAGGCGAGCGTGGTCGAGGTAATCGATTCGGCCATCACGGCCACCATCTCGCGCACCATCATCACGCACGGGGCGACCCTGACGATGACGGTCACAATGCTGCTCTTCGGCGGACCGGCCCTGCACAACTTCGCACTGGCGCTCACCCTGGGCATCTTGTTCGGCGTGTACTCCTCGGTCTTCGTCGCCGCGGCCATTGCCAAGTACCTGGGCGTGAAGCGTTCGGACCTGGTGCGCCCGGTCAAGGACGAGCGCGCGGTCCTGCAGTAGCGGGCGGCGGCCGCACGCGGCGGGTCTTGCCCGAAATGCCGCACAGCGCGCCCGGCCGCGGACCGCCGCGGCAATCGCGAGCGAGCGTGGTCCTCTGGGATCTGCCGACACGGCTGTTCCACTGGTCGCTGGTCGTGTGCACGGTCAGCGCCTGCGCCAGCGCACAACTGGGCGGTGACAGCGCATTGCGCCTGCATTTTCTGAGCGGCTATGCGGTCCTGACCCTGGTCGGCTTTCGCCTCCTGTGGGGTTTTGCCGGGCCGCAGTACGCGCGCTTTGGCCAATTCGTGCGTGGGCCGGCGGCGACGCTGGGGTACGCCGCCTCGCTGCTGCGCGGGCGGCAGGGCGCGTACGCCGGCTACCCGGGGCACAACCCCCTGGGCGCCCTCTCCGTCTTGGCGCTGCTCGCGGTCTGCGCAACGCTGGCCGGCAGCGGACTCTTTGCCAGGGACGACATCGCGAGCGAAGGCCCCCTGGCGCGCTTGGTTTCCGAAGCCCTGGTCGGTCGCTGCACCCGGCTGCACGCCTGGGGCGAGGTCATCTTGTACACCCTGGTGGCGCTGCACCTGTGCGCCCTGGCGTTCTACCGTCTGGTCCAGGGCGAGGACCTCGTGCTGCCCATGCTTACCGGACGCAAGGCGCTGCGCGCGCTGGCGGGCAGCGCGCAGGGGCCAAGGCAAGCTGGCGTCGAGCCGTGCGCCGCGCACGCGGACGCGAGCGGCGGGGCCGAGGCGCAGACCTGCGACGATGCGCGCACGCGCGCACGCGCCCTGCTCCTGCTCGGGCTATGCGCGGCCCTGGTCGCGTATCTCGTGCACCTCTAGGGGCCACCCAAGGCCGCAAGTGCCGGCCGGTCGTGGCCGGCGCGCCTTCACTTCTTCCGGCGATAGTCGTCGTGGCAGCTCTTGCATGCCTTGCCGGCTTCGCCGAAGGCGCTGCGGATCGCCGCTACATCGCCGCTGCGGGCGGCGTCGTTGAGTTTGGCGACGCGATCCTGCATTTCCCCGGCAAGCTTCTTGAACCGTTCCTGCTCGGTCCAGATCTCGGGTTTCGCCGCCGAATCGCCGACCTCGGCCGTCCCCTCCACGAACGCCTCGAACGGCAGCGTCTTGAGCGTGTCGATGAGCGCCGTGCTGGCGCGGATGACGTCCAGGTTGGGCTTGCTGTAGTCGAGCTCGCCTTTGATGCGCTGCATGTGGTTGGCCATCAGGAACATCGCCGCCTGGCGGTATTGCACCGCGATCTCCGGCTTGGCAAATTGGCCCCACGCGGGGGCCGCGCACAATGCCGATCCCAGGGCCAGCGCCAGGAACACGGACCTCACTTTCGGTTCCCCCTTGCTCGTCCCGGCGGCCTGCTCAGCAGCGTCGTGCCAGCTCCGCCGCCTTGCCCGTGTAGGTGGCCGGCGTCAGGTCGAGCAGTGCCTGGCGAGCCTGCTCCGGGATCGGCAAGCCGCGCACGAACTCCTGCAGGCCGTGTCGATCGATCGCCTGGCCGCGCGTCAGCGCCTTGAGCTTTTCGTAGGGTTCGGCAACGCCGTAGCGCCGCATCACGGTCTGAACAGCCTCGGCCAGGACCTCCCAGCAGGCGTCGAGGTCGGCCGCCAGCGCAGCCTGGTCGACCTCGAGCTTGTCGAGTCCGCGCAGGCAAGCGTCATACGAGACACGGCAATGGCCGAAGGCCACGCCCAGATTGCGCAGGACCGTGGAATCGCTCAGGTCGCGCTGCCAGCGCGACACCGGGAGCTTCTCGGAGAAGTGGCGCAGCAACGCGTTGGCAATGCCCAGATTGCCTTCGGAGTTCTCGAAGTCTATCGGGTTGACCTTGTGCGGCATGGTCGAGGATCCGACCTCCCCCTCGCGCAGCCGCTGGCGGAAATAGCCCAGCGCGATGTAGCCCCACAGGTCGCGGTCTAGATCGAGCACCACCGTGTTGGCGCGGGCCATCGCGTCGAAGAGTTCGGCCATCCAGTCGTGCGGCTCGATCTGGATCGTGTACGCATTGCATTGCAGGCCTAGGCCCTCGACGATGCCGCGCGCGAACGCCTCCCAGTCGATGTGCGGGGCGGCGACCAGGTGGGCATTGAAATTGCCCACCGCGCCGTTCATCTTGGCCCGGGTCGCCACCTTGCCGATGGTCTCGATCGCCTTGGCCAGGCGCTGGGCAAAATTCGCAAATTCCTTGCCGACCGTGGTCGGCGTGGCCGGCTGTCCATGCGTGCGCGCCAGCATCGCGGTCGATGCATGCTCGTGCGCCAGGGCCCGCAGGCGCGCGTGCACCGCCCGCAGGCTGCCCAGCACGAGGTCGCGACCCTCGCGCAGCATCAGGGCATAGGCCACATTGTTGATGTCTTCCGAGGTGCAGGCGAAATGAATGAATTCGCCCGCGCGGCGCAGCGCGGGCAGCCCCGTGCCGTGCTCCTTGATCCAGTATTCGACCGCCTTGACGTCGTGATTGATGCGCGCCTCGATTTCCTTGATCTGGGCGCAGTCGTCCAGCGAAAAATCGTTCGCCAGGGCGCGCAGCGCCGCGATCGTCGGTGCATCGAACGCCGGCAATTCCGGCAGCCCCAGGCCGGCCAGTCCGATCAGCCATTCCGTTTCCACCCGCACCCGGGCACGCATGAAGGCAAACTCGGAAAAAACCGCGCGCAGATCGCCGGCCACGCGCGCGTACCGGCCGTCCAGCGGCGAGATCGCCGTCAGCGCGGACAACGCGAGCGTAGCGGGGCGGTCAGTAGACACGAGAAAAGGCGAGCGGGCCGACAACGGGTGGATGGCAGCATTCGTCGCCACGGACAGCAGCGGCGCCAGGAGCGTTGCAGTTTAGCATCGGCATGCGCGCGGCCTTGGGAACCGCTCGCGCCCCAAGATATACTGCCCGCACCTACCCGCGCGCGGGTCCGACCGGGCGACGGCGCCCCAGGGTCAAGCGCCGCTTTGCCAGCGCCCCGGCGGCGCAGGCCGGCACCGGGGCCTTGTCCCGGTCTTTGTTAGAGCCAGGCACTCATGTTACGAAATCTGCGTCTGATTGCATCGCCGACCAGCCCATACGCGCGCAAGGTGCGAATCGTCATGGCGGAAAAGCGCATCGAGTGCGAACTCGAAATGACCGACGTCTGGGCGCCCGAGACCACCATTTCCCGCTTCAATCCGCTGGGCAAGGTCCCCTGCCTGATCATGGACGACGGCGGTGCGGTGTTCGACTCGCGGGTCATCGTCGAGTACCTCGATACACTCACTCCGGTCGGGCATCTGATTCCCGCCAGCGGGCGCCAGCGGGTGGAAGTGCGCACCTGGGAGGCGCTGGCCGACGGGATCATCGACGCGCTGGTGCTGGTGCGGCTCGAGCACACCCAGCGCCCCGAGCACGCTCGCTCGCAGGCCTGGATCGACCGGCACCTGGGCAAGGTCGAGGCCGGCCTGCATGCGGCCTCCACCGCGCTGGCGGAGAAGGCCTGGTGCCACGACGAGCGCTTCAGCCTGGCCGACATCGCCCTGGGGGTCACGCTGGGCTACCTCGATTTTCGCTTTCCCGAGATCCGCTGGCGCCCGGATCACCCCAACCTCGCCCGCTACTACGAGAAGCTGGCGGCGCGTCCGAGCTTCCTCGAGACCCTTCCGCCCGCCTAGGGCAGGCTCCGCTGCCCGGCCGCCGAGCGCGGCCGATTCGACCGGCCTCAGTGCGTGGGCTCGGGGGCGAGCGTCCAAGTGCCGCTGGCCCCGCCGCGCTTTTCCAGCAGGCGCACGTTGCCGATGACCATGCCGCGGTCGATTGCCTTGCACATGTCGTAAATGGTGAGCAGGCCGATTTGCACCGCGGTCAAGGCCTCCATCTCAACCCCGGTGGGCGCGTGGGTCTGCACCTGTGCCGTGCACACGACTCGACTGTGTTCGGGTTCGATTGTGAAATCGATCTGGATGCTGGTAATTGGTAGCGGATGACACAGCGGAATCAGGTCGGCGGTGCGTTTGGCAGCCTGGATGGCGGCAACGCGTGCAACACCGAGCACGTCTCCCTTGCCCGAGGTTCCGTCCCGGATCACTGCCAGCGTCGCGGGCGCCATGCTGATGGAGCCGCTGGCGCGCGCCAGGCGCCGCGTCGGCTGCTTTGCGCCCACGTCGACCATTTGCGCCTGCCCGGCGACATCGAAATGCGTCAGCTTCTTGGTCGACTTTGCCATGGGTGCCTTGTAACGATTGCTGACGTCTTTGCGGCGGCCGCCTATTGGCCGGGCCCCGGCAAGCGGGAAAACCCGTCCGGAACCATTTTGCGGGACGGATATCATACAAAGCATCGTCGCCCATCGGCCTCGGCTGCTTGCTGCCCCCGTGAAAATCCCCTTTTTCCGCTGCCTGGTATTTGCCCTCTGCGCGCTGCTGAGCGTCGAGCCGGCGCTCTGGGCGCAGGAGCTCCCGACCCTGGGCGAGGCGGGCGGGGAGGACCTCTCGCCGCTCGAGGAGCGTCATTATGGCGAAGAGATCATGCAGCAGTACATCCGCCGAAGTCCGCAATATCTGGACGACCCGGAGACCATCGAATACATCAACCGGCTGGGCTTCCAGCTCGTGGCCGCCAGCGCCGCGCGAAACATCGACTTCGAGTTCTTCGTGTTGCGCGATGCGTCGATCAACGCCTTCGCGCTGCCGGGCGGCTTTATCGGCGTGCACACCGGGCTGATACTCACCGCGCAGAGCGAATCGGAACTGGCGTCGGTGCTGGGCCACGAAATCGGCCACGTGCAACAGCGCCACCTGGCACGCTCGCTCGCGCGCCAGCGGGATTCGGCCATGATCGCGCTCGGGTCGGTGCTGGTCGCCCTGCTCGCCGCGCGCAGCGGCCAGGGGGCCGAGGCCGCGCTGGCGGTCGGGCAGGCCGCCGCGCTTTCGCGCCAGCTGAGCTTCTCGCGCGACAACGAACGCGAGGCCGATCGCGTCGGTTTCCAGATCCTGGTCGATGCCGGCTTTGACCCGCAGGCCATGGCCGACTTCTTTGCCCGCATGCAGCAGGGCACCCGCGCCTACGCCAGCGTCGCGCCCGCCTACCTGCGCACGCACCCGATGGACGAGGAGCGCATCGCCGACATGCAGGCGCGCATCCGCACCGCCCATACGCACCAGCATGCCGACAGCCTTGACTTCCAGCTCATCCGCGCCCGCCTGCGCGTGCTGCAGGACGAATCGACCCAGGGGCTGCACGACCGCTTGACCAGCTTCACCGACCAGGTAATGCACCATGCCTCGGCCTCCGATACGGCCGCCTACTACGGCATCGCGCTGACCAACCTCAAGCTCAAGCATCCGGGCCCGGCGCTCGAGGCCGCACTGGCGGCGCGCCGCACCACCACCGTGTCGTCGGCAATCCTCGACAACATCGTCCTGCTGGCGCGCTTTGAAGCGGCGACCAACGATGCCGAGCGCGACGCGGCCCTCAAGCTGGCGCAGGAGACCACCACGCACTTTCCACTGTCGCGCTGCGTGGCGATGCAGTACACCGATCTGCTGCAGCGGGCCAATCACCACGCGCAGGCAATTGCCTACCTGCGCGACCAGCTTGCGCTGTCGCACAGCGATCCGGACTTCTACAACTTCCTGGCCATCAGCTATGCCGCGCTCGATCAAAAAACCCTGCAGCACCAGGCCACGGCCGAGCTGTACCTGCTGCTGGGCTCGGCGCCCGCAGCCGTCGAACAGCTGCAACTGGCGCGCCGGGTCGCCGACGCCGACTTCTACACGATGACGGAGGTTGATGCGCGCTTGCGCCAGCTCACCGCACTGGTCCGCGAGGAGCGGGAGGCGGCCAAGAATGCCGGGCGCGGCGGCCCGTAGCGGCAGGAGGATTAGCCGCGGGGCAACCCGGCGACGTCAGGCAGCCTGGCTTTGCGGCCGCGCAGCCCCGGAGTGCTCAAGCACGCGCAGCACCTCGGCCGGGGAACTGGCAAGCAGCTCCTGCGGGCGCCTGCCCTTGAGGCGGGCGTTGGGGGTGGCGAACCAGTTCCCGACCCGAAACGGCTCGGACGATCCCAGGACCTCGAGCGCGCGCTCGACCGCCCCATAGGGGCGGCCACGGCTGTCAAACTGGTAGCGGGGATACAACTCATGGATGGCGAAGATGCGGCCTTCCTGCGTCCAGCGGCGGACCGAACTGACCGCTGACTCGACGGCCAGCGGCGCAAACGACGCCGGGACCGCAACACCGGCATCGAGAAATTCCCCACTGAGCAGCAAGACGGCGACTTCTTCGGCCGACATCCAAGCGTTGGCGGCTTGCCGTCTCTTGCCCGGGGATTCCTGCCGACCCCGTTGAAACGCCAACGAGGCCCAGGAGGGCCCGATTGCGAATCCGCCCAATACCGCCGCTTGCGTCATTGCCTTGTCCTCCCTTGGCCTACGCGCTGGGTGCATTGTTGCCAAACCCGCGTCGCCGTCCAATCGTCCATTCAGACGAGCACGGTACTTATTCGTGCGCCGCCGGACGCGGCTGCTGCGCTAGCGGGGGGCCCGCTCGCCCATTCGGGCCAGATACCACTCGTGGAAGTGCTGCATGCCGTCCTCCATCGGGCTCTGGTAGGGTCCGAAGGCATCGTCGCCGCGCCGCATCAGGGCGAGCCGGCCCCCGTCCATGCGCTCGCCGATCTCGTCATCTTCCCGACACGTTTCCATGTATGCCGCCTGCTGCGCGTGGACAAACTCGCGCTCGAAGGCCGTAATCTCCTCGGGATAGAAAAATTCCACCACGTTGAGCGTTTTTTGCGGCGCCAGCGGGTACAGGGTCGATATCGTCAGGGCGTGCGGATACCACTCGACCATGACGTTCGGGTAGTAGGTGAGCCAGATCGCCCCGTACGGCAAGGGCGCGCCGTTCTGATACTGCATCAGCGCCCGCTGCCAGCGCTCGTACACCGGACTGCCGGCGCTTCCGAGCCGCGCCGAGACCCCCACCGTCTGCACCGAATACGAAGGGCGCAACTCCCACTCGAGGTCCTCGCAGGTGACGAACTGCCCTAGCCCCGGGTGGAACGGCACGACGTGGTAGTCCTCGAGATAGACCTCGATGAAGGTCTTCCAGTTGTAGTTGCACTCGTGCAATTCGGCGCGGTCGAAGCTGTAGCCGGAAAAATCGAGATCCGCGGCGCGACTCATGCCGGCCAGATCGGCGGCAACATCGCGGCTGGCACGCTCAAACAACAAGCCATTCCACTGCTGCAGCGGATAGTTGGTCAGGTCCAGGCAGGGATCGCGCGAGAACTGCGGCGCGCCCAGCAGCCTGCCGCTGGGACTGTAGGTCCAGCGATGGATCGGGCACACGATGCTGCCGCCGGGAGCAACGGAGTTCTGCGCCAGCGAACCGCGGCCCCGGCAGATCAGCGCCTGGCGGTGGCGGCAAACGTTGGAAACGAGTTCGATTCCGTTCTGCGAATGCACCAGCAGGCGCCCTTCCCCCTCCTGCGGCAGCGCGTAGTAGTCGCCCAGCTCCGGCACCATCAGGCAATGGCCAAGGTAGCGCGGGCTCCGGCCGAAGATGACATCGAGCTCGCGCGCAAACAGCGCCTCGTCGAAGTAGCTGGAAACGCCCAGCGGACTGCATGTCGGTCGCGGACGCGTGCTCAGATCGGTCATGTTGCACCCGAGGGAAAGTGACCCGGAAGGGAGCATACCCGTACGGCGGCAAGCAACCGGCGAGGCCACGGGCACCGGTATGCGCTGATCAGGCCCCCTTCTCGAAGAAAGCGAAGATGCGCTCGCGCAGGTACCAATGGTCGCCGCTGCCGCCATCGGTGAAAAAGCCCACGTGGCCACCTTCGACCGGCGATTCGAGCCGTACGTGGCGCGACACCTCGCCCGCCTGCGGCAGGCTCGGCCCGGGAA
>OKRD01000147.1 GCA_900290335.1 Burkholderiales bacterium | reverse complement strand
CGGGTCTTCCGACAAGCGTCCCGCCAGCACGCAACCCGCCGACCCGGGGCCAACGATCACACCATCGAACTCCGTGGCCGCCGTCACGTGAACTCGTGCTTCGTGAGGACTCGTCGCCGCACTGCCGACAAGGAAGGGCGCACTCGCTCAGGCCCGATAGCTCGGATCGACGTGGTCGAGTTTCCTGATGAGCGCGGGCCAGACGAACGCTCCCCCCATGCCGCCCGTTTGCACCTTCATGGCCTGGGCGACGCCTTCGACGATTGCGGGACGCACCTCAATGAGCGCCCCGCCAGCCTGGGCCGCGATCTGTATCTGACAGGCGCTCTCGAATACATACATCCCCAGGAAGGCGTCCGCCACGGTGGGGCCCACCGTCAGCAGGCCGTGATTGCGCAGGCACAGGAAGTTCTTGTCTGCCAAGTCGGCCTGCAGACGCGGCTTCTCATCGGCCCGGAACGCTACCCCTTCGTAGTCGTGATAGGCGAGCGAGGCCAGCACGAAGGTGCTCTGTTGCGAGATCGGCAGCACTCCGCACTGCTGCGCCGCGACCGCCACGCCGGCACGCGTGTGAGTGTGGATCACGCAGTGCGCGTCCTCGCGCGCCTCATGCACGGCGCTGTGGATCGTGAAGCCGGCCGGATTGACGGGGAAAGGACTCTGCTGCAGCTTGTTGCCCTCCTGGTCGACACGGATCAGCGAGGAAGCGGTGATCTCTTCAAACAGCATCCCGTACGGATTGATCAGGAAGTGGCGATCAGGGCCGGGCAGGCGCACGCTAATGTGCGTAAAGACCAGGTCGCTCCAGCCGTGCAGGGCCACGAGTCGGTACGCAGCTGCGAGGTCGCAACGCAGTTGCCATTCCTCGGCGCCGACTTGTTCTCTGAGAGACGGAATGTTCATGAATGGGTCCGGTTGTCAGGAGCGGTGGGCCAAGAGCGAAAGGTCAAGAATGCAAATTATGCCTGTGCCGCCGGCCGAGCGAGGAAAAGCGAGCCGCTTGACGGCTGGGCGGGCTACACTCGCCGCCGCGATGCGGGTCGACGGCAGGACGTGAGGTCAAGCAACGATAGACCTTTTCGCGCCGGCCCGAGGGTTGCGCGTCGGACCGGCCGCTTAGCAAGATTCGCTCACGGAAGGAGGACAGCATGACCAAGTATTTCCTCATGACCAGCCTGTGCTTTGCCACGATTGCGGCCACAAGTGTGGCGCATGGCCAGGATTCGCCGGCGCGTGTGGAGCTCAAGCGTACCGATTTGACCGGAACGCAGGAGACGGAAGTCATTAGTTCGATATCCGAGTACCAGCCCGGCGACGAGCTCCCGCGCCACTCGCATCACGGCGTGGAAATGCTCTATGTGGTGCAGGGCGCCATGATCCAGTTTCCCGGAAAGGATCCGGCGATGCTGTCGACGGGAACGGCTCTGATGAACCTGCGCGACGTTCCCCATGCCGGCTTCAAGATCGTCGGCGACAAGTCCCTCAAGCTGTTCACGGTGCACGTTGTCGACAAGGGCAAGCCCCTGTACGAGATGGTCAAGTAGGGCTGCCGCTTGCGTGCCAATTCGACGGAGGATGGGGCAGGCGGGCTGTCGGCTACCGGCCGCAGCGCTTGACGGACACGGCGGCCATGAGACGGAACGGCGTTTGCCCCGGGATCGCCCGGCGGACGGCTGGGTAATCGCCTGCGGACCGGCGCGGGGGGCGCCAAATTTGCCGGTCACAGCAACCGACGAGGGGGAAGGGGCCTGCAGCGCTGCGGGCCCCTTCCCCTCCCGAGCTCCCACCCCGGGCCGCGGGGAGTTGACGTGGCTCAATGTCGGACGATCGCTTGCCTGCGGCCTGCACGCGGCTGTCGCCGGCATCCTATATTGATGCCGGTCGAGCGTTGTCGCCCCATTTGCAAGCCGCTGGCGCAGCCCGGCGCCATGTCCGTGCCACGTCGTGAGCGGTGGTTGCCAAGTCGGCGTTCGTTCGCCGCACCGCAATCGGCCGCTTGGCGTCGATGCGCAAATTGAGACGAGGAAAAGATGAACCCAGTCGTGCTGACAGGGGTTAACAAGAGTTATCTGCTGGATGCCATCGGGGTGCCGGCGCTGCACGGCATAGATTTGGAGGTGCGGCCGGATCGCTTCACTGTCCTGTGTGGGCCATCGGGCAGTGGCAAGACGACGCTGCTGAACCTGATGGGCTGCATCGATCGGCCGGATTCGGGACAAATCGTGGTTGCCGGCCAGGCGGTGGCGTCCCTGTCGGACGATGCCCTGTCGGATTTTCGTGCCCGCAACTTCGGCTTCATCTTTCAGAACTTCAACCTGATCCCGGTACTGACCGCCTTTGAGAACGTGGAATATCCATTGCGCTTGGCGGGCATGGCGGCTGCGCACAGGAAACAGCGGGTTCTCGAAATGCTGGAGGCGGTGGGACTGGGGGACCGCGCAAATCACTTGCCGGGGCAACTCTCTGGCGGACAACGCCAGCGGGTAGCGATCGCCCGCGCACTGGCACCTGCTCCGCAGCTGGTGCTGGCCGACGAGCCGACAGCCAATCTCGATAGCCACACGGGTGCCGCGATCATCGCGCTGATGCGGCGAATGCAGCGCGAGCAGCACTTGTCGGTGGTGTTTTCCTCCCATGATCCGCACGTCCTGGCGGAGGCCGACGATGCGGTGTTTATCCAGGACGGGGCGATCACGGCGATCGAGCGCCAGGAGAATCGCGCCGCGGCTGCGTCATGAGAAGCCTGTCGATCGCCTTGCGCAATCTCCTGCGCAACCGGCGCCGCTCCTTGACCACCCTGCTGGCCATGATCGTCGGCGCCCTGGCGATTTTGCTATTTGGCGGTTTCAGCCAGAGCATCAAGAACGGACTGGAAACCGGTTTCGTGCGCACTTCCGGCCATCTGCAGATTCAGCACCGCGGCTATTATCTTTTCGGCAGCGGCAATCCGGCAGCCTACGGCATTCGAGATTACCTGCGCATCATCGAGCGGGTCAAGCGCGACCCGGCGCTGGGCCCGATGCTGACGGTGGTGACGCCGATTTTGCAGATGGGTGGCATAGGCGGCAACTTCGCGGCGGAGCGGTCGAAGACCGTGTTCGCCACTGGTTACATCGTCGGCGAGCAGAATCTTCTGCATGAGTGGAATGACTACCGCTTCCCGATTAAGCCACGTCGCTCGGCGCTGACCGACTCGGGCCCCGATGCGGCCGTCATCGGCATGGGCGTCGCGCGCATCTTGGAACTGTGCGCACCATTGGACATCGTCGATTGCCCCCTGCCGGAAGATACGTCGACTCGGGATGGCGCTCGCATGCCGGCCGATATCGCGGCACTGGCCGGGCACGACCAGCCGGCGGCGCACCAGGGCGACACGCGAATCGAACTGCTGGTCGCCACCGCGCAAGGCTTGCCCAATGTAGGGGAGTTGCACGTGCTCAAGGCCGAGTCCTTGGGCATCAAGGAACTCGATGACGTCTACGTCGCGATGCACCTCGCCAACGCGCAGCAGCTGGTATTCGGGCGTGAACCGCACCAGGCCACGGCAATTGTTCTCCAGCTGCGCCATACCGGCCAGATTCCCGCGGCCCGCGCCCAGCTGCAACGGTTGCTCGACCGCGAATTCGCCGACGATAAGCTCGAGATTCAGGATTTTGGCACGCTGAACCCGACATTCGGTCAAACCATCACCTTCTTCGATACGGTCTTTACGTTCATCGCCTTGTTGATCGGAGTCATCGTCTTGTTTACGGTCGGCAACACGATGAGTACCGCCGTGGTGGAGCGCACGGTGGAAATCGGCACCTTGCGCGCCATGGGCCTGCGGCGCGGCGGCATTCGGAGTCTGTTTGTGTTCGAGGGTCTGATACTGGGCGCGGTGGGAGCGGTGATGGGCGTCCTGGTCGCCATTGTCGCCGCCGAATTGATCAACCATGGCGGCGTGTACTGGACACCACCGGGCCGCGTCGACCGCATTCCCTTGACACTCTACGTCTGGGGGGAGACGCGCTCGCTGGTCGGCTGTGCGCTTGGCTTGATCCTCGTGGCAACGGTCTCGGCCTGGTGGCCGGCACGGCGTGCTGCGCGGCTCAACATCGTGGAGGCGCTGCGCCATGTTTGATCGCCGCACGGGGTGGGTGCTCGCCCTGGTGCTCCTGCTGGCCGCCGCGGACGCCCCGGCAGCGCCCGATGCGCAGGCGGTTCTAGAGGCCAGCGACGCGGTGCGCAATCCGGCCAAGCCCTTCGGACTCACGGTTTCGCTGATCGAGTACCGCAATGGCCAGCAAGTCGGCGACAACACCTTGCAGGTGTATTCGCGCGCCGATACCAAGAGCGGGCAATTCCGCAGCCTGGTGCGCTTTGTCGCCCCACCACGCGACGCGGACAAGTTGATGCTGAAGAACGGCAACGACATGTGGTTCTTCGATCCGTCGAGCAAGGCCACCATTCGAATCTCACCGCAGCAGCGACTGCTTGGCCAGGCGGCCAATGGCGATGTGGTGACCGTCAACTTCGCAAAGGATTACCACGCGCAATTGGCAGCCGAAGAAGACGTGCAGGACGGCGATCGTCAGACACGGCACTGCTACAAGCTGGCCGTGGCCGCGACGGCTTCGGGCGTGACATACGACCATCTCGATATGTGGGTAGCAGTGGGTAGCAACCGACCGGTCAAGGCGCGCTACTACGCGGAGTCGGGCCGCCTGCTCAAAACCGCCTACTTTCGCCGTTTTCAGCAGCAATTGGGCGGTGAGCGGCCTACCGAGACCATCATCATCGACGGACTGGACCCCAACTGGGTGACGGTGATGCGCTATTCCGACTATGCCTGGCGCGACGTCCCCGAGGTCTGGCTGCAGCGCGACTATCTGGCACGCTTTAAGCCCGAATAGATGGCCTCGCTTTTTGCAGGACGACGAACTCGCCCGCGTCGGCTAATCGAACCCCAGCGCCGCGCTGCCGACCGCTTGCCATGGATGGACATCGGCCACGCGATCCTCTGCCGAATGCGGCAAACGTGCGGGCTAGGTTTGTTGTTTCTCGTCGTTGCCGGCAAGGCGCTGGCTCAGGACAGCGAGGCGGCGGCGCTGGGGCTGGCCGACACCGCCCCGGTCGCCTCGGCGGTTTCGCGCAGCTGGCGCTTGTATGTGGAGGAGGCGCTCGAACAGGTGGATATGCACTTTGGGCTTGCGGACGAGCGACTGCATCGCTCGACCCTTGATCTGCAGATCGACAAGACGCTGGAACCCGGTTGGCGCCTTGTTTTTGCGGATCGGTTGGATCTGGGCGACGTGCCGAATTTCGCCGGCGTAGCGAGCACCAATCAAGTCAATACGCTCAAGGAAGCCTACGTCAGTTGGGCGGCACAAACCAATGTGCTGCTGGACGCCGGACGCATCAATCCGCGCCTTGGCGTGGCCACCGGCTATAACCCGACCGATGTATTTCGCGACGACGCATTGCGCTCGGTCGACTCGAGCGATCCGGTGAGCTTGCGCGAGAACCGCATGGGAAGCGTGATGCTGCGTGGCCAGACCTTGTGGGTTGGGGGCTCGCTCACGGCGCTGATCTCGCCCAAACTGGCCGAGCAGCCCAATTCCGCGGGGTACAGCCTCGATATCGGCGCTACCAACCATGAGCTGCGCTGGATGCTGGTAGGCAGCGAGCAGCTGTCGGAGAGCATCAATCCACAGCTGCTGATCTGGGGCGACCAAGGAGGGGCGCCGCAAATTGGCTTGAACCTGACCGGCTTGCTGAGCGACGCTGCCGTGGCGTACCTCGAATACTTCGGCGGACGCAGCCCATCGCTCGCCGCCGAGGCCATGCTGCGCGGCAACGACACGGCGTATCGCTCACGCTTGGCAGGCGGCATCACCTACACCTTCGCCAACAAGCTGTCCTGGACTGCGGAATACGAGTTCAGTGGCGCAGGCATGAACAAGGAGCAGTGGCAGTTGCTGCAGCGGGGCCCTGTCGACATGTACGTGGCGTACCGGGAGTTCGGCTTCAATGCCCAGGACATGGTGACCCGCCGCGCCGCGTTCGTCTCGGCCAGCTGGCAGGACGCGGGCGTCCGCAATCTCGACCTCCAGGCCTGGACAAAATTCGACCTCATCGATGACAGTCGCCTGATCTGGCTGGAGGCGCGCTATCACTGGACGCGCGCCGAAGCAGCGGTGCAGCGCCAGGTCAACGCGGGCGCCACCTTGAGCGACTATGGTGCCTTGCCGCAGGCTCGCGTCTGGACGGTGCTGTTTCGCTATTACTTTTGATCTCGGGATAAAAAAGCCCGCAGAACCCGCCTCCGGCAGTGGTGGCGCGGCCGCCCCGCTGGGAAATGGACGCGTTTTGCCCTTTTCACTTCCGCATCGGAGCCGCCGATAAGCTCCGTATGCTCTCCATGGCAAGCGCTGCCCAATTCCGCGGTCGGCGTGCGCGCCGGGAACACCTACTAACCCCTTGAATCAGCGAGTCCTGATTGTTCAGCGCGGCATGACATGGGCAGCCGAGATCAATTCGACAATATGCCAGGGCCCGGACCCGTTGACGTATCCGGCGAGCGCCCGGGCGCCGTCGAGGCGTTGCGCAAGAGCGAGGCACGCTTTCGCAGTCTGCTCGAGCTGTCGTCCGACTGGTACTGGGAACTCGACGCGCAATTCCGGCTGACCCGCTTTGAAGGCCGACAACTGGCGCAAACACGCGTCGAGGAACTGGAACTGGTCGGCAAGTGCCCGTGGGAGCACGACAATGTCGTACGGGAGTCCGCCGACTTCGCCGGTATTCGTGAGGCCTTGAACCGGCACGAACCGGTCCGCGACGTCGAGTATGCGCTGCGAGATGGCCGGGGGTACCTGCGCTACATGAGCGCGACCGGCGAGGCGCTATTTGGCGCAGACGGACGATTCGTCGGCTACCACGGAACCTTGCGCGACGTCACCCGGCGCAGGCGCGCGGAGGCGCTCGTGGCATTGGAACATGCGGTGACCCGCAGCCTGTCCGAGGCCGAAAGCAGCCGCAAGGTGCTGCAGGCGGTCATGCGCGTCGTTTGCGAGTCGGAGCAGTGGGAGCAGGCCGGTTACTTCCGCATCGAGGATGCCGCCGGCACGTCGCGACTCATCGTCGGCTGGACCGGGCCAAGTGTGCGCAAGGAGTCGATGGACTATTACAAAGGGACCATCGACACCGTGGTACCGCCCGGCGGCCTGGTAAGCAGCGTATTCGCCGCGGGCAAACCGATGTGGTTCGCCGACGTGCACGCGTCGCAGACGACCTGGCGCGAGCGCCTGCAGCGCACCGGCGAACATGCGGCCTTTGGGTTTCCCGTGTGGGCGGAGGCAAAGGTCATCGGCGTTCTCATTTTCAGCAGTTCCGCGCTCCGGGAGCCGGATGGACCGCTGTTGCGGACGGTCCGCGTAATCGGTGATCAGGTCGGTCAGTTCCTCCAGCGCCGACAGGCCGAACAGGTGCTACGGGAAAGCGAAGCGCGATTTCGTGCCCTCACGAATCTGTCCTCCGACTGGTACTGGGAGATCGATGCGGAGTTCCGCTTCACGCGGATCGAAGGCCGTTATGTCGAGGGTGGCGAGTGTCTTGCCGGCGAGAACGTCCTCGGCAAACGGCGCTGGGAGACCGGTCTAGAGCTCGAGCACCCGCGTGGCTGGACTGCGCACCGCGAGCTGCTTGTCAGGCATCGGCCATTTCGCGACGTCATCATGTACCGAACCTTGCCCGACGGCGTGCGGCGCTACATCAGCGTCAGCGGCGAACCGATCCTCGATGGCGGCAAGGCCTTCCTCGGCTATCGCGGCGTGGGACGCGATGTCACCGAGCGCAAGCTCGCAGAGAACCGCATTCAGTACCTTGCCATGCATGACAGCCTGACGGGGCTGCCCAACCGGGTGGCATTCAGCGAACTGCTACATCTCGCCATCCAGTCCGCACAGCGGCGCAAGCGCAGGCTTGCGGTCCTGTTCATCGACGTGGACCGATTCAAGCTCATCAACGATACCCTTGGTCACGATGCCGGCGACGAACTCCTGAAGTCGATGGCGCACAACCTGAAGGATTGCTTGCGCTCCAGCGATGTGGTCGCCCGTCTCGGCGGAGACGAGTTTGTCGTGCTGCTCCCGGAGGTCGCGGAACCGGCGGAAGTGACGACGGTGGCCCGCAAGATCCTCTCGGAGACCACAAAGCCGATAAGCGTGTCCGGCAAGGAATACCGCGTTACGGCGAGCATCGGGATTTCGGTGTATCCGTTGGACTCCGACGACGAGCAGTCCCTGATGAAGCATGCCGACATCGCGATGTATCAGGCCAAGGACGAAGGCAAGAACAACTTCCAGTTCTATTCCAAGGACATCAAATCGCATTCCAGCGAACGTCTTGCCATGGAATCGCATTTGCGCCTGGCACTGGAGCGAAGCGAGTTCCACATCCACTACCAAGCCAAGAACGACCTCAGAACCGGGACGATCACCGGTGTGGAAGCGCTGCTGCGCTGGCAAAGTCCGGAGCTCGGCGCGGTGACTCCCAGTCAATTCATCCCGCTTGCCGAAGAGACGGGACTCATCCTGCCGATCGGCAAGTGGGTGTTGGAGACCGCCTGCGCACAGAACATGATCTGGCAGCGTCAAGGCTTGCCGCCCGTTTGCATGGCGGTCAACCTCTCTCCGCGACAGTTTGCCGACGAGTGCCTATTGGGAGATATCGCGTGCGCGCTGCGGGAAACCGGCATGCCGCCAGAGCTTCTGGAGCTGGAGATCACCGAGAGCATGGTGATACTGAACCCCGAGCGGGCAATGAGACTGCTCACCGCGATCAAGGACATGGGAGTGCGTCTGGCAATCGACGATTTCGGCACCGGCTACTCGTCTCTCGCGCAGCTCAAGCGATTCCCGATCGACACGCTCAAGATCGACCGCTCCTTCATTCGCGATCTGCCCGCCGACATGGAGGACAAGGCCATTACCGAAGCGATTATTGCCATGGGCAGGAAGTTGAACCTCATCGTGGTTGCCGAAGGAGTAGAAACGCAGGAGCAAGAATCGCTGCTGCGCGAACTTGCCTGTGACCAGATGCAGGGCTACCTCTTCAGCAGGCCAATCGCTGCCGATCGGTTCGCCGAACTGCTGCGCCGCAACGCCAGTCCCACTCTCGCCGGCGTTGCGTTGCGCGCCGGCTCCAGCTGACTCGTAGCGGAAGATCCAACGACAAGGGCCCGCGACCGTGTACGAAGAAGACGATCGAGATGTCAACGTCCTGAAGAGCGTGCTGCCGCTGATGTCGCGGCACGCGGCCGGCTACCACCCGATTAGTTACACGGTATGGTACGAGTACGCCAAGGGCCAGCACACCGCGCTGCATCAAAGTGTCGACGACGAGCTAAAACGCCAGGAACGCCTTTCCGTAGCGCAGACGTACTTTCTCTATACCAAGCACCTAGTGGAACCGGCCGAGCAGGCCCTAATGACGGCCCGTTCGGGTTTGTTGGACTTGGCGGAGCAGGTCAAGAAGGCGGTGCACGAGGTCGACGTTGATACGGCCGGCTTCGATACTCACCTAAACGAGTTCCAGCATGACCTGACCTCGGCCAAGACGATCGAGGATCTGGGCGGCCATGTGTCAACGATGCTGGCCGAGACAAGGCGCGTTAGCGAGGGCCTCGGTAAACTTTCCACCCAACTTGAGCAGAGCAAGAGCGAGGTGCGGCGGCTGACCGACGAACTGCACCGCGTGCGCGAGGACTCGCAGATCGACGCGCTCTCGGGCTTGCTGAACCGGCGCGGCTTTGACCGAGAACTGCAGCGCTTGTTCCCGAACGCCGGTACCCAAGACGGCGCGCTGGCGGTGATCATGCTTGACATCGACCACTTCAAGGTCATCAACGACACCTACGGTCATCCCTTGGGGGACGCGGTTATCTCGGTGGTGGGCCACTTGCTTCGCGAGTGTGTGGGCCAGTTGGGGGTTGCCGCGCGCTACGGCGGCGAGGAATTTGCGGTGCTGCTGCCGGAGCGGCCCGTAGCAGCTGCCGAGGACTTGGCACAGTTGATCCGAATTCGCGTCGAGCAGGGGCAAATCCGACGACGCAAAGGCGATGCGCCCATTGGCGGGGTGACGATCTCGGCCGGCGTGGCGGCGTGGCGTGGTGGCGAAGACGCGGGCTCGCTGGTCGAGCGCGCCGACCGCGCGCTGTATGCGTCCAAGCGGGCCGGCCGCAACCGCGTCACGGTGGACGCCGGGTAGCGCCGGCAACCGATGCCGGGGGCAGCGGCGGCGGCCGTCTCACCGCGCCCTACGGTGGTAAGCGTCTCGCGGTGGCCAGAGCTAGTGCCCGAACGGACGAGTCCGCGATCGCGTGTTGACGTGTCCGCGACACCGTTGGCGGGCCGATAGATTCCTTATGGAGGCAATTTCGGCGCGGCTTCACGGCCGCGCGCGAGCGTTGCCGTAGTAATGGTTCTGCGCGCGCGGTCGTCGAAGCATCCTTGTTGTGGACATTCTTTTTTCGCACCTCTTCCTGCCGGCGGCGGCAGGCACCTTGCCCGCACGCGTGCTTCCGGCTCGCGCGCGCCGCGAGTTCTCATGCCTGTTTGCCTGCGCGGCGGTGCTGCTGCCGGCTTGCCTCGCGCAGGCGCAAGGCAGCGCGGCGCGGCCGGAGCTTGTCCCCGCTTATCTTGGCTACTGGCCCGAGCTAATCCGCAGCACGGTCCAGGATGCCTTGGCGCCCGTCCTTTCGAGCGTCAACGACTTCTTGCGTCCGGCGCGCAGCGCCGAGTTTGGCTGGGGCGCCCCGTCCCACGTCGAGCGTGGGAGTGCGGATGCGGTGCAATCTTGGCGGGATCCAGGGCAGGCCCCTGGGGATCCGGCGGCAAACACCAACACTTTGCTGCTGCAGCGCCCGGCCTTGTCTCTAGGCTACGCGGGTGCTGGTCCCGGGGTTGGCCTCATGCGCTTTCGCATCCCTTGGCTGGTTACGCCGGAGAGTGCAATGCGGGCAGTGCCGACGCTATCGCTGGCTAGCCTAGGTTCGCTGCACATGGACCTCATGGCAGCCAGCATCGGCGGCAGGAGCGGGGCCAGCGCCGCCTACTGTCAGCTCCTTTACCGCTTCTAGAACAGGCCAGGGCGGGCAGTTGCGCACACTCCCGCAGCGGTCGCGCCGACAAAAGGCGATGATCCGCCCGCTGCGGCCAGGGCTCGGCGAGACGACGCTTGTTACGGACCGGCGGCTGCCGGCAATGTTCTTGCGCGGCGATGACTAGTCTTGGCGAACAAGGCGAACGCCATGGTCTGCCGTCTCCAGGCGAACCAGCAGGTCAATGAGAGGCTCGTCTACCTCACAACTGATTCCGTAGCGCGCATAGACCTGCTCCTTGACGCCTATGGCCCACGCACGAGGCGACAGGGCGCCTGTCATACCGACGATGGCATGCCCGCTCAGGTCCGACAGCGTCGTGACGTCCGAGAGGGCAATGCTTTCGGGCTCCAGATCAAAGAGGTCCTTGAGCACTCGCTTTGCGGTCCCGCGGAACGCGTCGACAAGTTCGGTCGACGCGCTCTGGGTAGTGCAGGAAACGGGATCGAACATGGCGGACATCCTTTGCATAGGCACGGACCACGGTAACAAATCGTGGCCGGGACGTTCCGTACAGATGGCCGGCTTTATGCCCCAATCTTCTCGTTGCCGAGGGCAGGGTGATGCAGTATGGCGACCCCGGCAGCGGCACACCCTTGCCCCGGGCGTCGGGTCCGATTCCTGCGTTATGGCGCGGGCTACCGCCGCGGCAACTCGCGCTGGAGCACCGTTGCCTTATGGCGATGGGCTGCTGGGCGCGCTTGGCGCAGCGCCCAAGAGTTGGTCGATCAGTTGGTCCTTCTCGGACCACTGCTGCTCGATCCATGCGCTGATGCGCTTGCGATAGAACTTGTCACCGATCGGATCGCTGCCGAGCAGCTCGGACGGGATCTCGCGCCGCTGCACGCGCACGGTCACGGCATCGATGCGTCCGCACAGCAGATCCCAGAAACGGGGTGTGCCGTGCGGATAGACGATGGTCACATCAAGCAGTGCCTCGAATTGCTCGCCCATCGTAGCGAGCGCAATCCCGAGGCCGCCGATCCTGGGCTGGAGCAGGTGGCGGTAGGGGCTCTTCTGGCGAGCACGCTTGGCCGGTGTGCACCGGGTGCCCTCCACGAAATTGATGACCGACGTGGGAATACGCTTGAATTTCTCGCAGGCCTCGCGCGTCGTCTTCAGGTCGTTTTGGCGCGCGCCCTGGCCGCGTCCGCGCTGCAAAAAGGGAAAGTCGAGCGCCCACCAAGCCAGCCCGATGACGGGCACCCAGATCAGTTCGCGCTTCAAGAAGAACTTCAGAAAGGGGATGCGGCCATGAAAAATTCGCTGCAGTACCAAGATGTCGACCCAGCTCTGATGGTTGCTCGATACCAGGTACCAGCCCCGCGGGTGCAGGCTCTCGACGCCCTGCACATCCCAGTGGGCGGGGCGCACGGCAGCGATCCAGGCGTTGTTGACCGCGACCCAGCCCGAGGCGAGCGCATTGAGCGCCCGGTCGCAGCCATGGCGCACGACATCGGCCGGCACGAGCAACTTGAGCAGCGCCGGCGGCACCATCAACAAGGACACGACAATGGTATCTAGGCCAAGTGTGAGGCCGGTCAAAACGCCGCGCAGGGCGGCTGGCAAGCGTGCGAGCATCGAGTGCAGCGGTTGGCAGTTTGAGACGATCTCGGATTGGTGTCGCCGCGGTTTTGCAGCCGGAATTATCCGGTTTCTTGTACGGCCGCGTAGGTATTCGGCACGCAGCCACCACAATCACTGCTTCGCGAGGCCCGGGAATGCCAAAAACATCCAGTAAATCAGTTGCTTACAAAAGAAACTCGAAAGCACTCGGGCGATACCTTGCCCGCAGCAATGGCAAAGGCCAACACCGGCCACGCTTGACTTCGATCAGCATTGCGCCGGCCATTCCACCACAAAATTCGGGCTCGTTCCTGTCGTAGCCGTCGCGGTGTGCGGACTTCCGGCGCCGCAACCCTTGAGCGGCGCGCGCGACGATTGAATCGAGAGGTTGCTATGTCGGCGGTTGTCGAGCCGCAAGACCGCGAGACCCGCCCGGGCCCGCGGATGATGCACTCCGAGGATCCGCGCGATGTCGGCTGGGTGGTGCAAAACATTCCCTGCCAGGCGGCTTGTCCGGCTGGCACCAACGTGCCGGCGTACATCCGCGCAATTGCCGAGGGCCGTCACGGTGAGGCCTACGAAATCAATCGCGGCGCGAATGTTCTGCCGGGCGTGTTGGGCCGGATCTGCTCGCGGCCTTGCGAAAGCGTCTGTCGCCATGGCTGGCCGGGAAACGGCGAGCCGGTGGGAATCTGCAACCTGAAGCGCTCAGCCGCGGACCAGAAGAGCACCGGGCACAGGATCACCGAGCGCCTCTATGCACCGACAGGCAAGCGCATCGCGATCGTCGGAGCCGGGCCCGCCGGCGTGGCCGCTGCCCACGACCTTTCGGTTCTCGGCCACGACGTCACGCTGTTCGAGCGAGAGCAGCACTTCGGCGGGATGCTGCGCTATGGCATCCCGGAGTTCCGGCTGCCGCGAGACGTCGTGGACTTTGAGCTGCATAACGCGCTGCGTCTGGGCGTGGAGCTGCTGCGCGGCCAGGGGGTCGGCAACGGTCCGGATGAGGTGCGCGTCGTTGACTTGCTTGCGGCTCACGATGCGGTGCTGCTGGCGGCCGGATGTATGGCGCCGCTGCCGCTGCCGCTCAAGCTGCGGGGCGAGCGGCTAGCGGCGGCTGACGAATGCCCCGACGTCGAGCACGGATTGCCCTTCCTGATGAGCCTGCACCGGGGCGAGCGCAAGTCCGTGCGCCGCCGGGTGGCGGTCGTCGGCGCGGGCTTCACCGCGCTCGATTGCGCGCGCGTCGCGACGCGGCTAGGCGCCCAGGAGGTCACGATCCACATTCGAACGGCCGAGGAGTACATACCGGTCACCAAGGAGGAGATTTTCGAGGCCAAGCGGGAGGGCGTACGCATCAAAGGCCTGCGCACCCCGGTGGGCATCGTTGTCGACGGCGATGGCAGGCTGTGCGGCGTCGAGTTCGTGCAGAATCGCCTCGGCGCCTGGCGCGAGGACGGACGACGGCAGGCGATTGCGATCGAAGGCTCCGAGTTCCTCGAGCCCTGCGACACCCTGCTGATCGCAATCGGACAAAAAACGGTCAACGACTTTCTCGACATCAAGGTCGAGCTCGATCAGTGGCACAACGTGCGCACCGGCGAAGACGGGATGACTTCGGCGCGAGGACTGTTCGCCTGCGGGGATTTCGTCACCGGCCCGACCACCGTCGTCGAAGCCATCGGCCGCGGCCGGCAGGCGGCGCAGAAGCTCGACGCCTGGCTGATGGGAAAACCCAGGCGCAAGCGGGTCGTGCAGATCGTGCCCATCGATGAGCCGCTGCGCGAGCGGGCGTTCGACTTCATAGCCCGACAGCACATGCACACGGCGCCGCTGCACGACCGGCTTGGCAAGGGCCAGCCGGAAGTGGAACTCGGCATGGATGACAAGCAGACGCTGCAGGAGGCCCGGCGCTGCTACCTGTGCAACCTGCACTACCAGATCGACGTCGATCGCTGCATTTACTGCCGCGCCTGTATCGAGGTGGCGCCGCGCAACTGCATCAAGCTGGTTCAGGGGGTGGAGGTACTGGCCGACGGCAGCTACGGAAGCCTGCGCGAGGCGCGCGAGTGGAATCAGGTCGGCGCGATCTGGATCGACAACAACGAGTGCATCCGCTGTGGCGCCTGCTTCCGCGCCTGCCCGGTCAAGTGCATCTCGATCAGCCGCGACGAGTTCGTCGAGCTGGATACGGCATGAACGGAACGCGGCACCACGTCATCATCGGCACCGGTGTTGCGGGCAACCAGGCCGCGCGCACGCTGCGTCAGCGCGAACCGGCGTCCCGTATCAGCCTGCTGACGCTCTCCGCGCTGCCCTTCTACAACCGCTACGACCTGCCGCGCGTGTTCCACGGCGTTCACGACTGGCGCGAGTTCCTGGTCGACCCCCCCACGTATTACGACGAGCAGCGCATCGAGCTGCGGCGCTGCACGCGGGTGGTCAACGTCGAGGCCAAGCGCAAGACGATCATGCTGGGACATAACGAGGAGCTGCCCTACGACACGCTGCTGGTCGCTTCTGGGGGGCGCGCTTACCTGCCCGAGGAGCTGTCCGAATACCGGCCGCTGTTGGACGGCTTTGCGTCCTTCGAGGACGCCATGGCGATTCGCCGCAAGCTGCCCGATGGCGGTACGTTGGCGATTCTCGGCGGCGACATGATAGGACTGGACTTGGCGCGCACGCTGATCGACACCGGCCATCGTGTCGTGCTGATCGCCGGCAAACACACGTTCTGGCCCCACCAGGAGACCCCGGAGCAGCGGCAGGAACTGCTGCAGGTCCTGGCGCGCATGGGCATCGAAATCCTCGACGCCGACGGCGAGGGGGGTATCGAATCCATCCAGGCCGGCGCCCGCGGATTTGCCACCCGGCGGGTCGTCTTTGGTAACGGGCGCGAATGCACGGCCGACGTCGTGCTGCCGTCCTTTGGGCTGGTCCCATCGGTGGAATTCATGCTCGGGTCGGGAATTGGCATCGAACGTGGCCTGCTCGTTAGTCCGACGCTGCGCACGACGGACGATTCGATCCTGGCCGCTGGCGACGTCTGCCAGATCTGGTCGGGCGTGGAGAAGCGTTACCGCTTCTACTACGGCTGGAAGAACGTGCGCGCCATGGGCGACTTGGCGGCGCGCAACCTCACCGGAGACGACGAGGCGTTTGTACCCGCGCAAGATGAGACACTGCACATTCAAGACGGCGTCACGATCCATTCACCCTTCTGGGAGTACGCCTGATGAGGACCGACGTACAGATCTCGATCTGCGGATCCGCCGGCGAGGGGACGATCGCCGCTGGCGACATCCTGCGCAATGCGCTTGCTGGTGCCGGTTACCGCATCATCAGCTTTGACGCGTACCCGGCCGAGATCCGCGGTTTTGGCAAATGCGTCGCGCGGCTGCGGGCCACGACCGAGCAGGTCTACTCCCTCAAGGAGAAGTCGGACGTGCTCGTGTGCCTGAACGACGAGCACGGTATTCCCCACGTCGCCGACGTGCGCGACTTCGGCGCGGTAATCTACGAGGCGAAATCGATCACCCGGTTGGCCGAAGGCGGGCACGTCAGCGCCCACGTGCGTCCCGGGCAGGTTCCATATCCGCTGCCGATGCGCGAGCTAAGCGAGCGCGCGACCGGCGCCATCCGTTCGCGCAACTTGGTCGTGCTGGGCTATCTCGCCGGGTTGTACGCGCTGGCCAAGGATCCGTTCCTGCGAATCATCGATACCAAGTTCAAGGGCAAGGGCGCGGTCGCCGAGGCCAATCGCAAGGCCTTCGAGGCCGGTTTTGCCGCGGGCACGGAGACCTTCAAGCTCGACATGGTCGCCTTCGGGCCTGCTGCCACCGGCTTGCAGTCGGTGATGCTCAATGGCAACGCGGCGGTGGTGGAGGGTTGCCTCGATGCCGGCATAGACAATTTTTTCGGCTATCCGATTACGCCGGCGACGACCATCATGGAGCGGTTGGCGATCGAAATGCCCAAGCGCGGTAAGCGCTTGCTGCAGACCGAGGACGAAATCTCGGCGATCGCGGCCACGATCGGCGCCGGCTATACCGGCGCGCGCGCGGCCACGGCGACGTCCGGACCCGGTCTGGCCCTGATGTCGGAGATGCTGGGCCTTGGCATCATGGCGGAGGTGCCGTCGGTGGTCTTCGTCTCGCAGCGCGGAGGCCCGTCTACTGGGATTCCCACCAAGACGGAGCAGTCGGATCTGAACATGGCGCTCTACGGCAGCCCGGGTGATGCCCCGCGCATCGTAATCGCCCCGACAAATGTCGAGGGCTGCTACCGCTGCGCGGGCAAGGCCTTCGAGATGGCCGAGCGCTACCAGACCCCGGTCATCGTGCTGCTTGATCTGTACCTGTCCAATCGCTACGAGACGGTCGTGATGCCGGCCAGGCCGCCGTTTGAGCCCAATTGTGACAAACCGGTTGCCAAGCAGGACCTGGGAGCCGGCTACAAGCGCTTCGCGCTGACGCCCGATGGCGTTAGCCCCCGCACGCTGCCGGGCACGGCGGGAGGCATGCATGTCGTGACAGGTCTGGAGCACAATGAATTCGGGCGCGTCAACGAACAGCCCGACAACCACGAGGCGATGAGCCGCAAGCGCCACGAAAAGCTGCTGGCGGCATTGCACCATCCCGACTTCACGCATCACAAGCGCTTCGGCGACGAGGGGCGTGTTGCACTCGGCTTGCTAGCCTGGGGCTCGACCTTCGGGGAATGCCTCGCTGCGATGTTCCGGGCACGAAGCGATGGGATTCGCTGTGCGGCGATGAAGGTTGTCATGCTGCAGCCGTTTCCCGTCGCCGCGGTGGCCGAATTCATTGACCAGTGCGAGGTGGTGCTCGTTCCGGAACTGAACTTCCAGGGACAATTTGCCCGCCTGGTACAGGCCGAGACGGGCAGGACGGTCAACCGTCTGGACCGCGTCCCTGGTGCACCGATGGCCGTCGCGGACATTATTGCGGAGGCGCAGCGTCTGATCGCCGCGACCCGCCGAAAGGCTGCCTGAGGAGTCCTGGATGAACACCAAGCCGATCTATCTCGAGGACAAGCTGCGGGAGATCAACGAGTCCGGGCGCCTCGTATACCGCTCGCGCTCGATGCCGACCTGGTGTCCGGGGTGTGGCTACTTCAGCATCGTCGACGGCCTCCCGGGCGCGCTCAACGATTCGGGTATTGCGCCCAAGGACACCGTCGTCGTATCGGGCATCGGCTGCTCGTCCCGCTTCCCGTTTTTCGTCAACACCTACGGCTTTCATACGCTGCACGGACGAGTGCTGCCGGTCGCTACGGGAATCAAAACCGCCAACGACGCGCTTACCGTGATCGCGGTGGGCGGCGACGGCGACGGCTTCGCAATCGGCGGCGGGCACGTGCCGCACGCGGCGCGCCGCAACATCGATCTGACCTACCTATTGTTCGATAACGGAATCTACGGACTGACGAAGGGGCAGACTTCGCCCACGTCCGCCATTGGCTTTCGCACTTCGACGAGCCCGTACGAGAACTTTGACCAGCCGCTCAATCCGTTGCTGATGGTGCTGACGTACGGTGCCACCTGGGTGGGTCAAGCGTATGCCGGGCGTCCGCAGCAGTTGGAGGCGCTGATCAAGCAGGCGATCGCCCACCGCGGCTTTTCCTACTTGCACATCCTTTCGCCCTGCGTCACGTTCGACAAGACCGACAAGACCTACCAGCAGCTTGGTGATCATGTCGCTGACGTTCCGGCCGAGCACGATGCCGGCGATCTGGCCGCCGCGATCGCGCTGGCGATGAAAGTCGACCGGCCGGCACTCGGCCTGCTCTACCGGACGATGCGACCGACGCTTGCCGACTCCCTCGACGCGGTCGTCGAAAAGGCTGCCAACAAGGGCATTGGCGGACGCAGGCGAGCGGCCTGATCGCCGCGGGGTGCGATCCATGGGCCAGCCGGCATCCGCACCAGGACGGCGGGTGGACTGCGGATGCGCTCAGCCCGCCCGCTGCCGAACGCCGGACTGCAGCAAACCTCACCACCGAAGTATCGAGGTCATGGCGCCAGCGGCAGTCGCGAGCAAGCGTCACGCGCGCGCGATGCGTATCGCCGATCTTGCCACAGGCGGGCGCAACGATGTCCGGTCGGAGCAGCCCAAGCAACGAGTCGCGCTCCGCCGCAACCAGCACCACGCGCTCGGTAGCGCCGGCGGGCGGCGCGCGGGTGATCGATGCTGCCCGGCGCTGCGCTAGGCAGCCGAGTCGACCCAGCAGCGTCAGTGAGCCTTCGCCGCTTCCACCGCTTCGTGCAGTTCCCTTTCGGCTTCGCGCAACAGTTGCTCGGCCTTGGCGCCATGGCCTTGCATATCGTAGTGATTGGCCGCGCGGGCGCGTTCCATCTCCTTGATCGACTCCTCGATATGCTTGTGCACCTTCTCGAGGTCGTGCCAGTCTCTGACCTCGGCGGCGTACGCCAGGCCCGAGATAAGTAACGCAGAGGCAACAATCGGAATGATCTTCACAGTGTCTCCTAAAGTGCAAGGCAACCAAATGTGGCCGGTGCCAAGTCAAACGGGATACGGGACCGGAGCTGGCGGCAACCCGATGTAACGCGCTGCCGCCATGGACGCTCCCGCAGTGCAGGTTCCGGCATCGCCGGCTGCGGCAGACCAACGATCTCTCGGTGGCAAACCAGTGTCCATTAACGGATCGCTCCGACGGTCCGTTGACATGGGAGGATTGCTCCCATTGAAACCGGCTTTCCCAGCCCCATTTACGGCACGTGGGGCCCGAACGCAGGCCCCGGGACGGTAAGGAGAACTCATGAATCACCCGCCAGGGCTGCAGCAGACTTGGTCCGGCCAGGATCCCTCGCGCGCCGGGGGCGGGGGGCAACCCGCCGCGGGAAAGGGTGGGGTTGCGGGCAAGCAATTGCCCAAGGATGCTTTGGTCGTAATTCCCCTGCGCAACACGGTGCTGTTTCCAGGGGCACTCTCGCCGGTGGCGGTAGGCCGCGCGGCCTCCATTGCCGCGGCGCAGGAGGCCGTCAAGAGCGAGCTTCGTGTCGGCTTTCTCCTCCAGCGCGACCCGCAAAAAGCCGATGTCGTACCTTCCGATCTGTACTGGGTGGGAACGGCGGGGCCAATCGTGCGCTACGTCACGGCGCAAGAGGGCACGCATCACCTTGTCGTGCAGGGCGAGTCCCGCTTCCGGATCCTGGAATTTCTGGAGGGCTGGCCGTTTCTCGTCGCACGGGTGGCAATGGTCGCGCAGCCGCAGACCGAGGGGCCCGAGGTCGAGGCACGCTTTCTGCAGCTCAAGGAGCAGGCGACCGAGGCCATCGGCCTGCTGCCCCACGTGCCGGACGAGCTGGCGGGCGTGGTGCGCGGCATCGAATCGCCTGCCGTCTTGGCCGACATGGTTGCCAACCTGATCGACGCCAAGAACGAGGAAAAGCAGGACATCCTGGAGACCTTTGACCTGGTGCGGCGCCTGGACAAGGTGATCGCTCTGCTGTCGGCTCGCACGGAGGTGCTCAAGCTCTCCAAGGAGATTGGCGAGAAGACCAAGGCGCAATTTGACGAGCGCCAGCGCGAGCACGTGCTGCGGGAGCAGTTGCGCCAGATCCAGAAGGAGCTGGGCGAGGACGGGGATCAGGCCGCCGAGCTCGGGGAGCTGAAGAAGGCGATCGAGAGTGCCGGCATGCCCCCGGAAGTTTTGAAGCACGCCGAGAGGGATCTCAAGCGCCTGCAGCGCATGGGCGAGGGCGGCAGCGAGTATTCGATGCTGCGCACCTACCTGGAATGGTTGACGGAGCTACCCTGGAAGCCGGCGCCGCAGCAGCCCATCGATCTCGCCCAGGCGCGGCAGGTGCTGGACGAGGATCATTTTGGCCTCGATAAGATCAAGCGGCGGATCCTCGAATACCTGGCCGTGCGCAAGCTCAATCCGGAGGGCAAGAGCCCGATTCTTTGCTTCGCTGGCCCGCCCGGCGTGGGCAAGACTTCGCTCGGGCAGTCGATTGCCCGCGCCACCGGACGCGTCTTTCAAAGGGTCGCGCTCGGCGGTGTGCATGACGAGGCCGAGATTCGCGGGCATCGACGCACCTACATCGGCGCGCTCCCCGGCAACATCATCCAGGCGATGCGTCGTGCGGGCACCACCAACACGGTTCTGATGCTCGATGAGATCGACAAGACGGGCGCCGGCGGCTTCCACGGGGATCCGGCCAGCGCGCTGCTGGAAGTGCTCGATCCGGAGCAAAACAGCAAGTTCCGCGACAATTACCTGGCGGTCGACTTCGATCTGTCGCGGGTAATGTTCATCTGCACGGCCAACGTACTCGACACGATCCCCGGGCCGCTGCGCGACCGGATGGAAGTGATCCAGCTGCCGGGCTATACGGAGCAGGAGAAGATCGAGATTGCGCGCCGTTACCTGGTGAAGCGCCAGCTTGAGGCCAACGGTCTGAAGCCCGAACAGGCGAGACTGACGGACGCTGCCCTGGCCGAAATCGTGCGCGACTACACGCGGGAGGCTGGAGTGCGCAACCTGGAGCGCGAGATCGGTTCGACGCTGCGCCACGTGGCGATGCAGATCGCCGAAGGGCGCGTGCCGGAGGTGACGGTGGACGCCCAGGATCTGCCGGCGATCCTCGGTCCGCGGCGCTTCGAGAACGAGCTGGCGCTGCGCACCAGCATGCCCGGCGTTGCCACCGGTCTTGCCTGGACGCCGGTGGGTGGCGACATCTTGTTCATCGAGGCAAGCAAGGTCCCGGGCAGCGGGCGTCTGATCCTGACCGGACAGCTCGGGGAGGTGATGAAGGAGTCGGCCCAGGCAGCCCTGACGCTGGCCAAGACCTGGACCGGCGATCCGCTCGAGAAGGTCGATATTCACGTGCACGTTCCGGCCGGCGCCACACCCAAGGATGGGCCGAGCGCGGGGGTGGCAATGTTCCTCGCCCTGGTATCGCTGCTGACAGGAAAGCCGGTGCGACCGGATGTGGCCATGACGGGCGAAATCAGTCTGCGAGGGCTGGTGTTGCCGATCGGCGGCGTCAAGGAAAAGACCCTGGCCGCGCTGCGAGCCGGCATACGGACCGTGATGCTCCCCCGGCGCAACGAGAAGGACCTCGAAGACGTGCCCGCCGAGGCGCGGCAGCGCTTGCAGTTCGTCTGGCTGGACCGGATCGACGACGCGGTACGCTACGCGATCGGTGATCTCGACCCGGCGCGCGAACCAGAAGCGAGCTGATCGCGCTGCCTGCCGCTACACTCTGACGGTTGGCGCTTTTGCGCCACCGCGGTCTATCGACCCGGCCCTTGCGAGCGGCCTGCTTGCCGAGACCCTCGTGCTGGGCCGGCCGCGCGACTTTGCCCTCGTTGAACGACGACCGAGCTATCGCAATCGCTGGCACGCAAGCAAGCGCTACGACTCAAACGCTTCCTGCTGGCGTCCATAACCTACGCGGTCGGCTTCATCGTCCTGGCGCTGTGCAGCGCAGCCGGGCTGCTCCCGACGGACCGCCTGGCGGTCATCGGTGCAGCGTTCTGCCTCATCAACGTCGCCTACTTTTGCGTGCTGCGAAGCGGCTGGAACCTGCGCTTCGCGGATCCATCTCTTACGCAGGCGCAGGTGTTCGTGGGCGCGAGCATGGTCGCTTTGATTCTGGTTCTGGGGGAACGAGTCCATTTTCTCGCAGTTCCCTTCTATAGCAGCATCTTCGTCTTCGCCATGCTCAAACTCAACCCGCGCGAGTTGATCCGCCTCGAGATTTTTGTCCTGGCCACCTACTGCGCGGCCATAGCGGTCCGGGTCAAGCTCTTTTCCGGCGACCTGGACCTTCCCCTGGAGGCGATCAATGCCGTTCTCGTGGTGATGGGATCGGTCTGGTTTGCGCTGGCTGCGGGCTACATTAGCAATCTTCGCGCGCGGCTGCGCGACTCCGTGCACACGATTGAACAATTGGCGATCCGCGATGCGCTGACCGACACGTGGAACCGCCGGCATATCGATGCGCTCTTGATCTCGGAGCTGCAGCGCAAGGCGCGCATCGGCGGCGCGCTTTGTGTCTGTTTGGTCGATGTGGATCACTTCAAGGTCGTCAACGATCGCTTCGGACATCTCGTTGGCGATGCGGTCCTCAAGGGCGTCGCAGCCTGCATCCGGGCCCAGCTGCGGGCCACGGATCAGCTGGGCCGGTTCGGCGGGGAGGAGTTTTTGGTCGTGTTGCCGGGAACCTCGTTGAACGAAGCCAGAGTCTGTGCGGAGCGGTTGCGGCGTGCGGTCGCCGAGCTGAGTGTCCTTCCGGATCCCAAGCTGCGGGTCCACATTTCGATCGGTTTGGCCGAGTGCGTCTTGGGCGAGTCCTGCGAGGAGTATATGGCCAGGACCGACCGCGCGCTGTATCAGGCTAAGCGTGACGGCCGAAACCGTGTCGCGATCGGCGAGCGAGAGGAGCCGCTGCTTGCCTGACCGCGCCGCTGCCCAAGTTGCGCGATTGCGGCATGCGCGGCGCCCTCGCAAAGGCGGCTGGCTATTATTATATTGCTGCTAAGTTGCACACTTGGCAGCAATCTGGGACCGCGCGTCGATGGGGCCGCTCAAAGGGATCCGCATCATAGAAATGGCCGGTATCGGTCCGGCGCCGTTTGCGGCAATGCTGCTTGCGGACATGGGCGCCGACGTGATTCGAATTGACCGTAAAGGACAAACGCAAGCCAACGTCTACGACGCGCTAAAGAGCAGCGGCTTTCTCAACCGGGGCCGGCGTTCGCTGGCAGTGGACCTCAAGGAGCCTTTGGCCGTCGAAGCCATGCTGGAGCTGGTGGCCTCTGCCGACGCCTTAGTCGAGGGCTTTCGACCCGGTGTGATGGAGCGCTTGGGACTTGGACCCGACACGTGCTGCGCGCGCAATCCGAGGCTCGTTTATGGGCGTATCACCGGTTGGGGTCAGGCCGGACCTTTGGCCCACGCGGCCGGCCACGACATCAACTACATAGCGCTGTCCGGGGTACTGCATGCGATCGGGACCCGCGACGCACCCGTGCCACCGCTGAATCTGGTGGGCGACTTCGGGGGTGGCGCGATGCTGGTGGCCTTTGGTGTCCTGTGCGCGCTGTTGGAGGCGCGCAGTTCGGGGCAGGGTCAGGTTGTGGACGCAGCAATGACCGATGGCGCAGCTCTGTTGATGGCCATGCAGTACAGCTTCAAGTCGATGGGTCAGTGGAGCAACCGGCGCGAGAGCAACCTGCTCGATGGCGCAGCGCCCTTTTACGGCACCTACCGATGCGCGGACGACGCTTGGCTAGCGGTTGGTCCGATCGAGCCGCAATTTTTTGACACCCTCATCGACCGGCTCGGATTGCCGCAGGCAGAGTTCACCGGTCGATGGGACCCGCAGAACTGGCCCGGGCTGCGCACGCGGCTAGGCGAACACTTCCGCTCCCGCACTCGCGCCCAGTGGTGCGCGCTGCTGGAGGGCACCGATGCCTGCGTAACCCCAGTGCTCGACATGGACGAGGCGCCGCAACACCCGCACAACCGGGCACGGGGAACCTTCCTGTTCTCCGAAGGCGTCGCGCAACCGGCGCCCGCGCCGCGATTTTCACGGACGTCACCCGGCATCCAGCGGCCGGCAGCAAAGCCCGGCGAACACAGCGAGGAGATCCTTCGCGAGTGGGGGATTCGTACGGAGCTAATCGAGGCGCTGCGCAGCGCCCGCGCAATCTGACCCCCAACGCCGTTCGTGCCGCGAACACGAACGCCGGCCATGCAAGTCGCTGGTCAGTGACTTGCCACGATGAGATCGCACGCGCGGCCGACGCCATCCTTGTCGGCCAGCTTGCTCGCCCAATGTCGGCAGCGCTCCCGCACCTGGGGATCGTCGAGCAGGTCGTGCAGCGCCGCGGCAGCCGATTGGACCGAATAGCGACTGGGCAACAACTCGACGGCCACGCCGAGCTCGCGCGCCCTGCGGGCATTGTCGAACTGATCGAATGCCATCGGCCGGATCAATTGCGGCACGCCCGCACGCAATGCCTGACTCGTCGTGCCGATGCCCCCGTGGTGCACCAAGGCGGCCAGCCTGGGCAGTAATGCCCCGAACGGAACGTAGTGGACGTGAACGACGCCGTCGGGAAGGGTGTCGGGAACTTGCTCAGGGCAATGCGTTAGCAAGATGCCGCGGCGCCCCGAGCGGCGACACGCTTCGGCGGAAGCGGCGAAGAAGGCATGTGCGCACGCCGTTGCCGTGCCGGCCGTGAAGCCCACAGGGGCTTGCCCGGCGTCGAGGAAGCGGCCGACGGAGGCCGGCAAGGCTTGGTGGACGCCGTGGTCGTACAAGGGGAATCCCGTCTGGCGCAGATTCGCCGGCCAGTCGGGCTGCGGGTCGCCAAACCACCGGGGGAACATGCCGACGACCGTGTCCACGCGATGCAACCAATCATCGAAGATGCGGCGGACCGGCCGCAGACCAAGGCTGGCACGACAATCGTTGAGGGCCGGGCAGTAGAGGCGATCGACCAGCAGGGCATCGAGGGCCCGCCAGGCAATGGATTTCACCGGGCGCGGCAGATGCGGCAGGATGTCCCATGCGGACATCCGCGAGGCTCGAAAGCTGGAGCGAAGCGACGTGGGAGCCAAATGCACGGTGACGCAGGGCAGGCGATCGGTCTCCTGCAGCAGCCGGGTGGCAAAGGCCAACAGCGATCCAACCACAATGGTGCGTCCCGGCTCCACGTCGGCTTTGAGCGCCTGGTAAGTGCTCATCAAATTGTCGCCGATCGCTGTCGCTAACAAGCGATGGGAGTCGATCGGATGTGTCAAGTGCGGATTGCGCAGCAGCTCGGTGTGCTCCTGCGTCGTGCCTAGCGCTCGAAATGGCACGCCTGCCTCGCGGGCGTAGGACGCAAAGTAGGCGCCCGCAAACAGGCGGACGTCGTGGCCGCGCGCTTGGAGCTCTTTGGACAGCGCGACAAAGGGCAGCACGTCGCCGTGACTACCGGCCGCAGCGACGAGGATCTTCACGCTACCCGACGTCCGCTGGCAAAAGCGAAGATTTCATCGGGCGGCGGGGTTGGGGACCAGTGGAAGCCTTGTCCGTAATGGCAGCCCGGCTCGATCAGGCGGGGCAAGGTTGGCAGATCCTCGATTCCCTCGGCGACCGTCTCGAGCCCGAGGCTGCGCGCCATTTCGATGATGGCGCGAACGATGCCTTCGTCGTTGGCGTCCTTGGTCAGGCGATGGAAGAAGGAGCGATCGATCGTCAGGCGTTCGACGGCAAAGCGCTTGAGGTACCCCAGGTTGGAGTAGCCTGTGCCGAAATCGTCGATCGAAAAGCGCACGCCCCGGGCGCTCAGCTGGCTCGAATTGACGAGCAGCAAGGACTCCGTGAGTTCGAGTTCTACGCTGCTTGGCGGCAGGCTCGACGCCCAAAGTACCTGCGTCAGCCGGCGCGGCTGCAAAACCAGGCCGGCAGCGCTCACCGGTACCGCGGGTCCAGTCTCCAAACCCATGCTTGATTTCCCCTGCAAAAGGCGCGCAAGCGCCTGCCTGTGGCAGCTTCGCGGGCGCGTTCCATGTCGCAGTGAGGGTGCTGTTCCCCCTGTGCTTTGCGGCATCACCGGCCGACGCGGGCCAGCGTCCGGGGCCTGACGGGCCGGCGAACCCGGTCAGGGCGTCCCGTACCGGGGTTCCGCGACCTGCGGCGCTGGCGCCCCCGGGCCGCAGGCACTAGGCTTAGGCAAGTTGCGAAAACTTCGGAGGGCGAAATGCGCTACCGCCTGCTGGGAAGCACCGGTCTTTACGTCTCGGAACTGTGTCTGGGCACCATGACTTTCGGCGGCCAGGGTTTCTGGAAGGTGATGGGCGGCTTGGGGCAGGACGCGGCCACCGCGCTGGTGCGGCAGGCCTTTGACGCTGGGGTCAACTTCATAGACACCGCCAACGTGTACTCGCAAGGAGAGTCGGAGACGTTCACCGGCAATGCCATCAAAGGCCTGGGCCTGCCGCGCGAGGAATTGGTAGTGGCCACCAAGGCCACGGGAGTGATGAGTGAGACCGGTGCCAACGCTCGGGGGCAATCGCGTTATCACCTGATGTACCAGATCGACGCGAGTCTAAAGCGACTGCAACTCGACCACATTGACCTGTACCAGCTGCACGGCTTTGATCCGCTCACGCCCCTGGAGGAAGTGCTCTCCACGCTAAATGATCTGGTGCGCTCGGGCAAGGTGCGCTACATCGGCCTGTGCAACATGGCGGCGTGGCAGATCATGAAGGCCTTGGCGATCTCGGAGCGGCACCATTGGGCGCGCTTTGCAAGCGTGCAGGCCTACTACACCGTGGCCGGGCGTGATCTGGAGCGAGAGGTGTTGCCACTGGTGCGGGATCAGCGGCTGGGCCTGATGGTTTGGAGTCCTCTGGCCGGGGGGCTGCTGAGCGGCAAATTTAGTCCCGGTGACAAGGGGCCGGAGGGCGCGCGCCGCGTCGGTTTCGATTTTCCCGTGGTCGACAAGGCGCGAGCCTTCCGCTGCGTGGACGCGATGCGTCCCATAGCCCAGCGACACCATGTTTCGGTCGCGCGGGTCGCTCTGGCCTGGCTGCTGAGCCGTCCCCAAGTGAGCAGCGTGATTATCGGTGCCCGGACTGCCGCCCAGCTCGAGGACAACCTCGGTGCTAGCGGATTCGAACTGGGCGCGGAGGAGCTTGCAACGCTCGAGCAGGTCAGCGCCTTGCCGCTGGAATACCCGGGCTGGATGCTGGCGCTGCAGGGTCAGTACCGCGCCAAGCCGCCGGTGAAGAACTAGGCGCTATCACGCGCGCGGCGCGTTTGCGCCGCCGGATTGGCCGCGCGCATGGGCTCCGATGGATTGATATGCCGCCTTCTGAAATTCCAAAAAGAGCGCAAATGCCTTTGCGTCTGCAAAAGGCAGCACTTGGGTCAGGAATACGCCCCCGAGCTGCCCGACCGGATCAATCCAAAAGTAGGTGTTGGCCAGCCCCGCCCACATGAGACTGCCGGCCGATAGCCCGGTCGAGGTCTCGTGCGCGTTGAGCACAAACCCGAAGCCAAAGTGCTTCTCGACGCCTGGGAAGAACTCGAAGTCGTTGGAAAGCAGGGGCATCACCGTCCGCAGCGGAGTTATCCGCAGGGAACCGGTCTGGTTTCGCGTCATCGAATCCACGGTCTCTGCCCGAAGCACCTGCGCGCCGTCCAGCTGTCCTCGATGCAGGATCATCCGTATGAACTTCACGTAGTCGCGCGCGGTTCCGTAGAGCCCGCCGCCGCCCATTTCGAATTGCGGGTCCTGCGGAACCTCGATCGTGGTCGTGGCGAGCTTGCCGTCCTCGGTGCGCTGATGGATCTTCGCCAGGCGCTCGCGCATGGACGGGCTGATCTTGAAGGCCGTGTCGTGCATGTCCAGCGGCGCGAGAATGTTTTGCGTCAGAAATTGTCCCAGCGTTTGGCCACTGACGGCCTCGACGGCCTTGCCCACCCAATCGATGTTGATCCCGTACTCCCAGCGCATGCCGGGATCGAAAAGCAATGGAGTCCGCAGCGCGGCGTTCTGGCACGAGGCGATACCCGGCAGCTTCCTCGCTTTGCGGAAATCTTGAATGGGTTTGCTCCAATATTCATAACCGAAGCCCGCCGTATGCGTGAGCAGCTGACGCAGCGTCACCGGGTGTTGCGCCGGACGGGTCTGCGGCTGCCCCGCCGCGTCAAAGCCTTCCAGGACCTGCGCGTCGGCAAGCTCCGGCACCTTGCGGTGCAGCGGGGCATCGAGTTCCAGGGCACCCCGTTCGACCAACTGCATGGCCGCCGCGCTGGTCAGTGCCTTGGTCATCGATGCGATCCAGACCACCGTATCGAGCGCCATGGGCGCGTCCTGGCCCAGGACGCGCCTGCCGAAGGCGCCTTCGTAGATCGTCTGGTCCTGACGGATCNNGAAGATCTCCGGCGTCGCAGGCTCGGCGCAGGAGGTCGTCCACCCGGTGCTTCACAAGCATTGGCATGGGTACCGACTCGGTAGGCCGTCATGATACCGGGCGCCGCGCCTGGCAGCTGTGGTGCCTAGGCGGTGGCCTGCTCCGCGGCAAGACGAAAATTACCAACAGTCGTCACGAGGCTGCCAGCCTGCTCTTCGAGGCTCCCGGTGGCGGCCGCAGCCTGTTCGACCAAGGCCGCGTTTTGCTGCGTCACCGTTTCCATCTAATTTACCGCCTGCGTGACCCGTTCGATGCCGATCGACTGCTCGCGGCTGGCCGTAGTGATATCGGTCACTAGCGTGGCTACCTGCTGGAACGATGCGACCACCTCGTCCATTGTGCTCGCCGCACGCTGGCCTTGCGCGGCAAA
Organism: Burkholderiales bacterium; assembly: GCA_900290335.1. Lineage (GTDB taxonomy): Bacteria > Pseudomonadota > Gammaproteobacteria > Burkholderiales > Burkholderiaceae_F > GJ-E10. Next base: position 37,435 of record OKRD01000147.1, on the reverse strand, counting down.
AGGGCGGGTACCCTGCGCGCAATCGTGGGCCGCGCTACCGTGGCACCTGGCGGGGATGATCCTGCCAGCATCTGCGGCAGGGCATGCGTGGCCGCAAAGCAGGGCTGCGCTATGCCGCAGCTTGCAGGATCGTGCGCCGGACCAGCGTCTCAAACAACGGCAGCTTGTACGCGTTATGGGCCAGCGGCGTGGCACCGTCCATGGCGGCGCGCCCGGCTTCCCTGGCCGTAGACTCGTCGATGTGCCGGCCCGCCAGGGCGGCCTCCGCCGCCTTCGCCCGGTGCGGCACCGGCGCCGCCGCGCCCAGAATCACGGTGGCGTGCTGGCATTGTCCACCGGGGGCAAGCTCCAGCACGACCGCCACGTCGGCCAGTGGCCAGTCGAAGGAGTCCCTCTCGCCTTGCTGGCGGTACGCCATGCGGGCCTTCGTCGGTGGTGCCGGCAATTCGATCGCGGTCAGGATCTCCTGCGGCTGGAGATCATTCTCGCGCTGAAGGTCGCGGTCCGGCGCCACGAAGAAGTCCTCGAGCAGGACGCGGCGTGCCGCGCCGTCGCCGCTGGCAAGCTCGACGGTGGCGCCCAAGGCCACGAGCGCCGTGGCCGCCGTCGAAGGATGAACGATGGCGCAGACGCCGTTGTCGAAAATCGCGTGGTATTGGTTTTCTCCGGCAATCGCATAACAATGGCCGCCGCCCTTTCTGAGGCAGCGATACTGCTGTGCGCGCAAGTACCAGCAGCGCGGTCGTTGCAGAAGATTGCCGCCCAGCGTTGCGACATTGCGAATCTGCGGGCTTGCCGCGCCTCGTGCCGCGTCCGCCAGGGCGGCATAGCGCCGGCGCACTTGCGGATGGTCGGCGAGACTTGCCAGGGTCACCATCGCCCCGATGCGCAGGCTTCCTGCGGCTGCCTCGCTGATGCGGTCGAGACCGGGGATGCCCGTCAGGCTCACGACCCTCGTCGGCGCCAGCAAATTCTCCTTCATCAGGTCGACGAGATCGATGCCTCCTGCCTTGACGACCGATAGGTCGTCGCGGCCCATCGCTTCAGGCGAGGCCGTCATCGCGCCGGCAACGGTTGCCGTTGCCGCCACGGCCGCCTCGGAAATCGTCCTCGCACTGGTCCAGGCAAAGCCGATCATGCGTGGCCACTCCTTGCCGGAATCCTGCCCAGCGCCGCAAGAACCGCCGCCGGCGTCATGGGCGTAGCACGCAGGCGAACGCCGATCGCGTTGTACACGGCGTTGGCGATCGCGGGCGCGGTAGCGATATTCGAAGGCTCGGCGATGCCATAGGCATCGGTTGCACTGTTGCCCTGGTAGTTCTCCAGGACCACGACCTCGATTACCGGCGTTTCGCGCGAGCCCGCCAGCTTGTACTGCTCGAGGTTCGGATTGACCATGCGGCCGGTGGACTGATCGAGCACGCGTTGCTCGAACAGGGCATAGGAGAGCCCCATCAGCACGCCACCTTGCACCTGGCTCTCGATCTGCCGCGGGTTCATCGGTCGGCCGCAATCTTGCACCGCGACCATGCGCTCGACCCGGATGATGCCGGTCTCCGTGTCGACGGCGACTTCGGCAAACTGGACGCCGCCCAGGTCCTGCTGCGCGATGGCGGCATCGCCTATGCGCCGGCGAAAGCCGCCGTAGTCATCGCTGCGCGCCGCCACCGAGCTGATGCGGTCCGTGCGCAACAGTGCCGCGGCCTCGGCAAAGCGCATGGAACGGCTCGGTTGATCCCGAACCAGGATGAGGCCGCCGTGCGCGGCCAAGTCCGTCGGTGCCGCCTTCAGGGCGCTTGCCGCTTCGAGGAACAGCGATTGCAGAACGTGCCATGCGGCGGTGCGCGCCGGTGGCGTGATCGACGCGGTCGTCCGGCTGCCGTAAGAGGGTGGCCCTGCCGGAAAGTCGGTGTCGCCGATGCGAACGGTGATGTCCTCGGGACGAAGCCCGAGCACTTCGGCGACGACCTGGGCCAGGACCGTGCCGATGCCGGTGCCGATGTCCTGCACGCTCGACAAGACTTCCACGGAGCCGTCGCGCAGCACGCGCACCTCGCAGGAGGAGTTGAGCTGTACATTGGCGCTCCATAGCGATTGCGCGACGCCCATACCGCGCTTAACTGGGCCCCGATCGGCGCCAGGTGCGTGGCGCCGCTGCCAGCCGATGCGCTCGGCGCCAATGCGGCGCTCCTCTCGCCGCACGGGGCTAGGGTCGATGCGGTCGCGTAGCGCGAGCGGATCCAGCGACAGGCGCGAGGCTAACTCGTCGATCGTCTGTTCAAGACCCCAGGCGCCCGGTGTGTTGCCCGGTCCGCGCATTGCGCATCCGGGCCCGGCATTGATGAAGACGTCATATTGCGAGCCTTCGAAGTTCGGACAGGTGTAGAGCGCCTGCGCAACATTGCCGACGCCCGCGCCGAGCGCGATCCCCGCGGTGCCGTAACTGACCAGCGATATGGCCGTTAACGATCCGTCGCGCCGTGCACCAATGCGCAGCCGCTGCCAGGTTCCGGGGCGATTGCCCGAGTCCATCTGTTCCTCTTCGCGATCCAGCACCAGGCGCACCGGGGCCTGCGCCTGGCGGGAGAGGTTGACCGCGATGCGGCCATAGCTGCCCAGCGACGATTTGGAGCCAAAACCCCCACCCATCCCATCAACGATCACCCGCACGCGGTTGAGCGGCAGCCCGAACGCTTCGGCCAGCTCGTGGCGAACCCCAGCCGTGAACTGGGTGGACATATGCACGGTAAGTCCGTCCGCGCGCCAATCAGCCACGATCGCATGCGGCTCCAGGCAGCAGTGGGTTTGCACCTCGGTGCGGAATTCGCCCTCGACGACTACGTCGGCCTGCGCGAACCCCTGCGCGGCATCGCCGAGGCTATCGACCGCCGGCCCGCGCACGTTGCTGCTCAGGGGCAGCCCGCGCCGCGCGGGGAAACCGTAGGCACTTCCCTCCGGCGCGGAGCCGGCGTCATAGATCCGCGGCGCACTGGACTCGCGCGCCCTGTCCAGGTCCGCCACGAAGGGCAGGGCCTGGTAGTCGACACGAATCAGGCGCAGCGACTCCTCCGCGGCGGCCATCGAGACCGCTGCCACCGCGGCGACCGGCGCCCCGATGTAGCGCACATGCGCCGCTGCGGGATCGTCCGGACGCGTAACGAGCACGACCGCGCGTATGCCGGGATGGCGGCTTGCCGCCGAGAAGTCGACCGAGCGGACCTGCGCGTGCGGCAGTGGCGAGCGCAGGATGCGACAGTGCAGCATCCCGGGAACAGATACATCGACGGTGAAGCGGGTCGCGCCGGTAACCTTGGCTCGGCCATTTTGTCTCGCCGCCGACTTGCCGATCACCTCGAGCGCGGCATTGGGCGCCAGCGGTGGCGGCTCGTCGATGGGAACTTGGCGCGCGACTTCCCCCAGGCCCACGCTGGCAATGCCGGAGGGGAGCTTCTCGGTGCGACTCGCGCCCTCAGCTGCCATGGTCAGACTCCCCGAACCTTGGCAGCCGCCAAGGTCGCCTCGACCACATGCGGAAACGTGCCACAACGGCAAGCGTGCCCGCTGATGGCCGCCTGCACCTGCTCCGCCGATGGATTGGGAGTGTGTTCGAGAAGCGCCGCGCAGCTCATCACCATCCCGGGCGTGCAAAAACCGCATTGCAGAGCATCATGCTCGATGAAGGCGGTCTGCACGGGGTGCAGATGGGTGCCGCTGGCCAAGCCTTCGATGGTGGTCACGCTGCGGGTGCCGACTTCGACCGCCAACATCATGCAGGAGCAAACTGGCGTCCCGTCGACCCAGACCGTGCATGCGGAACAGGCGCCTCGATTACAGCCGATCTTGGTGCCCGTGAGGCCAAGCGGGCCGCGCAGGGCCTCGGCCAGTGTCATGCGGGGTTCGGCGGCGAGGGTGCGTACTTCGCCGTTGATCTTCAGGGAAACCGAGACCGCCCCCGGCCCGACCTGCGGCGGGCCGGTGGACTCGGCCGCCTGTGCTTGCCCGACGAGCGGCGCTGCGGCATCGATCATCGTTGCCCCCGCCGTCGTGAGCGCAGATCCCAGAAGAAACGAGCGACGAGATAGCTTTGCCTGCATGGCGCCAGGTATGTTGTCACTGGAGGCGGCGCTGACCGTGATCTACGTCAAGCCATCGGAAGGCAGGGACGAGGAGGTCAGGGAAGGGGGCAGCGACAGCGGGCCGCGTATCTGTCCCCCCATGCAACTGGGGACTTCCTTGCGCTTTGCCGCGTCATGGGTCCTGCCGTGTGATCCGCAAAGCCGTCCCGCGGCATCCGTGTCCATGGCCAAGGGCTTGCCGCGCTACGTCCGCTGGCGGGCGCGAAGAGCAATGGCATAGGAGAGCAGGCAGGCCAATGCGGTCATGCACGTCCCCCAGCACATATCGATAAGTGCGATTTGCGCGGTATAGCCCTTGACGTCGGCCAGATCCGTCAGATTGTGCGCCGAGAAGCAAAAAAAACCATAAAGCGCACCGAATCCTGCCGCATGCCTCCAGGATCGCGCAAGCAGCGCCGGCCGAACGGCAAATATGGTTGCTCCCAGCGAATAGCACAGGTAAAACAGCGCCGCGACGAAGACGTCGAATTGCGCGTTCATGAGAGGGCCGATCTGCGTCGCGTAGGTGTCCTTGGCAAGGCCCAGATACCACACCGCTTCCATCGAGCTTGTCGTGACAACCAGCGCGACAAACGCAATCGCCAGTTGCGCAAATTCCACCATCTTTGGCTTACCGGTTTCCAATCAGGCACCTTTCATTCTTTTCGGGAGCAAAGCGCGCCGTCCCCGGGACACGCGGCAACGCCGGCCTGCGCCGCTGCGCCCATCGGCGGTCACGCGTAAGAATAATGCACCGGTAGTTCCGCTATTCCATCAGGGCGACGGCCTTGACCTGGGCCCAGACCCGGCTGCCGACGCCGATGTGCAACTGGTCCAGGGATCGGTGGGTGATTCGCGCCAGCAGGGCAGTGCCACCGGCATCGAGCAGAACCATAACGTTGGCGGGGTTACTGGCGGCCGCGATTTCGACCACGGTCGCCGGAAAGCGGTTGAGAATGCTGCTGTCGTGGTGATCGGCCAGGGCTAGGCTTACGTCGCGGGCCTGAATTCGCAGGCGCACCGGCTGGCCCGGCGTGAGCGAGTCGCGCGCGACATGGATTTGTCCCCCGGAAAAATCCAGCTCGTTGAGGTGGTAGCGCTGGTCGCGGGTCGCCACGCGGGTCTCGATCACGACGCCGGCGTCCTCGTCGTGGGCGGTCGGCAGGTCAAGGCGCGCCAGCATCTGCATCAAGGGCCCGCTGGCAATGACGCGGCCGGCACGCAGCAAGACCAGGTGGTCGGCGAGTCTTGCGACCTCGTCGATGTGGTGGCTCACGTACAACACGGGAATCGAGAGCTCCCGGTGCAGGCGCTCGAGGAACGGCAGAATTTCCTGCTTGCGCACCGTGTCCAGGGCTGCCAGCGGCTCGTCCATGAGCATGAGCTTGGGGCCGGCCAGCACGGCGCGGGCAATGGCCACACGCTGTCTTTCTCCGCCGGACAGACTCTCTGGCATGCGATGCAACAGCGGACCGACGTCGAGCAGATCCACCGTTCGTTGCCATGGCATCTTGCGCTGCGCGACGGGCGTTCGGCGGTAGCCGAATTCGAGATTGCGCCGCACGCTGCAATGTTCGAACAGACTTGGCTCCTGGAATACGAAACCCAGGGACCGCTGATGCACCGGGAGAAATATCTTCTTGGAGTCATCCTGCCAGGTCTGCGTGTCGACCTGCAGGAAGCCGCCGGCAGCATGCTCGAGGCCCGCAAGACATCGCAGCAGCGTGGTCTTGCCCGAGCCCGACGGGCCAAAGAGCGCCGTGACCCCGCTGGCCGGGATGTCGATCGACGCCTGCAACAAAAAGCCCGGCAACGCCAGGTCGAACTGGGCGCGGATCATTTCAGAGCATTCGACGCTTCGGGTCGTATACGTAGATCGCCAGCAGCACCAGGAAGGAAATGGCTAGCAAGCCGCCGGCGAGCCAGTGGGCCTGGGAATATTCCAAAGCCTCGACGTGATCGTAAATTTGCATCGACAGGACGCGGGTCTCGCCGGGAATGTTCCCGCCGATCATCAGCACCACGCCGAATTCGCCCAGGGTATGCGCAAAACCCAGGATGCTCCCGATCAGCAGACCCGGCCGCGCCAGAGGTAGTGCAACGCTGAAGAAGGCGTCGATGGGTCCGGCATGCAGACATGCGGCAACCTCGAGCGGGCGCTTGCCGATAGCATCGAAGGCGTTGCGTATCGGCTGAACCACGAACGGCATCGAGTACAGCACCGACGCTACGACCAGCCCGGAAAAGTGGAACGGGAACAGCCCCAGGCCCAGCGCTTGGGTGAGGTGACCGACGGGGCCGCCCGGTCCCATGGCGATCAGCAGGTAAAAGCCCAGGACCGTGGGCGGCAGCACCAGGGGCAAGGTGATCACCGCCGCCACCGGGCCGCGCCAACGGGAACTGCTGCGCGCGAGCCACCAGGCGAGCGGCGTGCCGATCAGCAGCAGCAGCGCGGTAACGGTGGCCGCGAGTGCTAGCGTCAGTCGGATCGCGCTCCAGTCATCGGGCGTAACGGCCATTATCGAAACGCGATCAGGGAGCGTGGCCGAAGGACCGAGTCGAGTTTCGGGCCCGGTCGCCCTCGACAAATTGCGGCAACGCTGCGCAATCGGCAAGGCGCAGGCAAGCGGCTCGCCTGCCGCTGCCAGCACGAACGGCCAGCGGGACTACGATGTCGATGAGCCGCTTCACGGTCCCTACCCTCCCGGAAAACAGTCGCACCGCGCTGCTGACTGTCCGAACAGCCGCAGGCGGCGAAGTCGCTGTTCTATTATCCGGAAAAAGCCCACGACTTGGTTGCCCTTGCTGGCGTCACCGATCACCTCGGTCCGGCTCGCGCGGCCGTTGCAGCGCCGATCTTGGCCGGAGACCGCGGCATGTCACAACCGACCGTTGCGTGTTTCCCGGAGGCCGCCTATGGTCCCGCGCTCAACTCGGTGGGTATCGCACCGGCCGTGCAAAGCTTGGGCCACCGGCCCGTATTCCTATCGGACCAGGGCTTCTTGGAGGTGCACCGAGCGTACGGGTTCGAGGTCCACCCGGTCTGCCTTTCGGCGCCGATGCCGCCCGAACAGATGGCGAGGTTCTGGGAGGACTTCATCAACGGCCATATTCCGCATTTTCGCCAATCGCCCGACGAGCAGATCGACCGCTACGTGAAGGACTGCTGGTCGGCGATCGTCGAGTGTGCCAAGTGGGCGCAGAAGGATCTGCCGGCGGTGCTGGAACGCGTGCAACCGGACCGGGTCCGCGTGGACAATGTCATCTTGTTTCCTGCCATCAAGCGCCGCGGCAAACCGTGGGTCCGGATCATTTCATGCTCGGAGAACGAAATTGAAGTCTCGCGCATACCTCCGCATTGGTCCGGCTGCGGCAAAAACGACGGCCTGTGCCATGCTCGCTTCCGCGCCCGCGTCCAGGAGGTGATTCGCCCGATGGTCGAGGACTTCATTTCGTTTGTGCCGGCAAACGGGGAGGCTCCCTACCCGCTTGGCCAGTTCTTCGAACCATCACCGTTCCTCAACCTGCTCTTGTACCCGGAGCCGCTACGCTATCGGCGACAGTATCCGTTGGCGCCACGGCAGCTCCAGTATCTGGAGGGCTGCGTGCGTGCCCAAGCGCCGTATTCGATCCCGCGCTATGCGGCCAACCCGCATGCGCCGCTGCTGTATGTTTCCTTCGGCAGCCTGGGCGCGGGCGACGTGGACTTGCTCCGGCGCCTCATCGCCGCTATCGGGAAATTGCTGTACCGGGCGTTGGTGAATGTGAGTGGATACAAGGACCAGTACCATGATCTGCCGGACAACGTGATCATCGAGAGCTGGTTTCCGCCGCCGTCGGTGATCCCGCCAGTCGACCTTGTCATCCACCATGGCGGCAACAACTCGTTCACCGAGTGCCTGCTTTTTGGCAAGCCGTCGATCATCATGCCGTATGTTTGGGATGGCCACGACAACGCGACCCGTGTGCAGGAGACGGGTCGCGGATTCCCCTCGACCGCTACGGCTGGACCGACGCGGACCGCGCGCAGAAGCTTGCCGCTTGCCTGCAGGATTCTGGCCTTCGCGATCGGCTCGATCGCATCAGCGCGCACCTGCGCGCGCACAACGAACCTGCCAAGGTGGCTCGGCTGCTCGATGAACGGCTTGGATGAAACCCCACGCAACGCCCGCCTGCTCGCGGGAAGCGTCTTGACCGGAGTCCCACCGTGCCGACACCCGTGCTGAGGAGTCCCTTGGAACAGACCGATCTGGCCGACTGGGGGATTATTGCGACCATGCTCGAAGGGGAGTCGCACACCTCGGGCAGGTTGCTGTACAAAGGCCCCGCGGGTCGATCCGAATGCGGAATTTGGCGTTGCACCCCCGCGCAGTTGGTTCTGCCACGTCACGCGAGACGAGTTCTGCCACTTCCTGGCTGGACGCTGCACCTACGTGCACGAGAGCGGCGAGATCATCGAGATCGAGCCGGACACGGTGGCGTTCTTTCCGCAGGACTGGAAAGGCGTGTGCACGGTTCATGCGACGGTGACCAAGGTCTATATGATTCGATAGCCGCTGCGAAGGCGGCTCGACCGGGTAGCTGCCGTTGCCATTGAGAAGCAAGAGATGCCCAATCGACTGGCCACCGAATCCTCCCCGTATCTGCAGCAGCACGCAGACAACCCGGTCGACTGGTACCCGTGGGGCGAGGAGGCATTTGCCCGCGCCCGCGCCGCGAACAAGCCGGTACATCTATCGGTTGGCTACTTCGCATGCCACTGGTGCCACGTGATGGCGCACGAGTGCTTCGAAGACCCGGAGATCGCGCGTGTTCTCAACGACGATTTCGTCAACATCAAGGTCGACCGCCAGGAGCGACCGGATATCGACGACCTGTACCAGCGGGTCGTCCAGATGATGGGGCAGTCGGGCGGCTGGCCGCTGACGGTCTTCCTGACGCCGGAGCAGGAGCCGTTCTTCGCCGGTACCTACTTTGCCCCCGAGGACCGCCCGGGCCGCCCCGGTTTTCCGCGGCTGCTGCGGGGGCTGAGCCAGGCTTGGCGCAACCGCCAGGACGAGGTGCGGGAAAACTGCAAGCAGTTCCTGCGCGGTTTTCAGGTCCACGATGAGCAGCTGTTGGCGGCGGCGGATCCGCCGCAGGTCGATGGGCCTGGCGAGGCGGCGCGCGCGTTTGCCCGCAACACCGACCCCGTGTATGGCGGACTGGGCCGCGCGCCCAAGTTCCCCAATCCAAGCTGCAGCGATCTGATGCTGCGGGTGTACCGGCGCACGCGCGAGCCGCAGTTGCTGGCGGCAGTGGAGCGCACCCTCGAGCACATGGCCGGTGGCGGAATATACGACCACCTGGGCGGGGGATTTGCGCGGTACAGCGTCGATGAACGCTGGACCATCCCGCACTTTGAAAAGATGCTCTACGACAACGGGCAGCTGGTCAAGCTCTATGCCGACGCCTACCGGCTCACCGGGCGCCCGGCATGGCGACGGGTATTCGAGGAATGCATCGCCTACGTCCTGCGCGATCTGACGCATCCCGAGGGCGGTTTCTATGCCAGCGAAGATGCCGACAGCGAGGGCGAGGAAGGGCGCTTTTACGCCTGGAGTCCGCGCGAACTGCACGCGATCCTGGGCGAGGACGATGCCGCATTCGCTTGTCGGGCGTACGGCATCGGCGAGCGGGGGAATTTTGCGCAGGACCGGTCCGTGCTGCAGCGGTCCGTGGCGCTCGAGGAGCCGGAGGAGCTCCGGCTCGAAGGTGTACGCCAGCGGCTATTCGCGGCGCGCTTGCGGCGGGTTCGCCCCGGTCGTGACGAAAATGTGCTGACGGCCTGGAACGCCCTGATGATTCAGGGACTGTGCGCCGCCTACCAGGCCGGCGGTGCCCCAGCGCATCTGCGGGCCGCGCGGGCAAGCGCCGATTTTCTGGCGACGCACTTGGCCTCGGCCGACGGCGGACTCTATCGAGCCTGGCGCGGTGGAGTCGCCAAGGTTCCGGGATTTCTCGACGACTATGGCTTTCTCGCCAACGCACTGCTCGACCTGTACGAATCGGCTTTTGACAAGCGCGACCTCGACCGCTCGCTGGAGTTGGTCGATCAAGTACTGGAAAATTTCTGGGACGACGGCCTGTACTTTACCCCGCGCAACGGCGCCTCGCTGATCCATCGGCCTTTGGCTCCGTTTGACGGCGCGTGGCCCTCGGGTACTTCGCAGAGCGTGCTTGCCCTGCTGCGCGCCCATGAAATGAGCGGACGCCAGCGCTACTTCGATTGCGCGCAGCGCGTCCTGGCGCAATTCGACGCGGCCGCCGCGCGCGACGCCTTCGGCTTCGCGCACCTACTCGCGGCCCAGGAGTTTGCCCGCGTCGGTCCGGTCACGGTGGTGTTTTGCGGCGGGCGCGAGCACGCGGCCTCGCTCATCGAGACCGCGCACCGGCAATACCTGCCCTCGCGGGTGCTGGCCCTGGCGGAGCATGTGCCCCTGGGCGAGGGCCGGGGCCTGGTCGACGGCAAGCCGGCGGCGTATGTTTGCCAGAACCAATTCTGCTTGCCCCCGGTGACTTCGGCGGCTGGCTTGCGCGACTGCCTCGCTTGAGCACCCATTCCTCGGGCCGCGACCCGCTGGTACCGGCCTTGCTGACATGACTTCGCAACACTTGCCTGCGAACCGATCCCGACCGGCTCTGTTCATCCGGGTGCTCAGGCGTCTGATGTCGCTGCTGGGGAGGGCCTCGGTGACGGGAGCACACCACCTCGATGGGCCCGTCGGCAAGGTAGTGGTTTGCAATCACGTCGGCTGGGCCGATCCGCTGTGGCTTGGATATGCGGCCTATCCGCGCGTGCTGCACCAGATGGCCAAGAAGGAACTCTTCGAGTCTGCGCTGGTGGCGTGGTTCGTTCGCTCGGGCGGGGGCTTCCCGGTGGACCGCGGACGCCCCACCCCGGCGACCATTCGCCACAGCATTGCGCTGGTCGAGGGCGGCGCACTGCTGCTCATTTTTCCGGCCGGCACGCGCAGCCAGGAGGATGCCGATACCAAGCGAGGGGCGGCAACGATCGCGTTGCGCGCAAAAGCGCACATCGTCCCTGCCCATTTCGAGGGACCTGCGCGGATGCGCGCTTCTGACCTGTGGCGCCGGCCCGCAATCCACGTTGCCTTTGGTTCGCCGATCGTGACTGCCGCGATCGGCGCAAGCGACAAGGAAACGGCGAAGCGCCTGACGGCCGAACTCGATGCAGCGATGAAAGCGCTACGATCTGCACCGCCGGACAGGAACTAGGCCGCAAGGCACCGCGGTACGGTTCGCGGAGCCGTCGTTGCATTCCAGCAACGCGACCTGACCACCTCGGGCGGGCCGTGGCGCGGCTTGACCCGCTTCGGCCGCAAATGCGTGCAGCGACGCAAGCGGGCTGGCCGGGACCCAGTGTGGTGGCAGCGGGGAGCAGCGCGCGCGCTGGCGGCGATCTCGCAAGGCAAATTGCTTCCGGGGCGCGGACGGCGACTTAGGCCGACGCTGCCTCTTGCCAAATCTGCTGCATGGCGTCCACAAATCGGCCGGCGATGCTTGCCGCCCGGTCGGTGTGGTGATTGCGCGTCACCCAGCGTCCAGCGATCAAGGTGTCGCGAAAGGGGCGGATGGGACTGCTGAAGGCCAGCGCATCGAGCGTGTGCGACGCAGGCACACCCAGCAATGCGGGCGAGGCGGTGTCGACTACCAGCAGGTCGGCGCGTGCCCCGACCTGCAATCCCCAAAGCAGGAAACCTGCCGCTCGACCTCCGCCGTGCAGTACGCGCGACCAGAGGCGCTCTGCGGTCGATGGCTCCCCACTTTGCGGCGCTGCCGCCACGCAACGTGCTCGCTTGGTGAGGCGCTGGGCGTATTCGAGCAGGCGCAACTCCTCCAGCGCCGAGCGCGTGATCTGGCTGTCGGTCCCCAGGGACAGGGAAACGCCGTGCTTGAGCCAAGCAAGCAGGTCGGTTACCCCGTCTCCCAGGTTTGCCTCGGTACTGGGACACAGGACGACGCCGGCACCGCAGCGCGCAATCGCTTCGATCTCGCCCGGCGTGCTATGGGTTGCGTGCACAAGTTGCCAACGCCGATCGGGCGAGGCGTGCCGGCACAGCCATTCGATCGGGCGAAGCCCGGTGGCCGACAGGCAGTCATCGACCTCCTGGGCCTGCTCGGCGATGTGGATGTGGATGGGTGCCCCATCGCTACCGGCAATCAGGCGGTCGATCGCTATGGGGGTCACCGCGCGCAAGGAATGCAGCGCTAGGCCAACGTGCATCGCCGGCCCGCTGACCAGATCGGTACCCTCGTCGGCGGAGCCGCGAACGGCGTCGCGTATGGCAAGGACCGTTTCCGCGCTGGCCCGAAAGCGCCGCTGGTCTTCGCGCAGCGTCGACTGGGAGAAACCGGCGCGTTCGTAGACGGTTGGCAGCAGCGTCAAGCCAATTCCGACCTCACGCGCCGCAGCAACGATAGCTCGAGCCATGCGAGCCGGATCATCGGCGTAAACGCTGCCATCCGATGCGTTGTGCAGGTAGTGGAATTCGCATACCTGCGTGTAGCCGCCGCGGACCAGCTCGAGGTACAACTGCGCGGCGATCGCACGCTGCTGCTCGGCAGTGATGCGCAGCGCGACCCGATACATTCGGTCGCGCCAGGACCAGAAGTCGTCCTGGTCGACGTTGCGTCGTTCCGCCAAGCCGGAGAAGGCACGCTGGAAGGCGTGGCTGTGCGCGTTGACGAGCCCGGGCAGTGCCGGGCCCTCGAGCAGCGTCGCGCCTGGCGCGGCGCGGACCTCGGTCTGGACAGCGGCCCAGTTGCCATCGTCTCCGACCCGCAAAAGCACTCCTTCGTGCCATCGATTCCCAACCCAGGCCCGTGGCGCCCAGAGCAGGCGCTCGCGCGCTGGCGCAGCATGCGGGGCGCGCGCGATCGCGGAAGCCGAACCCGTGCTAGCCATTTTGCGAACCCCAGTACAGCATCGTGGCGGCAAGTTCGCGCAGGAGCGGCCGCAAATAGACGGCGCGGGACTCGTCCACGAGGTACGGCGGCGCCTCGTCCATGTAGCAGCTCCAGCACATTTCCAGCTGCACCGCGTGGATGGCGGTTTCGGGTCTGCCGTAATGGCGCGTTATGTAGCCGCCATGGAAGCGGCCGTCGATCACGTGCGAATAGCGCGATGCGTTCGCCAGCGCCTGCGCCAAGGCGTCGCGCAGCGTAAGCGCGCAGCTCTGGCCGTTGGCCGTCCCCAGGTTCAGGTCGGGCAACTTGCCGTCGAACAGCCACGGAAGCTGCGAACGAATGCTGTGTCCATCGATGAGCAGTGCGTGACCATGGGTCGCGTGCAAACGCCCGAGCTCCGAGCTGAGCGCGTCGTGATAGGGCTGCCAATACAGCTGGCGCCGGCGTGCGATCTCGTCCGGGTCCGGCGCGGCGCCTTCGCGATACAGCGGCTCGCCGGTGAAAAAGCGTGTCGGACACAGCTCGGTGTTGTTGGCGCCGTCATAGAGCGGGGCATCCTGTGGCGGGCGATTGAGGTCAATCACGTAGCGGCTCAGGCGCGGCACGATGAGCGTGGCACCGAGCTCGTCGATGAAGTCGTACAAGGATGGCAGGTGCCAATCGGTGTCCTCCAGGAACAGCGCGCGCTCCACATACGCCGAACGCATGGGCTCCGGAATATTCGTTCCGACATGCGGAAGGCTAACGATCAGCGGAGTGTTGCCGCGGTGCAATTGGAAGATTTCCTGGCTCATGGCGACGGGGAATCTCTCGGAGATTCAGGACTTGCCTTCGACGCCGCCGTGCACGCGGCGTCGGCACGCATTGCGACCAATGTAGTACGCCAGCTCGCTGGGGTGCGCGGCGTCCCAGACGACGAAGTCGGCGCGCTTGCCCGTCGCCAGCACCCCGTGCGTGGACCCGAGCCCCAGGGCGCGCGCGGCATGTGCGGTAGCGCCTCGCAACGCCTCCCAGGGAGTAAGCCCGAATAGGACGCATGCCATGTTTAGCATCAGCAACGGGGACAGGACCGGCGAACTCCCAGGGTTGTGGTCCGTCGCGATGGCGATCGGTACGCCTGCCGCGCGCAGCTCGCGCACGGGCGGCAGCTGCGTCTGGCGCAGAAAATAGTAGGCGCCCGGCAGTAGCACCGCAACGCAGCCGGCGGCCGCCATTGCCCGTACGCCGGCGGCATCGAGGTGCTCCAGGTGGTCGCAGGAGAGCGCTCCAAATCGTGCCGCGAGGGCAGCGCCGCCCTGGTTGCTAAACTGCTCGGCGTGCAGCTTCACCGGCAAGCGCAGGGCGCATGCCGCCTCGAATACTCGCCGCGTCTGCGCCAGGGAAAAACCGATGTTGTCGCAAAATGCGTCAACGGCATCGACCAGGCCCTCGGCATGCAACTGCGCCAGCCAGGCACAGACCGCCTCGACGTAGTCTTCCCCGCGGTCCTCGTATTCGGGGGCCAGGGCGTGCGCCGCCAGATACGTGGTGCGAACGCCGACCGCGTGGCTGTCGGCGAGCCGACGCGCTACGCGCAGCATGCGCGCCTCGTCGTTGCGGGTCAGGCCATAGCCGGACTTGATCTCGATCGTCGTGACGCCCTCGGCCATCATGGTCCGCAGTCGCCCCGATGCCAGCGCCTGCAGCCGATCGTCGTCCGTTGCCCGGGTCGCCGCTACGGTGGCGCGAATCCCGCCGCCAGCGCGCGCGATCTCCTCGTAACTCGATCCCTGCAGGCGCATCTCGAACTCGCGGGCGCGCTCGCCACCGTAGACAAGATGCGTATGACAGTCGATCAGGCCAGGGGTCACCAAGGCACCCCCGACGTCGATCTCCTGCGTCGCCGCCAGCCGGAGTTCGCGAGGCAGCTCGCCGATCGGTCCGACCCATCCCAGGCGATCCCGATCAACCAGCAGCGCGCCGCGCTCGATAATGCCCCCGGGCGCGCCGTCGGCCATCGTCGCCAATGTTGCGTTGTGCCAAAGCGTCGTCATCGCCAGCCTCGTCATAGTAGAGTGTGCCTGTTCCGTACTTTTGGCGCCACTAGTGGAGGAATCGGGATGAAGCAGGGTTCAGCCACCGATCCACGCAGTGTGCCGCGGCCCGTCAAGGCGCCGCGTGGCACGACCCTGAGTTGCCGCAATTGGCAGATCGAGGCCGCCTACCGGATGATCCAAAACAACCTTGACCCGGAAGTCGCAGAGAACCCGGACGCGCTGGTCGTCTACGGGGGCATCGGAAAGGCGGCGCGAAATTGGCCCTGTTTCGATGCGATCTTGCAAGCCCTGCGCCGGCTGGAACCGGACCAGAGCCTGCTGATCCAGTCGGGCAAGCCGGTCGGTGTCTTTCGCACGCACGAGCAGGCCCCGCGAGTGTTGATTGCCAACTCCAATCTCGTTCCGCACTGGGCGACCTGGGAGCACTTTCACGAGCTCGATCGCAAGGGCCTCATGATGTTCGGCCAGATGACGGCCGGCTCCTGGATCTACATTGGCAGCCAGGGCATTGTCCAGGGTACCTATGAGACCTTCATCGAGGCCGGCAGGCGCCATTACGGTGGCAGCCTAGCGGGGCGCTGGATACTCACCGCCGGACTCGGTGGCATGGGCGGCGCCCAGCCGCTCGCGGCGAGTTTTGCCGGCGCCAGTTCCCTGGTGGTCGAGTGCCGCCAAAGCCGCATCGATTTTCGCCTCGCAACGCGCTATCTCGACGAGCAGGCGCGCGACCTGGACGATGCGCTGCGACGCATGGAGCAGTATGCGCGCGAGCGGCGCGCGGTGTCCGTGGCCTTGCTGGGCAATGCCGCCGAAGTTGTGCCCGAGCTGGCGCGGCGCGCGCAGGCCGGCGGCGTTCAGCCGGACCTGCTGACCGACCAGACGTCCGCGCACGACCTGGTAAACGGCTATCTGCCCGCAGGATGGAGCGTGGAACGCTGGCAAGCGGCGCAGGCCGATCCCGACGAGCACGCGGAGCTGGTTCGGGCGGCGGCGCAGAGCTGCGCCGCGCACGTGCGCGCGATGCTGGCGTTCCAGTCGCTGGGCGTTCCGACATTTGACTATGGCAACAACATCCGGCAGGTTGCGCGGGACCAAGGGGTCGCGGATGCCTTTTCCTTTCCGGGCTTCGTGCCGGCGTACATCCGGCCGCTATTTTGTCGAGGCAAGGGACCGTTTCGCTGGGTGGCGCTCTCCGGGGATCCGGAGGACATATGGCGCACCGACCGGAAGATGCGTGAGCTCTTTGCGGCCGATGGGCACCTGCACCGCTGGCTGGACATGGCGGCCGAGCGGATTGCGTTTCAAGGTCTGCCGGCTCGAATCTGCTGGATCGGCCTGGGCGAGCGTCAGCGGGCCGGCCTGGCCTTCAACGAGATGGTGCGCACCGGCGAGCTCAAAGCGCCGATCGTGATTGGCCGGGATCATCTCGATTCCGGATCGGTCGCCTCGCCCAATCGCGAAACCGAATCGATGCTCGATGGCTCGGATGCGGTGTCGGACTGGCCGCTGCTCAATGCGCTACTCAATACTGCGAGCGGCGCGACCTGGGTTTCGCTGCATCACGGAGGTGGGGTCGGGATGGGATACTCGCAGCACGCCGGTGTCGTGGTGGTGTGCGACGGAACGCCGGACGCCCAGCGGCGAATCGAGCGCGTGTTGTGGAACGATCCGGCCAGCGGCGTCATGCGCCATGCCGACGCCGGTTACCCGGATGCGATCGAGACGGCGCGGGAACAAGGATTGCAACTGCCCATGCTGGGTCGCTCATGAACGTGGACCTGGACATCGAGCCAGGGTGCTTGACGCTCGAGCAGCTGCGCGCCATCTACCAGGGCACGGCGCGACTGCGTCTGGGCGTGGAGCCGCGCTGGAAAATCCGTGCCAGCGCCGAGCTGGTGCAGCGCGTGGCTCATGGAGCGGCGCCGGTGTATGGCGTCAACACGGGTTTTGGCAAGCTCGCCGACAAGCGCATCGACGACTCGGAACTCGAGGCCCTGCAGGTGAACCTGATCCGGTCGCACAGCGCGGGAGTCGGCGAACCGCTGGCACCGCCCGTGGTGCGGCTGATGCTCGCGCTCAAGGCGGCAAGCCTGGCGCGCGGCTACTCGGGCGTGCGCGAATCGTTGGTGGACGCGTTGTTATCGGCAGCCAACGCCGGCGCCATCCCGTACGTGCCGTCGCAGGGCTCGGTTGGCGCGTCCGGGGACCTGGCGCCGCTGGCCCACATGACGCTCGCCCTGCTGGGCGAAGGCGAATTCCTGGTCGACGGGGCGCGCGTCGGCGCGCTGGACGCGTTGGAGCAGTTCGGCTTGGCACCGCTTCACTTGCGGCCGAAGGAAGGACTGGCGCTGATCAACGGAACGCAGACCTCGACCGCCTTGGCCTTGCACGCATTGTTCCGCTTTGAACCGGTGCTGGAGGCGGCGCTGGTGGTCGGCGCCCTCACCGTGGACGCTGCGCGCGGCAGCGATGGCCCGTTTGACGCGCGCATACATCGCCTGCGCGGCCAGCCGGGGCAGATGGATGTGGCCTATTGCTACCGCGCTCTGCTGCACGGTAGCGCCATTCGCCTGTCGCATCTTACCGGCGACGATCGGGTGCAGGATCCGTATTGCCTGCGTTGCCAGCCGCAGGTCGTCGGCGCCTGTCTGGACCAGTTGCGCTACGCGGCGCAGGTTCTGCTGCGGGAGGCGAACGCCGTTACCGATAATCCGCTCGTCTTCGTCGAGGACAACGTTCTGGTGTCCGGCGGGAACTTCCACGCCGAACCCGTCGCCTTGGCGGCCGATGCGATGGCGGTGGCAATTGCCGAGGTCGGGGCCATTTCCGAGAGGCGTATTGCCATGCTCATCGACAGCAGCGTGTCCCGGCTGCCGCCGTTTCTCAGCGCCGAGCCCGGGCTCAACAGCGGCCTGATGATGGCCCATGTTACCGCCGCATCGCTGGCAAGCGAGAACAAGTCGCTTGCCCATCCGGCCAGTGTCGACAGCCTGCCGACGTCCGCCAATCAGGAAGACCACGTGTCGATGGCAACGTTCGCCGCGCGCCGACTGCAGCGGCTCATTGAGAATACCGCCTATATCCTGGGGATCGAGCTGCTGGCTGCGGCGCAGGCGCTGGAATTTCTTCGCCCATTGCGCAGTTCCCTGCTGCTCGAGCGAGCACACTTCCTGCTGCGCGAGCACTGCCCAGCGATGGAGCGCGACCGGTACCTCGCGCCGGACATCGAGTGGGCCACGTCCCTCGTGCGCAATGGTTCGCTGGGCAGCATCCTGAAGACGATCAAAGGTTTGCCGGCTCTGTGGATGCCGACCGAGGCGCTTGCCGCCTCGCGCGAGTAAAGTACGCCGTTGCCAGGGTCCCGGCGCGACTTGAACTTCCCGCACTTGGCCGCATCTAAGGCAGGTATTGGCCTTCCTGCAGCGTTACTGGCCTTCATCTTTCGAGGAATCCTGTTCCCATGAAAATGCTCGTTAGCGCAGTTCTTGCCCTTGCAGCGTTCGCATTCGTGCCGGCGGCGCGGGGCGATGATCCGAGTCTGCACGAGGTGTACCAGGCCGTGCACGAGGGGCGCCTGACCGAGGCGCAAGCGATGATGACCAGAGTGTTACACGATCATCCCGATAGCGCCAAGGCGCACTATGTGGAGGCCGAGGTGCTGGTTCGCCTTGGACGTGCGGGCGATGCCAATGCCGAACTCGAGCGCGCGGAGCACCTGGCCCCGGGTTTGCCTTTTGCCAAGGCCGAGGCGGTGCGCGATCTTAGGGGACTCATTACCGAGCGTGAACGGGGTCGCATGCTGGGCGCCGAACGCGGTGCGGGCGCCGTGGTCGATGCGAGGCCCTCGGAGCAGGGCTTTCCCTGGGGCGTGCTGCTGATCGTGGCCGGTGCCGGATTCTTGTTGTTCCTGTTCCTGCGTTCGCGGCGCGCCCCGATCGTTCCCATGACCGGTGCCGGGGTCGGATCGGCGGGTGCGCCGTACGGCGCTTCGCCCTACGGCGCCGCGCCGATGAGTGCGCCGGGAATCGGTTCGGGAATCATCGGTGGCCTGGCCACCGGTGCGGCGGTGGGTGCCGGCATGGTGGCCGGCGAGGCGCTGGCGCACGAATTCCTCGGCAACCACGATCGGGACCGCTCGGCTTCGGACGCCGCTCTTGGTGACAGGTCGCGGGTCGCCAACGACGACGGAGGTGGTCGTGACTTTGGTGTCAGTGATTCCGATTCCTGGGACGCGGGCGGCTCCGGTAACGATATCGCCGGCGACGGTGGTGGCGGCGGCGATTGGGGCTAGTAGGGGATTGCTGCGGTAGCCATCCACTGCTGGAACTGCCGGGCTTGCTCGGGCGTCAGACGCAGGCCAAACTTGGTACGGCGCCACAGGACGTCATCGGGCGTGCGAGCCCACTCCTGCTGCAACAGGTGGTGCACCTCGCACTCGTAAAGACCGGCGCCGAAATGCTGGCCCATGGCATCGACCTCGCGGATGCCCGCAAGGATTCGGTATGCGCGCGTGCCGTGGCGATCGAGCAGACCAAGCGCATGACTCGGTGGGAGAAACGCCGTTTCCTCCAAGAATTGGCTCTGCGCGGTAGCGAAATCCGCATCCGGGAAGTCGCCGCCGGGCAGCGGGCTGTGCGCCGTCCAGGCCCCGCGCATCGCTGGGAATACCGGCTTTAGCAGCTCGAGCGCGTGCTCGGCCAGGCGCCGATAGGTCGTGATCTTGCCGCCCAGGACCGTGAGCACGGTCGCCTGCTGTTCGGACCCCGCCACGTCGATTGCGTAGTCGCGCGTCACGGCCGATGGATCGGCTTGATCGTCGTCGACCAGGCAACGCACGCCGGAAAACGCATGGACCACATCCTGTGGGCCCAGCGTGCAGCGCAGCTGCCGGTTAACCGCCTCGCACAGGTAGCGCGTCTCTGCGTCGGAGATGGCGGCGGTGTCGGCTGACTCGGTAAACGGCAAATC
The DNA here is from genome assembly GCA_900290335.1 of Burkholderiales bacterium. Lineage (GTDB taxonomy): Bacteria > Pseudomonadota > Gammaproteobacteria > Burkholderiales > Burkholderiaceae_F > GJ-E10. Next base: position 17,346 of record OKRD01000147.1, on the reverse strand, counting down.
GGTGGTACCGATCAGCGCCAGGTCTTTCTCGTAGGGCGTGACAAATATCGCGCGCCGATCAACGTTTTGCAGCAGGTACGCATGGTCCCCGCTCCAGAATTTTTGAACTACGAGATGGCTACCCTTGACCAAACGCGCGTGGTGCGCGCGGGCGACGCCGGGAACGCGCGCGGCAACTTCCTCGAGCCACGGGCCCGCGGCGCGTGCAAGGAGGTGACGGTTCCCGCGTGGCGATCGCGCAACTGGACGCGCCACAGCACGCCTTCTCGGGCCGCGTGCAGGAACTCGGTCTGCGTGCGAACCTGCGCTCCGAGCTGGTGCGCGGCGATCGCGTTGTGCACGACCAGCCGGGCATCGTCGGTGCGACAATCCGAGTATGTGAAGCCGCGCGTGAATTCGGGGCGAACCGCTAGTCCTTCCGGTTCCCTGGTAAGGGATATCGCGGCCGAGGCCGGTAGGCGCCGGCGGCGGGCAAGATGGTCGTAGAGGAACAGGCCGGCGCGCAGCATCCATGCCGGACGCATGCCGGCCACATGGGGGAGAACAAATCGTATCGGGCGTACCAGATGCGGCGCCGCCGCCAGCAGAATTTCGCGCTCGTGTAGCGCCTCGCGAACCAGGCGGAATTCCCCGTACTCCAGGTAGCGCAGCCCGCCGTGGATCAGCCCGCTGCTGCGCGAGGATGTGCCCTGCGCCAGATCGCCCCTTTCGCACAGCATGACCGTCAAGCCCCGACCGGCGGCATCGCGGGCAATGCCCGCGCCATTTACGCCGCCGCCGACGACGAGTAGATCCAGGATCTGCGGAGGAGCACGGTTTTCGCTTGCCGCGGGCTGCGCCATCATCGACGGGGGTTATGGAACGTGGCCAGGATCCGGCAGAGCGCGCGGGATATTTGGGCGAATCTCGTCGCGATTTTACGATGGCAGGAAGCATCATGACGGTCGCGGTCGACGTGTCTCCCGGAAGCGGGCATTCCTGCGCTAAAATGCCGGCTGTCCGCGAATCGCGTAGCGATACCGGGACAGCGCAAGATGGCCTCGTGCATACGAAGAAACAAATCATGCGAGGCGCCAATCATGGGGGTATAGCTCAGTTGGTAGAGCAGCGGACTCTTAATCCGTAGGTCGTAGGTTCGACTCCTACTGCCCCTACCAGATCTCGTACCGGTGTTCCGGAAGGCGACCGCCGCCGCCCGGAGCGAATGCGACAGTCGCAGGAGGATATCTTGCACGGCACGCGCTTTCTTCGCAGCCTGTACGTACAGGTTCTGATCGCGATCTCCATTGGCGTAGTGCTCGGGTATTTCCAGCCCGACTTGGCGGTGTCGCTCAAGCCCCTGGGGGATGCCTTCATCAAGCTGATCAAGATGATCATCGCGCCGATCATCTTCTGCACCGTCGTCCTCGGCATCGCCGGCATGGAGGACCTCAAGTCCGTCGGCCGGACCGGCGCCCTTGCGATCCTCTATTTTGAAGTCCTGAGCACGATTGCCCTGATGATTGGCCTGATTGTGGTCAATGTGGTGCAACCAGGAGCTGGCATGAACGTTGATCCGGCCAGCCTGGACGTGCACGCCGTCGCGGCCTACGCCGGCCCCGGGAAGATGCAAACGATTACCCAGTTCTTGCTGGAAATCATCCCGGAGACGCTCGTCGGGGCGTTTGCGCGCGGAGAGATCCTTCCGGTGCTTTTCATCGCCATCCTGAGCGGCTTCGCGCTGCATTTGACGGGGGAGCGGGGTCGGCCCCTGTTTGCCTGGGTCGAACAAGTTAGTCAGGTGCTGTTCCGCATCGTCGGAATGATCATGCGGGTCGCCCCGATTGGCGCTTTTGGCGCCATGGCTTTCACGATCGGCAAGTACGGTGTCGGTGCGCTGGCGCAGCTCGGTGGACTGATGCTGTGCTTCTACGCCACCTGCCTGATATTCATTTTTGTCGTCCTTGGCATCGTGGCGCGATTGCACGGCTTTAGCATCTGGCGTTTCGTGAAGTACATCCGCGAGGAACTGTTCATCGTCCTGGGGACGTCCTCGTCGGAAGCGGCGCTGCCGCGCATGATGGCCAAGCTCGAATCGCTCGGCGCCCACAAGTCCGTCGTCGGTCTGGTGATCCCCGCCGGCTACTCGTTCAATCTGGACGGCACCTCGATTTACCTGACGATGGCAACCATTTTCATTGCTCAGGCGACCAACACGCCATTGGATCTTTTCCAGCAACTGACGGTGCTCGCTGTCCTGCTGCTTACGTCCAAGGGAGCCGCGGGGGTGACGGGCAGCGGCTTCATCGTCTTGGCGGCGACGCTGTCGGCGGTCGGCACGGTTCCGGTCGCCGGCGTGGCGCTGATCCTGGGCATCGACCGTTTCATGTCGGAGGCTCGCGCCCTCACGAACCTGGTGGGCAATGGCGTAGCCACGCTGGTCGTTGCGCGCTGGTGCCGTGCTCTGGACGCGCCGACGCTGCAGCGCCAACTGGAGTCCGGTCCCCCAGAAGAGATGAACTCGCCATAGGCGCGAGGGTACGTCCGCCCGCGGACGCGGTGCTCCCGAGGCAGATCGACTTGCTTTAGCGGCGCGTAGCGACCTGCCCGACCTTGTTGCGAAACAGTTGCTTGCCGGCGAGCGCCGCGGCGATCGCCTGATAGGCGGCGCTCTTAAAGCGCGCCTTCTCCGAGGCGGGCAATCCCTTGTCGTACCCCTTGGCGCTCGCCAGAGCGCGCACCAAGTCGGCCTGCGACATGGGCTGTGCTAGCAACTTCCTGGCGAGCTTGATCATTTCGCCGCGCTCGAACCACTTGCGCCGCGCCCCGCCTTTCTTGGCAGACCCGTTCGCGCGCCCGCTGGTACGTGCGGCCTGAGATACGACCGCAATTGCCGAATCACTTCCATGGTCAAGAGTAAAGCGAATGATCTGAGCGTTTATCTCGCTCAGGTTCTTCAACAACTCTTCCCGCTTTTGGAGCAGGGAAAGAATTTGGTGCGACGTCATGTTGTTATTTCTACAGGAAGTCAAGGCTGTCAACAATAGCAAATATTTCTCACTTGCGCCCCGATGCTCAGTGTTTGCCGCTGTACGGTAAGTAATGGCGCGCCAAGAGCAAGGTCTTGGGATTCACTCCGGACACGCGCAATGTCCGGAAATGCCCTAGGGGATTTCTCCCTCGCGCGGAAATAGCAACGGCGCAACATTTAATTGCTTGAATTCACAGCCAAGCCGCTGCATCGCGTAGTCCGGCGTGCATTGCTCGTCTCCGTGCGTCAGCGAATTGGAACAAGAACGCGCGCGTTTCGTGATAGCGTTCCGGCTTGGCGGCGGCGGAAAGCAATACCGCGGCCCGCCCCGGGCGGCAGAGCGCGGCGGCCATGCGTTGCCGGCGCTGGCCGTACGACCTGAGAGAGGATTCGTGGGTATGGAGGTTTGCCGTGCGCTCCCGCGCTCGCCGCTCTTGCTGACGCTATTGCTCGGTGCATGTGCCGTCGGGCCGGACTTCGAGCGCCCCGGGGCGGTGAGCACGGGCACCTATGTCGAATCGCCGCTGCCCAAGAAAGTTGCCGCGCCGGCCGCCGTAGCGGGAGGTGAGGAGCAAGAACTGCGGCCCGGTAACGATTTGATCCATGACTGGTGGACGCTGTTCCACTCCGAAACTCTCAACCAGCTGGTCGAGGGCGCCTTGCGCGAAAACCCGACGCTGGCGGCTGCCTCGGCCGCGCTGCGTCAGGCCCGCGAGACCTTGGTGGCCGGCAGGGGGAATCTGACGGTACCGGCAGTCAATGGACAGCTTTCCGCGGCCAGAGAGCGCGCGTCCGCTGCCGAATTGGGCCTGCCGTATGCCAGCACCTTCGCGCTCTACAACGCCCAGGTGAGCGTTTCCTACACCGTAGACCTGTTCGGATCGGTACGGCGACAGCTCGAAGCGTTGCAGGCGCAAGTGGACTACCAGGAGAACCAGTTGCGTGCTGCGCAGTTGGCGCTGACGGCCAATATCGTTACCGCCGTGGTCCGGGAAGCGGCGCTGCGCGAGCAGATCCAGGCGCTGCGCGATGTGGAGCGGCTGCAGCAATCTGGTCTGGAAATCGTCGAGCGCCGCTTCGAGCTGGGCGCCGTGACGCGGACCGACGTACTGACGCAGCGAACCGCGCTGGCGCAGACCACAGCGTCGATCTTTCCCCTAGAGCTGCAGCGAGCGCAGACGCTTCACCAGTTGGCTGCGTACACCGGCAAGGCCCCTTCCGAACTGGATTTGGCGCCGTTCGAGATCTTGCGCATGGATCTCCCAGTCGATTTGCCGGTGAGCGTGCCCAGCGATCTGGTGCATCAGCGGCCGGACATCCTCGCGGCCGAGTCCCTGCTGCACGCGGCCAGTGCGCAAGTTGGTGTGGCCACGGCGAACCAGTATCCGCAGCTCACGCTCGGGGGCAATTTCGGATATACCGCGCTGAGCGTGCGGCAACTGTTCGAACCCGACTCCATCGTCTGGAGTATGAGCGCCGCACTGGCGCAGCCGATCTTTCACGGCGGCGCCCTGGCCGCGCAACGACGCGCCGCCGTTGCCGCCTTTGACCAGGCAGCGGCGCTCTACCGTCAGACCGTCCTCACCGCGTTTGAGAACGTGGCCGACGCGCTGCGGGCACTAGAGTTTGATGCGCGGACCCTGGCGGCGCAGTCCGAGGCGTATACGCAAGCGCGGGCAGCGGCCGAACTTGCGCAAACCCAATTCGATGCCGGGGCGGTCAGCTACCTGAGCCTGCTAACTGCGCAGCAGCAGCTCGCGCAGTCGGCCGTCGCAGTGGTGCAGGCACGGGCGAACCGGTTTGCCGACACCGCCGCCTTGTTTCAGGCCCTGGGCGGTGGGTGGTGGAACCAAATCCAACCGCAGCTGCCCGCCAAGCCCCTGGCGCAAACGGAGTGATCCGAGCAATGAAGCGGATGGTTTTCCGGTGCGAAACGGGGCGGATTGACCGGCAGCCAAACCCGGAAGCTTGAGCCAGAGATCAAGGCAATGACAAATCTTGGACCGATCGACAACCCCGCCAAGCCCCGACCGAGGTTCGCGCGGCGGCTGATTTTCACGATCATCTGCGTGCTGCTGCTCATCGGAGCGATCGTCGGAGTGAAGGTCCTTCTGATAAAGAAGCAGATCGCCTCCGTCAAGCCGCCCGCGCCGCCGACCGTCTCGACGATGACGGTGCAGTCCCAGGAATGGCTCGACCAGATCGATACGGTCGGCAGCCTGCGCGCCTGGCGCGGGACCGATCTGAGCACCGAGGTCGCCGGCCTAGTGCGTGGTGTGAAATTCCAATCGGGGCAGAACGTCGGCGCGGGCGATGTGCTTTTCGAGCTCAATGCCGATGCGGAGAAGGCGCAGTTGCTGTCCATGCAGGCGGCGGCAGACCTCGCGCGCACTACGCTGACCCGGGACCGCGATCAGTTCGCCGCACGTGCGGTGAGCCAGGCGACAATCGACGCCGACGAAGCGGATCTGAAGAGCAAGATGGCGCAAGTCGAGCAGCAGCGCGCGGTCATCGAGAAGAAAATGATACGCGCGCCGTTTGCCGGCCGCACGGGAATCACGACGGTCAATCCCGGTCAGTTCCTGAACGCCGGCGACAAGGTGGTGACGCTGCAGTCCATCGACACGCTCTATGTCGACTTCAACGTGCCACAGCGTGAGCTCGCTCGCGTGGCCCTGGGTGCCGAGGTCCTTGCCAGCGTAGATGCCTGGCCGCGGCGCAATTTTCAGGGGAAGGTCACCGCCATCAGCTCCGCGGTGGACAGCGGCACGCGCAATGTGCAGGTCGAGGCGACGCTGAAGAACCCCAAACACGAATTGTTGCCGGGAATGTTCGCCAAAGTCGCGCTCCTGGTGGGCTCGCGCGAGCGCCAGATCACGCTACCGCAGGCGGCGGTGGCTTTCAATCCGTATGGTGCGACGGTATTCGTGGCGGAGTCCGGAAAGAACGACAAGGGTGAGGCGACATTGACCGCCAGGCAGGTGTTCGTGACGACCGGCGCAACGCGCGGTGATCAGGTGGCGATTCTCAAGGGTCTGAAGGAGGGCGATGCCGTGGTGACGAGCGGCCAGCTCAAGCTCAAGAATGGGGGGCCGTTGGCCGTCGACAACAAGGTCGTTCCGCGCAACGATGAAAATCCGACCCCGCAGGAGCACTGATCCGGCAGCGTCCGGAACCCTAGCCATGGCATCGACACGACGGTCATGAATATCACGGATCTGTTTATCCGGCGGCCGGTTCTGGCAGCGGTCATCAGCTTGCTGATTCTCGTGCTCGGCCTGCGTGCGCTGGTGAACTTGCCGGTAAACCAGTACCCGGCGACCCAGAATGCGGTGGTAACAATCAGCACCGCCTACTTCGGCGCGGACGCCGACACGGTTGCCGGGTTCATCACCCAGCCGCTGGAAGCCGCGATCGCGCAGGCACAGGGAATCGATTACCTGTCGTCCAACAGCCTCAACGGCCAATCGGTCATCACCGCGACCCTGCGGCTCAACTACGACGCCAACCGCGCGCTCACCGAAATCAATACGCAGGTGAACTCGGTGAAGAACCAGCTGCCGCCGGCGGCGCAGCAGCCGGTCCTGACCGTTCAGGTCGGTCAGACCACGGATGCGATGTACATGGGCTTTTACAGCGATGTCCTGCCATCGAACAGCGTGACCGACTACCTGATTCGCGTCGTAAAACCCAAACTCGATTCGGTCGAGGGTGTGCAGACAGCCGAGATTCTCGGAGGGCGCCAATTCGCACTGCGGGCATGGCTGGATGCCGATCGCCTGGCCGCCCACGGAATAACGGCGACCGACATCGTCAACGCCCTCTCGGCGAACAACTACCTGGCGGCGCTCGGATCGAGCAAAGGGCAGATGGTCACCGTCGATCTGCGTGCGGGCACCGATCTGCACAGCGTCGACGAGTTCAAGCATTTGATCGTTAAGCAGGGAAACGGCGCACTCGTTCGCCTCGAGGACGTGGCCACGGTCACGCTGGGTGCCGAAGACTACAATTTCAATGTTGCCTTCAGCGGGCGCAGTTCCGTGTTCATAGGCATCAAGGTGGCGCCGGAAGCGAATTTTCTCGAGGTCGCCGGACGCGTGCGAGCCGAGTTTCCCTCCATTGAGCGTCAATTCCCGAACGGCCTCACGGGCAAAATCGTCTATGACGCAACCAAGTTCGTGACCACCTCGATCCACGAGGTGGTCAAGACCCTGGGCGAGTCGCTGCTCATCGTGACCTTAGTGATCTTCCTGTTCCTCGGCAATCTGCGCGCTGTCGTCATTCCGGTCATCGCGATGCCGTTGTCGCTGATTGGAACCTTCTTCGTGATGTTGCTGCTGGGGTATTCGATCAACCTGCTGACGCTGCTGGCACTGGTGCTCGCCATCGGTCTGGTGGTGGACGATGCCATCATCGTCGTGGAAAACGTCTTCCGCCACATCAACGAAGAGGGCCGCAATCCGCTGGAGGCCTCGCTGATCGCCGCGCGCGAACTCGGCGGGCCGATCCTGGCGATGACCATTGTCCTGGTCGCGGTCTACATACCGATCGGCTTTCAGGGCGGGCTGACCGGTGCGCTGTTCACCGAGTTCGCGTTTTCGCTCGCTGGCGCGGTCACGGTTTCCGGGATCATCGCCCTGACGCTCTCGCCGATGATGTGCTCGCGCCTGTTTCAGGGCAGCGGCGCGCAATCGCGCTTTGGCCTGTTTCTGGACCGACAGTTCGGCCGCCTGCACTCCGGTTACCAGCGCCTGCTCGGCGCGATCCTCTCGACCTGGGTGGTCGTGCTCGTGATGGGCGCCTTGCTGCTGGTGGCGGCGGTGCTGCTGTTTCTCACCGCCAAGACGGAGCTCGCGCCCAGCGAAGACCAGGGCATCGTTCTGTACCAGGTAATCGGGCCGCCGAACGCCACTGCCGATCAGATGCAGACCTACGCGCATCAGTTGTACGACGTCGCCAGCAAGCTCCCCGAGTACGAGCAGATGTTCCAGATCACGGGAACGCCGACGATCAACCAGGGGATCGGCGGCATGCTGCTCAAGACCTGGGAGGAGCGCAACCGCGGTGCAACCGAGATCCAGCAGGAACTGCAGAACCGATGGAACGGGGTCGCGGGTGTTCGGGTTGCGGCGTTTCAATTTCCGCCTTTGCCGGGATCGCGGGGCTTGCCTGTCCAGTTCGTCATCAACACGACGGAGCCGTTCTCCAACCTCAACGAGGTCGCTCAGGCCGTCCTGGACAAGGCGCGCGCCAGCGGTAAGTTTTACTTCATCGACGGCGATCTGAAGATCGACAAGCCGCAGACGACCCTCGTGTTTGATCGCGATCTGATCGGCGCCATGGGTCTGACCCAGGGCGATATCGGCGCCGCGCTCGGTGGGGCCTTGGGCGGGAACTACGTCAACTACTTCTCGATAGCGGGCCGGTCGTACAAGGTGATTCCGCAAGTGCTGCAGGTCGACCGGCTCAACCCCTCGCAGGTGCTCAGCTACGAATTTCGCACTCCCGGCGGAGTCAATGTCCCGTTGTCGACCGTGGCGCACCTGGAAACTACGGTTGTGCCGGAGACCATCACCCATTTCCAGCAGCTCAATTCCGTAACGATTGCCGGAGTCAATGCCGCGCCGGCGGTTTCCCAGGGCGATGCACTGCAGTTCCTGCGCGACACGGTGGCGGAGGTTGGATCGCCAGCCTATTCGATGGACTACTCGGGGCAGTCGCGCCAGTTTCTGAGCGAAACGGGCGGATTCGCCATAACCCTCGCCTTTTCGATCATCATCGTGTTTCTTGCGCTCTCAGCGCAATTCGAGAGCTTCCGTGACCCGATCGTCATCCTCGTGTCGGTTCCGCTGGCCTTGTTTGGTGCGCTGATTTACGTCAACCTTTTTTCCTCGCTCAATATCTATTCGCAGGTCGGACTGGTCACTTTGATGGGACTGATCAGCAAGCACGGGATCTTGATCGTCCAGTTCGCCAACGAACTGCAGCGCGCCGGGCGAAGCAAGCTCGACGCGGTGGTCGAGGCCGCTGGCGTTCGCCTGAGGCCGATTCTCATGACCACCGCAGCCATGGTTCTGGGCGTCGTGCCCCTGGCAATTGCCTCGGGTGCGGGCGCCTCCGGCAGGCAGGCAATGGGCTGGGTCGTATTTAGCGGTCTGTCCGTCGGCACCCTGTTCACGCTGTTTGTGGTACCGGCGATGTATCTGTTCCTTGGCACTGATCATGCACGGCAGGCGGCCGCGCAAGCCGGTCTGCCCGCCGCCGGCAAGGCCCAGCAGCAGCTTTCTTGAGTTCGCCTTGGTCGGGGCGCGCCGGGGCGACGGTTCAGCCGTGCAAAGGCGCCGGAACCGCGATGACCTTCACGCATCGTGGGTTCCGGCACGGCCGGAACTTGCCCTAAGACAGTATGCGGTCGATGGTCTTGCCCGGCGCAACTGCTCCTCGAAGGCAAGGGCGCTGCAAAGACGGCCGGAGCGCCGGGAGTGACGCATTGCCAACCGGGCCCTCGCAGTCCCGTCCGTGCGTGAGAAGGAGCGATGAGTCGGGCAAGAGCGACGGCACTACCGAGGGCGCAAGTGGCGGCAGGACCCAGATCTGCACCTTTGCGTCGACGTCGTGGAGGCTGCCGTCTGGGTTTTGCTGCTCCTCCGTCGCCTCGATCGCTCCCTGCTCGCAAGAGGACGGCCGGCCGCGGCCCGGTTCGGTAAGCGCGCTAGTATCAGCGCTTGATCGCGCTGCGGCCTTTGACCCTGGCGCTGTCGTGCCCTTTTCGCAATGGTGGACAAGATCCGTACCCTTGATTCCGAGTCTTTGCTCGCCACCGTGCGCGGCCTGACCGACGAAGCGTCCGAGTTCTCGTATCGCCCCGTGCGCCCGCTGACGGCCTACCGGCCATTTTGGGCGAAGCGTTTTGGCCCGGCGAAGTTCTTGCCGATGAGCCGTGCGGAGATGGATGCCCTTGGATGGGACAGCTGCGACATCGTCATCGTAAGCGGCGATGCCTACGTGGATCACCCGAGTTTTGGCATGGCCCTGATCGGACGCGTCTTGGAGGCGCAGGGGTTTCGGGTCGGCATCATCGCCCAACCGGATTGGCAGAGCGCTGAGCCGTTCAAGGCGCTCGGACGGCCGAACCTGTTCTTCGGAGTCACCGCCGGGAACATGGATTCCATGATCAACCGCTATACGGCGGATCGCAAGATCCGCAGCGACGACGCCTACACGCCGGGCGGCATCGCCGGCAAGCGACCGGACCGCTGCGCTCTGGTCTATGCCCAGCGCTGCCGCGAGGCCTACGGGGATGTGCCGCTGGTCATGGGCGGCATCGAAGGCTCGCTGCGGCGCATCGCGCATTACGACTACTGGCAGGACAAGGTGCGCCGATCGATGGTGGTGGACTCGAAGTGCGATCTGCTGGTGTACGGCAGCGCAGAGCGCGCCATTGTCGAAATCGCCCACCGGCTCGCCGCACGCGTGCGACGTGCGCGGCACGGCCTTCGTGCGGCGCCAGAAAGCGCCGGGCTGGTCCGAGATCGATTCGAGCTCGATCGACGCGCCCGCTGCGGCGGGCTTGGGAGCCGCTCCCTGCCTCAATCCTTACCTGACGACGACCGAGCGCGCCGCACGGCAATCATCGCACTGCGATCGGGGGCAGTCCGCGGCCACTGCCGCGTCAGCGGCCAGCGCCTCACCGCAGGCCGCTTGGCAGCCGCTTACCGCGCCCGTGGCCAGTGGCGGCCGCCAGCGGCGCGCGCCCCCGCGCGATCGCACCGTGATCCGCTTGCCGTCGTACGAACAGGTGCGTGCCGATCCCGTGCTGTATGCGCACGCAAGCCGGGTGCTGCACCTGGAGACCAACCCGGGCAATGCGCGCGCGTTGGTCCAGGCGCACGGCGAAGGGCCGACGGCGCGCGACGTTTGGCTCAATCCGCCGCCGATTCCATTGACGACGGCGGAGATGGATGCCGTGTTCGATCTGCCGTACGCGCGTGCGCCCCATCCGAGCTACGGCGACACCGACGGGCCGAACAAGATTCCCGCGTGGGAGATGATTCGCTTCAGCGTCAACATCATGCGCGGCTGCTTTGGCGGCTGCACCTTTTGTTCCATCACCGAGCACGAGGGACGCATCATTCAGAGCCGCAGCGAGGAATCGATCCTTCGCGAAATCGAGACGATCCGCGACCAGGTCGCAGGCTTTACCGGTGTGATCTCCGATCTTGGCGGACCGACCGCCAACATGTATCGGATCGGCTGCAAGTCGGCGCTGATCGAGGCCGCGTGCCGAAAGCCCTCCTGCGTGTATCCGAAGATCTGCCAGAACTTGGCGACCGACCATGGTCCGCTCATCCACCTGTACCGCCGCGCGCGCGCGCTACCCGGCGTGAAGAAAGTGTTGATCGGCTCTGGTCTGCGTTACGACCTGGCGCTGGAATCGCCCGAGTACATCCGCGAATTGGTGAAATACCACGTCGGCGGCTATCTCAAGATCGCGCCGGAACATACCGAGCCCGGTCCCTTGCGCATGATGATGAAGCCCGGCATTGGCGCGTACGACCGCTTCAAGCAACTGTTCGACAAGTTCAGCGCCGAGGCCGGCAAGAAGCAATACTTGGTTCCGTACTTCATCGCTGCACACCCCGGCACCACGGACGAGGACATGATGCATCTGGCGCTCTGGCTCAAGCGCAACGGATTTCGCGCCGACCAGGTGCAGACGTTCTACCCCGGCCCCATGGCAACGGCCACGGCGATGTACCACAGCGGCAAGAATCCGCTGGCCAAGGTGACCCGCGCCAGCGCCGGCGTCGACATCGTGCGGGGGGAGCGCCGGCGGCGGCTGCACAAGGCGTTCTTGCGCTATCACGATCCCAAGAATTGGCCGCTGCTGCGCGACGCGCTCAAGGCCATGGGGCGCGCGGATCTCATCGGTAACGGTAAGCAGCATCTGGTGCCCCGCCATCAGCCGGCCGGCGGTGGCGAATACCAGAGCGCGCGCCGCAAAAATTCGACCGCGGCCGGCAGTCGCCTCTCGCCCGTTACCCGCGGCCGACTTCTGACCCAGCACACGGGTCTGCCGCCGCGCGCCGGTGCACCGCCGCCCGCGTCGATCGCGTCGCAGAAAAAGGCAGCGAATCGGCGCTGAGCCTCCGGCGCGCTGTCAGCGCTCCGTGCGGACCGTCGCTTGGGCGCCCTGCCTCAGTCGACCCTGGGGCGGCTTTCGGGACGGTCTTCGTAAGGATCCGCCGGAGCCAGACCCTCGACCGCATGGAGCACCCGGCTGCGGACGCTCGGCAGGATCTGCCGGTGGGTGAAGACGTAAAACCGCTCGGCGCGGATCGCGTCAAAGGTCATCTGCGCCACTTGCGCGGCGCTAAGGCGGCTGCTTTCCACCGCCTTCGCGGTCTGCGCTTGGGCGGCGCGCTGCGAGGCAGTCGGCGGCGAGTCCGCGGCGAATCGTTCGGGGCGACTGCGATCGGAGTGGCTGATTCCGGTAGCGACAAAAGCCGGACTCAACAAGGTGACCCCGATCTTCGACCCGGCCAGCCGCAAATCATGGAACAGGGTCTCGGTCAGGGTCACGACCGCATGCTTGCTGACGTTGTACACCCCCATCAGGGGCGCGCTCAGCCAGCCCGCCACCGACGCGGTGTTGACGATGTGCGCGGGCTCTCCGGCGCGGCTTGAGGCAAGCATCGCTGGCACGAAGTGGCGCAAGCCGTGCACGACGCCCATCAGGTTGACACCGAGCACCCACTGCCAGTCATGCTCCGAGTTCTCCCATACATACCCGCCGGAGCCGACGCCGGCATTGTTGAAAAGCAGATGGACCGGTCCGAACGCGCCCTGGGCGCGCGCTGCCAAGTTCTCGACCTGGGCTGCATCGGAGACGTCGACCTTGACGCCGATGACGTTCGCTTTGTCGCCAAGCTCGGCCACGAGCGCGGCCAACGCCGCCTCGTCAACATCTGCCAGCACGAGGCGCATTCCGAGCGATCGCGCGCTGCGCGCGAACTCTCGTCCGAATCCGCTCGCGGCGCCGGTAATCACCGCGGCTCTACCTTGAAAGTCTTGCATCTGCCATTGTCCCTTTCCGACCCGTCGACCTATCGCCGACGGCATGACGCCGCAGCGCCGATGCCGCCTTGGCCCGTGACCGAACCCACGGCCCTCAGTCCGTCAGCTTGACGAGTTGCTTGCCGAAGTTTTGCCCCTCGAGCATTCCGAGGAAGGCCCGCGGCGCATTCTCCAGTCCCTGCGCCACGGACTCGCGATAGCGGATGGCCCCGCTGGCGACGCCTGCACCGAGCTCCTTGAGCGCCTGCGGCCAGATGTCAAGGTGTTCGGAGATGATGAAGCCCTGCAACTTCAAGCGGCTGATCAACAGCCAGCTCGGATTGCCAATCGGAATCGGTGCACCGTTATAGCCGGCGATCAAACCGCACAGGGCGATGCGCCCGAACGCATTCATCCGGGGCAGCATCGCGTCCATCACCCGCCCGCCCACGTTTTCGAAGTACCCGTCGATGCCTTGCGGACAAGCCTGCCGTAGCTCGGCGTTGAGGTCGCTGCTCTTGTAATCGACGCATGCGTCAAAGCGCAGGGTATCGACCACGTAGCGGCACTTGTCCGGCCCGCCGGCAATCCCGACGGCGCGTGCCCCGGCGCGCTTGGCCAGCTGGCCGACAATCATGCCGACGGCGCCGCTGGCCGCCGAGACCGCGACCGTTTCGCCCTCCTTGGGCTCGATGATCCGGTTCAGGCCGTACCAGGCCGTGACGCCCGGCATCCCGACCGGGCCCAGGTAGGCAGACAAGGGAATGGCGTTGGCGTCGAGCTTGCGCAGGCCGGTACCGTCAGATACGCCGTACTCCTGCCAGCCGAATCCGCCCAGCACCGGTGTGCCGACGGGCCAGGAGGGATGGCGTGACTCGACCACGATCCCGGCAGTCTGCCCTTGCATCGTGTCGTTGAGCGGTTGCGGCGTCGCGTACGAACGGCCTTCGTTCATCCGGCCGCGCATGTACGGGTCGAGCGATAGCCAATGATTGCGCACCAGTAGTTGTCCCTCGGCGAGCGCCGGAGTTTCGACCGTTTCGAGGCGGAAGTTGTCCTCGGTCGGTTTACCGTCGGGACGGCTAACGAGCAATACGCGGCGGTTACGTGGCATGTTTCCTCCTGGGTTCGGTTATCTGGCAAGGCGCGACGGTTGGGTGCCTTGCTACGTCCTGGGTCGCCGGACGGCGGCAGGGCCGGGGCGACGCTAGCTGCGCTCCTTCTGGTAGGTTCCCATCAGTTCCGCCTGGGCCAGGATGCGGCCCTCCATTGCCAGCAGCAGCTCGCTTTTGGTCGGTTTGCGCAGGTCGGGCAACAGGGCGTCAAGCGCGTATAGCTTGTGAAAGTAGCGGTGCCGCCCGATCGGTGGACACGGTCCGCCATAGCCCGTGCGCTTCCAGTCGTTCTTGCCCAGCAGCGTTCCGGCCGGCAGCGCGAGGAGCTTGACACCCTCTTCGAGGCCGACCGTATCGGGCGCCAGGTTGTACAGCACCCAGTGTACCCAGGTCATCTGGGGCGCAGCCGGGTCCGGGGCATCCGGATCATCGACGATCAGCACCAAGGACCGGGCGTGCGCAGGAATGCCCGACCACGACAGGGGCGGCGATCGGTCCTCGCCCTCGCAGGTAAAGCGCCTCGGGATGCTCGCGCCGTGCCCAAATGCGGTCGAGATGAGCTGCAGAGTTGTGGCCACCATTGCACTCCGGTTGTCGATGCTGGTTTGACGGTCAGGAAGCGCCCTTGGGGTAGCCGACGGTCTGCGAAAACAATACCTGCTGATCGTGCGTCAGTCCCAGCGCGTCGGCTATCGCCGCGCGGTCGATCCAGGCGCGCACAACGCTTGCCAGGCCGTTGCCGGCGGCAAACAGGTAGACATTCTGCGAAATCGCCCCGGCCGCCGCTGACGCGAAGGACTCGCGCAGTTGCACCGGAACCAATCGCATGCGTGCATGATCGGCAACGTAGACCAGATCCAGCGGCGCGTCGTCGACGAAGTCTTGATAGCCGGTGATGCGCCGCAGGTCGCTGGCCGCCACAAGGCGCAACTCGTTCGCGCGGGCATCGTAGCGATACGCTCCCGAGCGTAGCGCGACGAAGACGTCGATCTCCTGCGCGTTCAACGCCGACGGGGCAGTGCGTCCGCCGTCGGCCCGGTTCACGCCATAGGCGGCCCAAAGCAAACTGGAGAGCAGCGGCAAGGGCAGTTCATCGGGTGCGAATTCGCGAGTGGAATGACGTCGACCTAACGCGTCCATGAGCGGCGCGCCGCCTTGGCTCTCGGGGGGCGGCAGCGAGATCGCCGCGGCCGAATCCCCCTTGGCGGGGCTGGGGCGCAGCCTTCCCATCACGCCGAGCGCAAGCTTTGTCAAGGAATGCATCGCCGCTGCTCCGAAACGGACCCCACGAAACGGGACGAAACCACGCGCTAGCCGCCGGCAAGCGGCAATTCCATGAATACAACGTAGGGCAGGAGCTTCTCCGGGTACGCGTGGTGTGGTGCGCAGGTACGAAATCCCATGGACTGGTACATCGCGATCGCCTCCGTGAAAAGATTCCCCGTGTCGAGCCGCATCAGTGTATATCCGGCGTCCCTCGCCGAAGCGTTGATCGCCTCGCAAAGCCTGCGGCCGGTTCCATGGCCCCGGTACCGATCCGGAACGAACAGCCGCTTCATCTCGCAGGCCGTGCCGGAGAGCCTGCGGTAGGCGCCGCAGCCGCAGATCCGGCCCTCGCGCTGGACGAGCAGGGTGCCGCCGTTCGGGGGACCGTAGCAAGCAGGCAAGGTCTGAAGTTCGGTTTCAAAGGATTGGTGGCTCAGGACCTGATCGATGACCCACGGATGATCCCGGTAGCGCATGCGGGCCCATTCGATGTACTCGCGGACCAGCCCCGCGAATGCATCGTAGTCGCTGGCGGTGGTCGCCGGGTAAATGATGTCCGACATGTTCCCGTTCGGCGGTCGCGGCCGACCTCAGTTGGCGGCGCCGGGGGCCGACGAATTTGGCACAAGGGTCGCTTGCCAAGGGCCGCCGTGCGGTCGATGAATCTGCGGCGCATGCCGCCCCGCGGTATCCCCACACTGGTGAATTTCAATCGTAGAGTGCGCGATCTCGCCGTGCTGCGACAACCACGCGCGCACCTGCTCGGGCGTGAGCGTGCCGTCGTGGGTCAGCAGGCTTACGGCACACGAGTAACTGGCCTTGCCGACGCGCCAGACATGCAGGTCAACGACACGGGTCTGGCTCTCGCGGCCTCCCTCCTCGATCGCGGCACGGGTCTCGTCGACGATGGGGTGGTCCATTTCGCAGTCGAGCAGGACTTTGCCGGTGTCGGCAATGAGCCGCTTGGCCCACAGCGCCACGACGACTGCTCCGACCATGCCGGTCGCCGGGTCGAGCCACGCCAAGCCGTAGTGCAAGCCGCCGGCCAGCGCAACGATGGCCAGTACCGACGTCGCCGCGTCGGCAACGACATGGACGTAGGCGGACCGCAGGTTCAGGTCATGATGATGCCCGGGGTGGTGGTGATCGTGCCGCTCGCCATGTTCGCCGTGGTGGGCAGCGCCGAGGATGAACGCACAGACGAGGTTTACCAGCAAACCCAGCGCGGCGATGACGATGGCGTCCTCGTAGTGAATCGGAGCCGGGTTTATGAGCCGTTCCACGGAGCCCGCCAGCATCAGCGCGGCGAAGGCCACCAGCAGCATGGCGCTGGCGAAGCCGCCGAGCACCTCGATCTTCCACGTTCCGAAGGCAAACCTTCGGTCGGCCGAGTGGCGGCGGGCAGCCGCGTAGGCAAAGGCGCTCAGCCCGATGGCAACGGCATGCGAACTCATGTGAAGGCCATCGGCCAGCAGGGCCATCGAGTTGTACCCCCAGCCTGCGGCGATCTCGACCATCATCATGGCGGCGGTAATCCACATCACCGCCCGCGTTCCGCGCTCTGCGGCGATGTTGCCCTTGTCAAAGGAATGGTCATGGTGCCAGGCGCTCAAGTCTTGGGTGTGCATGGTCGACTCCGTTTCGCGGCCCAGACATGATTCGGCGCTGGCAGTGCGCCGCAGATGCGCAGAGGGAATCCGCGGCACCCCGGGTCAGCAGTGTGGCCACGATCCTAGCAATCGTAACCCCGGAGCCAGGGCAGCGATACGGCGCGGCAATAGACCACCGGTGACCAAGACACCGGCCAGCGGCGCGTCTCGCGGCGGGCGCGTTGCTCCCCGGACCGGCGCCTGGCAACCGGCGCGGGCAACGCGCAACGTCGAGCATACAACCGGCCCA
>OKRD01000153.1 GCA_900290335.1 Burkholderiales bacterium | reverse complement strand
GACGGGGCGGGGGGGACTACGTGGCGGCGGGCCAGTATATGAGCGGCGCCCGACGTATCGCCGCAGTGGCGACAGCTTCGCAAGGAAGAATAACACGGATTACACGGAAAAGGCACGGATTACACAGAGAAGCAATTCGGGCGCGCCTGCGGCGCACAAGTATTCATCTGCTCCGTGTAATCCGTGTTATTCTTTCTTATTAACCTGCCATGACCGGCCGCGAATTTGGTGCCGATATCGCTCCGATCGGCAATTCGCCTGTCGTCATCCTGGTGCGTCCGCAACTCGCCGACAATATCGGCGCCTGCGCCCGCGCCATGGCGAACGGCGGCCTGTTCCATCTGCGCCTGGTCGCGCCGCGCGACGGCTGGCCGCAGGAGAAGGCGTGGCGCAATTCCTCCGGCGCCGACCGCATCCTGGATGCCGCGACGGTGTTCCCCAGCGTGGCCGACGCGGTCGCCGACCTGCACCACGTGTTCGCCACCTGCCCGCGGCCGCGCCACATCGTCAAGCCGGTGCTGACGGCGCGCGGCGCGGCGGCGGAGCTGCGCGAGATCTGCGCGCGCGAGCTGCGCGCGGGCGTGCTGTTCGGCCCCGAGCGCGCGGGGCTGGACAATGACGACATGGCGCAGGCGGACGCGCTGGTGCGCTTTCCGCTCAACCCGGCGTTCATGTCGCTGAACCTGGCGCAGGCGGTGATGGTGGTGGCCTATGAATGGTGGACCGCCGACGAAACCGTTCTGCCGCGCGCGTTGATGACCAACGAGACGCGGATCGCCACCAAGGCGGAGCTGGAGAATTTCCTCGCCCACCTGATCGATCAGCTCGATGCGTGCGGCTTCCTGCGCAATCTGCCGAAGCGGCCGGGGATGGTGCGCAACATCCGCCATTTCTTCCAGCGCGGCGAAGTCACCGAACAGGAGTTGCGCACGCTGCACGGTATCGTCACCGAACTGGCGGTGGGACGGCGGCGGATGGGGCGGCTGGAGCGGGATGCGGAGGGTGATCCCCTTAATCCCGAATTTCCCGGATGAACGACAATATAGTCGTACGAATCGGTCGAATCTGCTATGAATATCAAGATGTTGTATCTGTCATGGTGGTGAGTTCATGGAACACCCAGCGGGTGAATCGGATGATGGCTCTCTGCGGGTCGATTTCGACCGCCGCCTGAAGCTGGAATTCCATGGCAGCCGCATCACCTCCGATGCTGGCATCCTTGTCCACCGAGAATTGGACGACGCGATCGGCCTCACTGATCTAGTACCTCGTCACAGAGGTTTTGACCGGTTGATCTTGGCGCGGCCGTAACGGCGGCAATTCGTGGGCTTCGACCAGGATAGCGATGCTTCGTGCGCGCCGCGGTTGTCTTTCGATCAGGCCGGCGCGTTCCAGACCGAGCACCATACCGTGGACCGAGGGCGGGGTAACGCCGAAGTGCCGTTGCAGATCGGCCTCGGCCGGTGGGCGGCCCATCACCAGCGTGTAGGCGTGGATGAAGGCCAGATACTGCCCCTGCTTTTCGGTGAATCCCGGTGCTTGAAGGACGTGACGCGGCTCGGACATGTGATTCATCTGTTGTGCCCTCAACCACAGGGGGCGTTGATGAATATACGATATCGGGTCGATCTCAGCCAAACCGAACGCGACCAGCTCACCGCGCTGCTGAGTGGCGGCAAGCACCCGGCACGCAAGCTCAAGCGCGCCCAGATCCTGCTGGCCGCCGACGCCGGCGTCAGCGACGGGGCAATCGCCACGGCAGTTTCGGTCGGCGGGTCCACGGTGTACCGGACCAAGCGCCGCTTCGTGGAGGGCAACCTTGAGCTTGCGCTCGCCGAGGAGGCACGCCCCGGTGCCGCGCGCAAGCTGACGGGCCGGGAAGAAGCCCTGCTGGTGGCCACTGCCTGCTCCAGGCCGCCGGAGGGGCGCGCACGCTGGACGCTGGATTTGTTGGCCGGCGAGATGGTCAAGCTGACCGACCATGAAGCGCTGTCGTATGAGACGGTGCGCCGGCGCCTCGCCGAGAAGGCGTTGAAGCCCTGGCAAAAGGACATGTGGTGCATCCCAAAAGTTGACGGCACCTATGTGGCACGCATGGAGGATGTGCTTGATCTTTACGGTGAGGCATCCGATCCGCAGCGTCCCGTGGTGTGTTTCGACGAAAGCCCGACCCAGCTCATTGGCGAGGTGCGTCAGCCAATTCCTGCCGCGCCTGGCCAGCCGGAACGCTATGATTGCGAGTATCGGCGCAATGGCACAGCCAATCTATTCGTGTTTCTCGATGCGCATAAATCCTGGCGCCATGTGAAGGTCACCGACCATCGCACCGCGTGCGACTTCGCCCATTGCATGCGTGATCTCGCCGATGTGCATTATGCACATGCCGATCTCATCCGGGTGGTGCTGGACAACCTGTCCACGCACACCGCAGGCGCGCTTTATGAAACCTTCCCCGCGCCTGAGGCGCACCGGCTGCTCCAACGCCTGGAGTTTCACTACACGCCGAAGCACGCCAGCTGGCTGAACATGGTCGAGATCGAGATCGGAGTACTGCGCGGTCAGTGCCTGGATCGTCGCATCGGCGAGCGCGAACGCCTTGTCGCCGAGATCAACGCCTGGGAGAAGCAACGCAACGAGACCGGCGCCCGCATCAAGTGGATGTTCACAACCGACCGCGCGAGGGTCAAGCTGGCCCGAGCCTACCCCGAGGCAGCCAAAGAGTCAGAACCTCTGTGACGAGGTACTAGTACCTCGTCACAGTGAATTTGACTGGTTGAACGAAGCGGGAACGATTCTCTGAATA
>OKRD01000157.1 GCA_900290335.1 Burkholderiales bacterium | reverse complement strand
GCAAGCCGGCAAGCGTCCCCGGCGCGCCGGCAGGCGAGGATCTGCTGCTGCAGCACGACGCGCGTGGCCTCGGCGGCGACCAGCGACAGGCTGTCGAGTTGCATCAACTGCGCAGCCGAGGGCTTCACCGGCACGGCCAATGGTCCGAAGACGGCGGCAAACGCATTGGCATCAATTGCTATTTGATACTCCCCGGATGATGGGACGATTGCCTTGTCGGCCGCGGCAACGGCGGACGCCGCAGCCACCGTGCCGGCGGGCGTTGCCGCAGCCGGAGTTGGCGACGGTGGCGGCGCCGCGCCAGCCTTGTTGTCCAAAACCCGCTGCCCCTCCGGGCTCAAGGCGCTGAATTCGTTGCCCCCATAACCGCCGCGGACGGTATCGAAAGGAAAGCGCGAGTCGCCCGTGACCACCGGAGCACCCGCACACCCGCAAAGCAACCATGCAACCAACAAAACCACGTACCGTGACTTTCGCATTATCGCCTCCGAAGGGGAGAGATTTTTGGCCGAGCTGCGCGCTACCCCATCAGGCTTGGACCGCGGCTGTCCGATCGAGTGCGAGCCGACTCTCCCTCACGCGAGTATGGCATGGCGCCCCTCAGCGGTCCCGCGCCGGGCCGCCACGCCGGCCGCTTGCGATGACGGCGCCCGGCGCGTCGTCAGGATAGCGGCCCGTACGCAGCCACTCGAGCGGTATCGGCCACAGGGTCTTTTCATAGCGGTCGCTGAAAAAGGCAAAATGCCCGATCGAGGCCTGCTCGATCGACTCGGGCGCGATGCGCACATGCGTTGCCGGGCTGTTGGTGAAGTAGCCCAGCAAGCGTTCGATGGCCGGCACGGTACCGAACTCGTCGTCCGTCACGCTCAACGCCAGAGTGGGGGCCGTGACCGCGGCAAACTGCTTCATCAGCGCTGCGCTGTCCGAATGCGGCCGCGTACCGCGACGGTACTCGCTATCAAACCGCCGCCTTGCCCTGCTCCAGTCGCGCACCACGCCCCTGGGCGTGTCCTCGAGCCAGCCCAGCTTGCGCCCCGGGAAGTAGCCGACCAAGGCCGTCAGCGCCGGCATGAAGAGATGCCACTTGAGCAGCATCTTGTAGCGCGCCCTCGGGGCATAGTCGCGCCAGTACGCATGCTGTGCTCCCATGGTGACGATGCGGCGGATCAGGTGGTTGGAGGGCGCAAAACCGATGACAAAGCCGCCGATGCTGTGCGCCACGACATCGATCGGCTGGCCGGGAAAGGCGCGTCGCGCGTACTGGAGCATAGCCTCGAAGTCCAGCCGCCCCCAGTCGATCCACGACGCCTCGAAGCGCCGCAGCGAGCGTGGCCGCGAGGCGCCGGTGCCGCGATAGTCGTAGGTGATGACGTCAAAACCATGGTGGAAGAGAAATTGGGCAAAGCGCGCGTAGTAACCGCAGCGCACCGATGTTGCCGCATTGACGATCACGACGGACCGGGTCCCGGCGCCTGGCGCCGGGTGCCGCCAGAGGAGCCCCCCGATCGGGTACCCATCGGCCGCCTGCACGATCAATGCCTCGGGCATGCCACCCCTTCGTGCATTGCCATTGTCTTGTTCCGATGAATCTCGCTCGCTGTTTCATTGTAAAGTGGCGCGACACTGCCAATGGGCGGTGGCAATGTCGCATTCTGCAAGGAGCTTCCCCCGATGAGGATGACCACTGCCGTTTTGCTGTTGTCCCCGCCACTCGCGAGTCTCGTTGCTGGCTGCACTTCCCTGCCCGCGCCGCAGGTTCCAGACAAGCTGCGGGTTCCCGCGGGGCAATCGGTCTCCCTGGAGGCACGGGCCAGCGGTGTGCAGGTCTATACCTGCGAGGCCACCAAGACCGACCCGACCCGCGTTTCGTGGGTCTTCAAGGAACCGCAAGCCGCGCTATACGACCGTAACGGCAAACCGATCGGCAAGCACTACGCGGGCCCGACCTGGGAATCGACGGACGGCAGCAAAGTCGTCGGGGCGCTGGTCGCACAGGACCCGGGACCGGATGCCACGGCCATTCCGTGGCTGCTGCTGACCGCCAAATCCACTGCCGGCGGGGGCGTGTTGAGCGCCACCAAGAGCATCCAGCGGGTGAACACGGTCGGCGGCAGGGCGCCGGCGGAGGGCTGCGACCCGACGCTGGTGGGCAACGTGGCCCGGGTTCCGTACCAGGCCACGTACTACTTCTTCGTTGCGGGGCGCGGCGAGCAGGACGCAACGAGCGCGGCGCACTACTGAATCATCGCCTCAGGGATTGCCGAGGAAGTCGCGCTTGCCGAGCTCCACGCCGTTGTGCCGCAGGATGTCGTAGGCCGTCACGGCGTGGAAGTAGAAATTCGGCAGCACGTAGCCGGTAAGGTACTGCAGGCCGTTGAACGTGACATCGTGGCCGCGCAGGGTGAGAACGATCTTGCGCTCTTCCGAGCCGTCGATGCGATTGGCCGGTACCGACTCGATGAACGCGATGACCTTGGCAATGCGCTGCTGCAGCTCCGCAAAGCTTTGCTCGGTGTCCTCGTGCTTGGGCACCTCCATGCCGGCTAGGCGGGCGGCCGCGCCCTTGGCGTTGTCGCAGGCCACTTGCACCTGGCGCGTCAGGGCGAACATGTCCGGATACAGCCGCGCCGAGAGCAGCACCGCCGGGTCGATCTTGCGGGCGGTCGCATACGCCTCGGCCTTGGTGAGAATCTCCGAAAGGTTCTTCAAGGTGTTAGCGAGGCGGGGTACGCTCGCCGTGTACATCGTGATGGGCATGGTGTTTCTTCCTATGTGAGATCGGTGTTGCCGATTTTGCCAAACTAATCGACCCAGGTTTGCCGGACGGCGCCCTACGGCATCGCCTTCATAAGACCAGCGGCCGATCCGGTAACTCGTTGGTGCGCGTCTGGCCCGGCGCCAGCGGAAACGCGCGCTGCAGCAGCGCACCGACCTCGCGCACGGCGGCAACCGCGCCCGCCTCGTATGCGCCGACCTTGCACCGCTCCTTCAGTTCATGGCAAATATGGTGCCAGACTTGCGGCTCGACCAGGCGAGCAATGCCGCGATCGGCAACGATTTCCACTCCCCGGTCCGCAAGTTCGATATAGATCAGCACGCCGTTGTTGTGTTCGGTGTCCCACACCCGCAGCTGCGAGAACAGCGCTAGCGCCCGGTGCCGGACCGGCGCGTTGCGCCGCAGGAAGGCCCAGGGCAAGGTCCCCTCCACCACGAAACGGATCTCGCCGCTGTGGCCGGCCTCGGCCAGCTCAATTGCCGCCCCGATCGACGCCAGGACGCGGGGCGGAAACGCGCTCCGCACGGCCAAGGGCGTGGTCACCGCGTGCGCGAGCCAGCGTCCAAGCCGCGATTTGCGCCTTGCGAGCAGGCTGCTGGCAGGATTCGAATTCATGTCGGTCACCAGCTTCCCGAGGCGCCACCGCCCGAGAAGTCGCCGCCACCGCCACTGCTAAAGCCCCCGCCCCCGCCACCGCCACCGCCGAAGCCGCCCGGGAAACCCCCGCCACGGCCTCCCAAGACCTGCGTGACGGCCATCATCGGTCCGCCGAAGCTTGCGAGCACGAACACGAGGACGCCGGCGATGGCGCCCAGTAGCAGCGACGAGAGCAGGTAGGCCACCACTGCCACGGCCCCGCCCGCGGCCAGCAGGGCCCCAAGGACACCAAACACGCGGCGCAGCACGATGCCCAGCAACACCCCGCCGATGACGAAGGGGACCAGCCCGCGTATGGCCTGCTCGCCCTGTGCCGCGCCGCGGCCGCCGTCGCCACGCTCGACCTGGCCGCTGACCGCACCCGGCGGCAGCCCCTCCGCCACGATGAGCCCGAACAAGGCGTCGAGCGTTGCCGCAAGCCCGCCCGCGTAGTCCTTGGCGGCAAAGCGCGGCCCCATCTTCTCGCGGATCACGCGGGACGCAATGACATCGGGAATGGCCCCCTCGAGGCGCCGCGCGACGTCGATGCGCGCCGCGCGATCCTGGACTGCCACGACGATGAGCACGCCATCGCCGATACCCCGGCGGCCGATCTTCCATGCCTCGCCGACGCGGTGGGCGAAGTCCTCGATCGGCTCGGGACGCGTCGACTTCACCAAGACGATCGCGATTTGCGAGCCATGCGTGGCCTCGAAGTCGGCGAGCTTGTTCTCGAGTGCCGCTCGATCGGCCGGGGCAAGGTAGCCGCTCGGGTCGGACACGCGCGCCAGCGGCGGCACCAGGAGCAAGCCATCGGGGCCACGCGTCGTGTCGGCCGCCAGCGCGGCCGGCAGCACGAACGCGAACAGCAGGGCGAGGCTAGCGATCGAGAAGCGCATCCGCCACGTCCGGCCCCACGACGCCTGCGCCGTGCATCACTTCTTTGGGACGCCAAAATCGACGGTCGGCGGCTTTTGCACTGCCTGCTCGTTCTCCACCGTGAACTGCGGCTTCTCCTTGTAACCCAAGGCCATGGCCGTGAGATTCTGCGGCAGCTGCCGGATGAAGACGTTGTAATCCTCCACCGCCTTGATATAGCGGTTGCGCGCGATCGAGATCCGGTTCTCGGTCCCCTCGAGCTCGGCGCGCAGATCCTGGAATCCCTGGTTGGACTTGAGGTTCGGGTAGTTCTCCGATACCACGAGCAGACGCGACAGGGCCGAGGACAGCTCGCCCTGCGCCTGCTGAAACTTGTGCAGCGCCGCCGCGTCGTTGGCCAACTCGGGCGTCACCTGAATCGAGGTTGCCTTGGCGCGCGCCTCGATTACCCGCGTCAGCGTTTCCTGCTCGAAGTTGGTTTCGCCCTTGACCGAGTTCACGATGTTGGGGATGAGGTCGGCGCGCCGCTGGTACTGCGACAGCACTTCGGCCCATGCCGCCTTGACGGCCTGGTCCCTGGTCTGAATTCCGTTGTATCCGCACCCAGGCAGCAAGACCGCCAGTGCCATCAACCCGCACAGCCGCAGCATTCGCATCGATCTCTCCAACGATTCCCTTGGGCAGAGCCGCAGCATGGCGCAAACCGGGCGCAACGGCAATAGCATTGCCGCCGCGCAGCGCCCCGCGGCAACCAGGAGCTGCTTCAGGCGAGCAGGACGATCTTGCCGACGTGCTCGCTGCTTTCCATCAGCGCGTGCGCCTGCGCCGCCTGCGCAAACGGAAAGGTGCGGTAGACGACGGGCTTGACCTTGCCGACCTCGAGCAGGGGCCAGACGTGCTGCTGCAAGCGGCGCGCGATTTCCGCCTTGACCGTCACGGGGCGCGAACGCAGCGTCGAGCCGGTGATCGTCAGCCGCTTGACCATGATCTCGAGCAGATTCACCGTGGTCTTGGCGCCGCCCATCGTATTGATAAAGACCAGGCGCCCGTCCTCGGCCAGCGCTGCCGTCTCCCGCAACAGGTAGTCGCCGCCGATCATGTCGAGAATGACGTCGACCCCGCGCCCGCCGGTCTCGGCCTTGACGATGGCCACGAAATCTTCGGAGCGGTAATTGATCGCACGTTGCGCCCCCAGGCGCACGCAGGCGGCGCACTTGTCCTGGCTACCGGCGGTGGCGAACACGCGGCTTCCCAAGGCATTGGCGATCTGGATGGCGGCCACGCCGATGCCGCTCGAGCCGCCCTGCACCAGGAAGCTCTCCCCGGGCCGCAGCCCGGCGCGATCGAAGACATTGCTCCAAACCGTGAAGAAGGTTTCCGGCAAAGACGCAGCCTCGATGTCCGTCAGGCCCGTTGGCACGGGCAGGCACTGCGCTGTCGGGGCAAGACACAGTTCGGCGTAACCGCCACCAGCCACCAGCGCGCACACGTGGTCGCCCACGGAAAACGCTCCTGCGCCGTCGCCCTGCTCGACGATCTTGCCGGCGACCTCGAGTCCGGGGATGTCCGAGGCGCCGGCCGGCGGCGGGTACATGCCCTTGCGCTGCATGACATCGGGACGGTTGACGCCCGCGGCGACGACCTCGATGAGTACTTCGCCGGGCCCCGGACGCGGGCGCGGCCGCTCGCCCAGTCGAAGTACCTCGGGCCCTCCGGGTGCAGCAATCTCTACGACTCGCATGATGCTGTGTTCCTCCCAAGGCTCCACGCGCGCGGAGCGCCAGCTATCGGGCAGCGGGCCGCCGTTAGCCCGTGTTGCGCAGACCCGCCGCGATCCCATTGATGGATATGTGGATCGCACGGCGGGCCCGTTCGTCGATGCCTTCGGCGTCGGCGCGATAGCGGCGGATCAGCTCGACCTGCAGGTGGTTTAGCGGGTCGATGTAGGGAAAACGCGCCCGTATCGAATTGGCCAGCACCGGGTTGCGCTGCAGGCTCGTCGATTGCCCGAGAATCGACAGCAGGTGCCGCAGCGCAAGCGCGTGCTCGGCCTCGATGGCACCGAATACCGCCTTGCGCAGGCGCGAGTCCGAAACCAGCCCCGCATAGCGCGATGCTACTCCCAGGTCGGTCTTAGCGAGCACCATATCCATGTTCGACAGCAGCGTGGCGAAGAAGGGCCACTCCCGCACCATGCGCCGTAGCAAGGCCAGTCGCTCCCCGGCATGCTTGGGCCGTTCGCCCAGCCAGGCCTCGACCGCGCTGCCAAACCCGAACCAGCCAGGCAGCAACAGACGACATTGCCCCCACGAGAATCCCCAGGGTATGGCTCGCAGGTCCTCAATGCGCCGCGTCGATTTGTCGCCCCGCGGCCGGCTCGCCGGACGGCTGCCGATGTTCAACTCGGCAATCTCGGCGATGGGTGTCGCGGAAAAGAAATAGTCGGCAAAACCGGACGTCTCGTACACCAGCCCGCGATACGCGCGGTAGGCCAGCTCGCTCAAAGCGTCCATCGTCGATTCGAACTGGCGCTTGAGCGACGCGACGGTCCGGTTGTGCTTGAGCAGGGGCGCGAAGGATGCCTCGAGGGTTGCGGCCACCAGCGTCTCGAGGTTGCGTCGCCCGGTCTGCGGGCTGGAGAACTTGTTGGCGATGATCTCGCCCTGCTCCGTGACGCGGATCTGGCCGTCCACCGTGCCCGGCGGCTGCGCCAGTATGGCGTCATAGGTGGGACCGCCGCCGCGCCCCACGGTGCCGCCGCGGCCGTGAAAAAGGCGCAAGGGGATCTGCGCCTTGTGGAACAGCGCGACCAGGGCGACCTCGGCCTTGTAGAGCTCCCAGTTCGAGGTGAGGAATCCGCCATCCTTGTTGCTGTCGGAGTATCCCAGCATGACTTCCTGGGCTGCGTTGGCGCCCATCGGATAGAACCGCACGAGGTCGCGCAAGGCCAGCGCAGATTGCATGATCTGCGGAGCATTGCGCAGGTCGCCGATCGTTTCGAACAGCGGGATCACGTGCAGATCGACTTCCGCGGGCGCGCCCCGCCGCGAAAGACGGGCCAGACCCGCCTCCTTGAGCAGCACGACCGTTTCAAGCAGGTCGGACAGCGACTCCGTGTGCGAGATGATGGTATTGCAAACCGCCCGCTCGCCATAGCGCTCGCGCGCCCTGCGTGCCGCCGCGAATACCTCGAGTTCCCGGCCTGTCTCGTCCGAATAGCGGACATAGGGCGAATGCAGCAGGCGCGGGTGACTCATCTCGGCGGTGAGCAGGGCTACGCGCCCATCTTCGTCCAGGCCGCCGTAGTCCTCGCAGACGCCGGCCCCGCGCAGCAATTCGGCGATGGTGCGCTCGTGCACGTCCGAGCTCTGGCGCAGATCCACGGACGCCAGGTGAAAGCCGAAGACATCGATGGCGCGGCGTACCCGGCCAAGGCGCGGCTTGATGAGCGCCGAGCTGCCGTGCCCGGCGAGCGACTGCACCACGATGTCCAGATCGTCGGCAAATTCGCGCGGCGAACGGTACGGCTCCGCGCGCCCGATCTCCTGACGCAGCACCGTGGTATGCCCCAGCGCCCGGGTACTTGCCGCAAGGCGCGCGTAGACACCGACGAGCGCACGCCGGTAGGGTTCGGCCGCGCGATGCGGCGAACGGTCCGGGGACTTGTCGGCCAATTCCAGCAGCGGCTCGCTTACCGAGGCCAGCAAGGACGAGACCGAGAGCTCGGCGCCGAGCGCGTGCACTTCCTCGAGGTAGAACTGGAACAGGACCGCCGCCTGGCGATCCAAGGCGTGGTCCAGGGTCGCCGCATCGACGTTGGGATTGCCATCACGATCTCCACCGATCCATGAACCCATCTGCAGGAACGGCGGCAGGCGGACACCGGCATTGCGCCGCCGCCCGCTGGCGCGCCCCGCGCCAGCCGCTACGAGCCGCTCCTCCAGGTCCCCGTACAGGCGCGGAATCTCGCGCAGGAACGTCAAGCGGTAGTAGGAGAGCACGTTCTCGATTTCGTCGGCGACGCTCAGGCGCGAATCGCGCAGCATGCGCGTCTGCCAGAGCGTCGTGACGCACGCCCGTATCAGCTCGGCGTTGGTGCCACGTTCGCCCTCCGTGAGCGGCGTGCCGCGCTCGGCGAGCAGGCGCTCGATCTCGCGTTCGGTATCGAGGATGCTCTTGCGCTGCACCTCGGTGGGGTGCGCGGTGAGCACTGGCACGATCAGCGCCCGGTCGAAGAACTGGATCACGCGATCGGCCGATACCCGGGCTGCCTCGAGGCGGGCGAGCGCGTACGCGGCGCTGCCGGGCTCGGGCGCTGCACCTGCCAGCTCCTGCGCGCGCCGCATCCGGATCAGGTGCTGGTCCTCGGCAATGTTGGCCAAGTGAGAAAAATAGCTGAATGCGCGCACGACCGAGTTGGTCTGGGCAGGGGTGAGGCGGTTGAGCAGGCGGTACATCTTCGCCCCCGCGGTCGGATCCGTGCCGCGACGAAACTGCACGGCCAGACGCCGCACCGTCTCGACCAGATCGAAGATCTTGGGCCCCGCCTGCTCGCGGATCACGTCGCCGAGAATGCGTCCCAGGAAACGAATGTCTTCGCGCAGCGCATCGTGCCTGCTTGGGACCGGTACAGATGCGGTTTCACTCATCGGTGGCAACCCGGCAATGGATCCATGCGCCGCGGTCGATCGCCGTCCCGAAGGGGAGCGTGGAGAGGCGCACGCGTGCTGGGACGCTGCCCCGCGCACGGTCCGAAGAATATCAGTCGATCGCCTCAGCCGCTCGCGCCCTTGCGCGATTGTCCGAGCGTTTCGTTGCGCGCATCCGACGCGCCCGCCGTCGTCGCGGTGGCGGCGGGCACCAGCCGTCGCACCGCCGCGACGACGTTTTCCTCCAGGCCTTCCCCGCCGGCCGCTACGTGCAGGCCGATCGCCTGCAGCATGCGCCGTTCCCAGAAGCGCTTGAGATGGTCGGCGATCCCCGTGACCGCCTCTTCGCGTCCCCCCTGCGAATTGAAGAACGCACCAATTTGGTTCGCCATCGTCACCAGGCGCTCGATGTTCATGTGTGCACCGGCTTGCGCTGTTCGACGAGGCGGATCTGCTGGTCGGAAAAGCGCCGGAACTGTGCTCCTGCCACTCGGAGGGATGCGAGACCAGCGTCACCTGGACCGCGGTGACCTTGTATTCCGGGCAGTTCGTCGCCCAGTCCGAGTTTTCCGTGGTAATCACGTTGGCCCCAGAACCCGGGAAGTGGAACGTCGTGTACACCACGCCCGGCTGCATGCGCTCGCTCACGCGCGCCCGCAGGACGGTTTCGCCGGCACGGCTGGCGATGCCTACCCAGTCGCCGTCGCCGATGCCGCGGTCCTGGGCATCGTGCGGGTGGATATCGAGCCGATCCTCGTCGTGCCAGGCGACGTTGGCGGTGCGCCGCGTCTGGGCGCCGACGTTGTACTGCGACAGGATGCGGCCGGTAGTCAGGATCAAGGGGTAGCGCTGGTTCACCTTCTCATCGGTCGGGATGAACTCGGTGACGACGAAGTGGCCCTTGCCGCGCACGAACTCGTCCACGTGCATCACCGGGGTTCCCGCCGGCGCCCGGTCGTTGCACGGCCATTGAATACTGCCGAGCCGATCGATGGCGGCAAAGGTGATCCCGGCAAAGGTCGGCGTCAGCCGCGCGATCTCGTCCAAGATCTGCGACGCACCCTCATAGTGCATCGGGTAGCCCAGGGCGTTGGACAAAGCCACCGTCACCTCCCAATCGGCCATGCCGGCCAGCGGCGGCATGACCTTGCGCACCCGCGAGACACGCCGCTCCGCGTTGGTGAACGTGCCATCCTTTTCCAGGAACGACGACCCCGGCAGGAAGACGTGCGCGAACTTGGCCGTCTCGTTGAGAAACAGGTCCTGCACCACGAGGCATTCGAGGGACGTGAGTGCGGCGGTTACGTGTTGGGTGTTCGGGTCCGATTGCGCGATGTCCTCGCCCTGCACGTACAGCGCCTTGAAGCTGCCGTCGATCGCGGCGTCGAACATGTTGGGGATGCGCAGGCCCGGTTCCCTGACCAGCGTGACCCCCCAGTCGGACTCGAACAAGGACCGGGTCCTGTCGTCGGAGATGTGCCGGTAGCCCGGCAGCTCGTGCGGAAACGATCCCATGTCGCACGAACCCTGCACATTGTTCTGACCGCGCAAGGGATTTACGCCGACGCCCTCGCGACCGATGTTGCCGGTCGCCATCGCCAGGTTGGCGATCCCCATCACCATGGTCGAGCCCTGGCTGTGCTCGGTCACGCCCAGGCCATAGTAGATCGCGGCGTTGCCGCCGGTGGCGAAGAGGCGGGNNAGGCACGCCCGTGACCGACTCGGTCGCTTCCGGCGAGTTGCGCGGCTCGAGAATGAACTTCTTCCAGGTCGCGAACGCCTGGTCCTCGCAGCGGGCAGCGACAAAGTCCTCGCGCAGCAGACCTTCGGCGGCAATCACGTGCGCCAAGGCATTGATCACTGCGACATTGGTGCCCGGCCGCAGCTGCAGGTGGAAATCGGCGTGCACGTGGGGACCATCGACCATATCGATGGCGCGCGGATCCACCACGATCAGCTTGGCGCCTTCGCGCAGGCGGCGCTTCATTGCCGAGGCGAAGACGGGATGCCCATCGGTGGGGTTGGCGCCGATGATCATCATGACGTCGGTGGCGCGGATCGAATCGAAATCCTGCGTCCCGGCGGACTCGCCCATGGTCGTCTTCAGGCCATAGCCGGTCGGCGAGTGGCACACCCGCGCGCAGGTGTCCACGTTGTTGTTGCCGAACGCCGCGCGCACGAGCTTTTGCACCAGATAGGTCTCCTCGTTGGTGCAGCGCGAGGACGTGATCCCGCCGATCGAATCGCGACCGTACTGGCCCTGGATGCGGCGGAACTCGGCGGCGGTATAGGCGATGGCCTCGTCCCACGAGACCTCCCGCCAGGGGTCGGTGATCTTGGCGCGGATCATCGGCGACTTGATGCGATCCTTGTGGGTGGCGTAGCCCCAGGCGAATCGGCCCTTGACGCAAGAGTGGCCGTGATTGGCGCGACCATCCTTGTGCGGCACCATGCGAATGACCTCGGTGCCCTGCATTTCGGCACGGAACGAACAGCCCACCCCGCAGTACGCGCAGGTCGTGATATGGGAGTGTTCCGGCTGGCCGCGATCGATCACCGACTGCTCCATCAAGGTGGCCGTCGGACAAGCCTGGACACAGGCACCGCAGGAGACGCACTCCGAATCCATGAAGCTGCCGCCTTGCCCGGCCGACACGACCGAGGCGAAGCCGCGCGCGTCGATCGTCAGGGCGAAGGTGCCCTGCACCTCCTCGCAAGCACGCACGCAGCGCGAGCACACGATGCACTTGGCCGGGTCAAAGGTGAAGTAGGGGTTGGAAACGTCCTTGGCCGAGGCCAGGTGGTTGGCCCCGTCGTACCCGTACCGCACTTCGCGCAAGCCGACCACGCCGGCCATGTCCTGCAATTCGCAATTGCCGTTGGCACTGCAGGTCAGGCAATCGAGCGGGTGGTCGGAGATGTACAGCTCCATCACCCCCCGCCGTATCCGGGCCAGCGCTCGGCTCTGGGTCCGGACTTTCATGCCCGGTTCGACCACCGTGGTGCAGGACGCCGGGTATCCCTTGCGGCCCTCGATCTCGACCAGGCAGAGCCGGCACGAACCGAAGGCCTCGAGGCTGTCGGTCGCGCACAGTTTTGGCACATTGCTGCCGGCCTCGATGCTGGCACGCATCACCGATGTGCCCGACGGCACCGTCACTGCCGCGCCGTCGATCTCCAGCGTGACGAGAACCTCGGAGCGGCGCAGCGGCGTGCCGAAGTCAAGCGATTCCAACGAAGCCATGATGCAATCTCCTGGTCTGGGCCGCAGCCATCGGGGGGTGTACGCGCTGCCGCCCGCTAGGCCGACTTCAGGGTGGACGCCGGCTCCAGGCCGAAGTCCTCGGGAAAATGATGGAGCACGCTCATCACCGGGAAGGGCGCCATGCCCCCGAGCGCGCACAAGGAACCCGCCGTCATCGTGTCACACAGATCGCGCAGCAATGCGACGTTGCCCTGCGGATCCTGGCGCGCCAGGATCCGGTCGATCACCTCGACGCCGCGAGTCGAGCCGATGCGGCACGGAGTGCACTTACCGCACGATTCAATGGCGCAAAACTCCATCGCGAAGCGCGCCATCTGCGCCAGGTCCGTACGGTCGTCGAATGCCACGACACCGCCGTGGCCGATCATCGCGCCCATGGCCGCGAAGGCCTCGTAGTCAAGCGGGGTATCGAACTGCGATGCCGGGACGTATGCCCCGAGCGGGCCACCTACCTGGACGGCGCGGATCGGCCGCCCCGAGGCCGAGCCGCCACCGAATTCGTACAGCAATTCGCGTTGACGAATGTTGCCAGCGAGCTGAAACGGCAGGGTGCCGCGCGATCGGCCCATGCCGTAGTCCCGGTATGTCTGCGCTCCGTCCGCAAAGATCGTCGGCACGGTGGCAAACGAGATGACGTTGTTTAGCACCGTGGGCTTGCCGAAAAGACCCTGCACCGCCGGCAACGGCGGGCGAAACCGCACCATCCCGCGCTTGCCCTCCAGGCTCTCGAGCAGCGAGGTCTCCTCCCCGCAGATATAGGCGCCAGCGCCGCGCCGTACCTCGAGGTCAAAGCGCTTTCCCGAGCCCGCCACATCCGCACCGAGATATCCGGCCGCGCGTGCGAGCTCGATGGATTTGGCCAGCGTGCGCTCGGCATACGGATACTCCGAGCGCACGTACACATAGCCCTGCTCCGCGCCGACGGCGATTCCCGCGATGGTCATCCCCTCGATCAGCACGAAGGGGTCCCCTTCCATGATCATGCGATCGGAGAAGGTGCCCGAGTCGCCCTCGTCGGCATTGCAAACGACATACTTGGTCGGCGACTTCTCCCCTAGTACCGTCTGCCACTTGATGCCGGTGGGAAAGGCCGCCCCGCCGCGTCCGCGCAGGCCCGAGTCCACCAGCGTCTGCACCGCCGCGGCGGGCGCGAGGGTGAGCGCCCGGCGCAGACCCAGGTAGCCGCCGTGGCGCAGGTAATCGTCGAGCGAGAGCGGATCAACCAGACCCACACGCGCAAAGGTGCGCCGTTCCTGCCGGGCAAGGTAGGGAATGCGCTCCGTCAGGCCATGGCCGAGCGCATGCCGGCCACCCTGGAGGAAGTCGCTCGCGAACAGCGCGCCTACGTCCTGGACCCGCACGGGACCATAGGCGACCCGGCCATCCATCGTTTGGACCTCGACCAGCGGCTCGAGCCACAACA
>OKRD01000161.1 GCA_900290335.1 Burkholderiales bacterium | reverse complement strand
GGAAAATCCAGGTGCGCGACATCCATCTGCCGCAGTTCGACGGATGCCAGCGAAAGCCTTCGCCTGCGCTCCGCGTGCGCCAGCATGGCCGGGCTGATGTCGATTCCGACGATGCTGGCCGTAGCCGGATAGAATTCGGCATTGCGCCCCGTGCCTACGCCGGCGTCCAGGATCCGCCCGGACAGACCCGCGAACAGCAGCGGCCTGATCCTGCGGTAGCGCCCGTACTCGAAGGGCAGGTCGAGCAGGTCGTACCAGGGGGCGATCCGCTGATAGCGTGCCAGAGTGGACGGCACGCGTTCTCCTATCGGCGCAGCGGCAAGGTACCGAGCAGACCCACCACCCCGCCCGCCATGATATAGAGCGCGGGAACCATGTTGGACCCGGTCAGCGCGATCAGCGACGTGATCATGAATGCCGCCGTGCCGCCGAACACCGAGACGGCGATGTTGTCGGCCAGGCCAAGACCCGTCGCGAGCGCGCGATTGGGAAACATGTCGCCGATCCCGGTGAGGATCGGGCCCTGGTACATCGCGATCACCACACCGAACACGAACTGATAGACCAGCAGTGTCGTCAGGCTTGGTACTGCATTGACCAGCATGAACATCGGATAGGCGAGAAGAAACAGCAGCACCGGCGCGGCACGCAGGAACACGCGTGGCCCGAGACTGTCGACGAAGTGACCGAAGACAGGGATCAGCACGCCCGCCGTCACCGTGCCCACCATCGTCGCGGTGAAGCCGGCGGACTGCGGCAGGNNATAGACCGGCGTATAGATCAGCACCGTGTAGGTACAGATGGTCGAGAGCGTGATCAGCGCGCCGGATGCGGTCGCTTCCTTGGCATGCAAGGTGACAACGTCGCGGAACGGGGTTCCGGTGGGCTCATGCGTGCGCCGATGCTCGGGCGGATCCTCGATGCGCGTGCGCAGAAGGTAGCCCACCGGCCCGATCAGCAACCCAAACAGGAAGGGCACGCGCCAGCCCCAGGATTCAAGGGATCCGGGGCTGAAGACATGCGAAACCACGGCCCCGACAGCGGCACCGAGCGCGATGAACAGGCTGCTCGATGCGTAGACCCAGCTTACGTAATAGCCGGCGCGGCCCTCCGGCGCGTATTCGCGCATGAAGGCGGTGGCGTTGCCCATCTCGCCGCCAGTGGAGAATCCCTGCATCAGCCGCGCAATCATCAGCAGGATCGGCGCCGTGAGTCCGATCTGCGCATAGCTCGGCATCAGCGCGATCATCGCGGTGCCGATGCACATCAGCATGATGGTGAGCGAGAGGGCCGCCTTGCGCCCCTTCTTGTCCGAATAGGCGCCCAGCACGGCGGCACCGACCGGACGCATGAAAAAGCCGACGGCAAAAGTGCCGAGCGACAGTAGGATCGAGGTCAGGGCGTTCGCGGTCGGAAAATACAGCCTGGCGATGATCGAGGCGAACACCCCGTACAACATGAAATTGTACCACTCGAGGCCGTTGCCGACCACCGCGGCGATGACGGCACGCGGGCCGGTGCTGGCTATGCTGCCATTGCCGATCGTCACCTGCTGCTGCATCCGTCCCTCCTTCCACGGCCAGCCGGTGGTCGAAGACGGTTCACCACCGACCGACGTGGTGAGCGGTCCTTCACACCGCGACCTGCATTTCGCCGAGATACGCCTCCCGGATCAGCTGATTCTGCCGCAACTCCGCCGCGCTGCCCGACAGCACCACCTGACCGGTCTGCAGCACGTAGGCACGGTGCGCGATAGACAGCGCCATGTTGGCGTTCTGCTCCACCATGAAAATCGTCGTACCCTGCCGGTTGATCTCCTGGATGATGTCGAACACCTGTTCGACGAAGATCGGCGACAATCCCATGGAAGGCTCGTCCATGCACAGCAGCTTCGGCCGCGCCATCAGCGCACGCCCCATCGCGACCATCTGCTGCTCGCCGCCGGACAGCGTCCCCGCGATCTGCGAGTGCCGCTCCTTCACGCGCGGAAACAGCGTATAGACGCGATCGAGGTCCTGGTCGAACTCCGGGCCGCGCTTGCGCAAATAGGCGCCCATCTCCAGATTCTCGAACACCGTCATGCGCGGGAACAGCCGGCGCGCTTCCAGCACCGGCGCGATGCCGCGGCGCACGCGTTCCGCCGTCGGCATGCGCTCGATCGCCTCGCCCTGATAGATCACCGTGCCGGCCGTCGGCCGCACCACGCCCATGATCGTCTTCATCGTCGTGGACTTGCCGGACGCATTGCCGCCGAGCAGGGAGACGATCTCCCCTTCGCCGATCGTGTAGTTCACCTTTTTCAGAACGTGCAGGTCACCGTAGTAGGTGTCGATGTCCTTGAACTCTAACAACATAAGAAATCGTCTCCGTCATGGCCGGGCCTGACCCT
>OKRD01000162.1 GCA_900290335.1 Burkholderiales bacterium | reverse complement strand
GCGCAACCGGCTCCTGCAGGCGGTCGAGCAGTGAAAGGAGCGCATCGTTGACCGTGCCGCGCAGGGCTTCCTCGGCGTTACGCCGCACCGCCGCGATCTCGTCCTCGGAGAGATTCACGCGGAAGTCCTCGGTGCTGGGCACCGGCAGATAGGTCAGCTTGACCCCGAAACGCTGTTTCAGGCGGCTTTCCGGAGGAAAATCCGAGTCGGCGTAGGCATCGCCGAGACGGCGGCGTGCTTCGTGCCTGATCTCCGGGTAGGTCGCGATGAACGCATCGACCGCGTCGTCGAACTGACGGATCGGGTCGGCCATCGCCTCGGTGAATGCCATGAAGACGGAGCCCTTCAGGATGCGGGTGCCGTCGTCCATCCAGGGCAGCGTGCGCTCGTTCACCGCGTGGCGCACGGCGCGCTCGGCGGCCTGCACGCCATGAATGTGCTCACCGAGCAGGCTTTTGTTGGCGCGGACCGCATTGTCCTCGGCGCCCTTCATCGTGCAGATCTCGCGGGTGATCGCGCGGTCGCGCTTTTCGCCCGTCCAGACCCGGACCGTCGTGTTGACCAGCAGGGCGGGTGCAGAGATGTCCATGGCGGACCTCCTTTGAATGCGGGTGTTGGGGATGCGGCGGCTCGATCAGCCGCTCCTCATGTCTCGTCTCGAAACACCTCCCGCCGGCCGCGCGCGCCTCTTCGGCGCGCGGGAGCGCATGCGACGAACCCTTTGCTGCCGGTCGGCCGGCAGTGGCACGTCGCTTTCCATCCGGGTTCAGTGGCCGCTCAGCAGCTCACCGTGTGCCGCGGCCCAGCTTTGATACGCGCTGGTGACCATGAGGTCGCTATTGCGCGCGGTTGCATCGACCATGCAGACCACGGCGTATTCCTGCTCCGGCAGGCGATCGAGATACCGCACGATCGCTGCGAAGTTTGCAGGCGTGGCGTTGTAGCTGAGCGCGCCCATCAGCGCATGGCTCGTCATCGGGTCGTTCGGAATGACCCCGTGGTCGGGATCCGCGATGATCGCATTGACGTCCGGCAGGCTGGCATAGATCTCGCAGAACCCGGCAAAGTCCGCGCCGGCCCCGGGACCGATCATTCCGCCGGCGCATTCGCGTTTGAGAGCCTCCGGCAGGTCAAGCCGCAGCACCTGGTGACTGGCGGTCCAGCTTCGTGGCGTCGGGTAGGCGTTGTCGGTCGCGGAGAACTTGTGGTGGAATTCCTGTGCGCGATAGCGGTTGTAGGCGATCAGCATGGGGTTGATGCCGCGGGCGCTGGCCCATTTTGCCCAGGCATTCGCATCGGCATTGATGTCCAGATGCAACAGACGGTTCCTCACGTGGCTCGGCATCGTCGTCGTGCCGGCGCGATTGTGTTGATAGTTGCCGGCGCATGTCACCATCCAGGTGGGCGGCAGCTGGTGCTCGCCGATGCGATGTTCCCTGATCAGCGTTGCGGCGATGTTGAGGTTCGCGAGGCCGGCCTGCGGCAGCTCGTCGAGGAACAGGATCCCCCTGCCCTCGGTTGGCAGCCAGTCCGGTCGGCATCGTACGGTGCGGCCGTCCGTGATCCACGGCATGCCGCCCAGATCGGCCGGATCGCGGGTGGCGAGGTCGGCATAGACCATCGTCCAGCCGAGATCATCTGCGACCGCCTCGGCGATGTCGCTCTTGCCGAGGCCGGGGTCGCCCCACGCCATCGGCACCAGGTAGTCCTTGATCGAGGCGCCCTCGTCATGCAGGCGCATGTTGTGGCGCATGACCGCTGTCAGCACGGTCGCGAATTCGGGGATGTTCATCGGTGCTCCCTTTTCATGGGCTGAACACCTCCCGACCCCGCATCCCGTCCGCCCGGGGCAAGGGCGCGGCGGAGCTGCGGGCGCGGAGCGCCGGACCCTTGCGGCGGGCCGGGGGGGATGCGGTAGATCAATCCCTTCTCTATTCGGATTGCGGACCGTTTTCTCTCGTGGCTTCTTCCTGTCGATGCTCAGCGAGTTCGCCGGCCTCGGCCATGCGGTGAGCGAGCCAGTCGGTGCAGTCAATACTGGCGACCGCCTCACGCTTCGTGAGATCCAGGACGAGTCCACCGCCGCCGAACACGTCGATGCACGGCTTCGAGCACGAGGGCGATGCGCCACTGTTGTTGCATCTTTTCGGCCAATCTGATGTCGCACTTGTGACCGTCTCCATGGGGCTTCCGCGTGTCTGGCTCCATGGCTTCTTCGACTTTATTGCTGCGTCAGTCGGTGCGCGGCATGGTACCGAGATCCGCGATATGAAAGTGACCCGGCAATGGTCGGGTCTCTATGCAATTCACGCCGACACATAGAAGCCAGAACTTGCCCTCACCATCACCGTCCACGATCCATGCTTTTGATCTGCAGACCGGGCATTGATCTGAGTTCACGGAATCGAACAGATGGACCACTATCGGTTTATCAGGCATAGGAAGACCCCTCCTGTGTTAGTGGCCAGGCGACGATATGTGCGTGGTCGGTTCGAGTGGGATTGGATAGCCAGCCGTCGGCGATCAGATCGCTCACTGCCTGTCCGTTGAGCGCGGCGCTTCCTGCCAACCAGGCAAAGGCGTGCGTGCTTGTTTGAAGCCGGTGAGCAGAGCCAGCACCGCTGTAACGGACGCGGCGCATCATCGCTGCCATCGTGTCGATGTCACGCATCGCTCACCTCGCCTGCGTCGAGGTGACCCGCGCGACCCATCCACGGCTCCGGGCGGATATGCCGTACCCAGTCTGCGAAGGACGGAATACGGCCCAGGTCCTGCCGCACGTGCTGTTCGCCTATCAGGCGGACCGGAACGATGCGTCCGCAGGAGTTGGTGATGGTCACACCGAAAAGCTGCTCCGCAAGGAAGATGCCCTCTGCGTGATGGCGCAGTGCGCGGTGTCTGAAATCGGCGACGATTTCCTTGCTGCGGTCGAACCATGCGTGGATCGCAAGGTAGTCCTCGGCGGTGCCACCCCATTTGCGAGCCGAGGAGACCGCGTGATGATAGCTGTGTGCCATCGCAACCTCCTCAGAACTCATGTTGGTGGTAGTTCGAATCGACATATCGCTCGTTGAACTCGAGCGTGATCGAATGGTCTGCGACGGCGAAGGTGAACTGGCCGAAGGCGCCGTCTCCATCCTCCCACCCAGAGTGAGTCTGCTCGAGGAAATCGTATGCCATGGCCTCGATGATCTCGTGTGGTGTTCGGGTCACGAGGCTGATGGTCAGATCATCGAATATTACCTCGCGCATCTCGACAGGTGCCGAGGGCAGCGCGATCTCCTCATTGTCCGCGGTGAACCCCGATACAGACTCGATCTGGCCGGAGTCGCCGCAGCCGTCGAATTCCACGACAACCGTGGAGATCCCCGCGGAAGCGAGAACCTCGAATAGCATCCTCTTGTTCTCGGGAAATATTTCGGCTCTCAACGCGGCGAAGGCCGACGATTTGGCTTCGTACGCTGTGAAGTCTGGGGACGTATCCATCTGCGCCTCGCATTGGATGGTGTGCCTGGTTCGATGATGGTCAAGCGTGCGCGCGCGGCGCTTCGCTAGCGCTGTGCTCCGTGCATCGTGGCCCGCGCGACGATGCTGTCTCGATTTGACAGCACTCCCGGCAGTGCCAGTACGAGGTAGAGGAACAGCGCGAGCAGGCAGCCTCCTGCTGCGACGCCAAGGGCGCGCGTGATGGTTCGCATCGTGCCAATCTCCTTCTGGTCTTCTTTTCCGAAGACCGCGTCCCGCAGCCGCCATCGCGACGGCGGGGCAAGGGCGTGCGCAGCACGGGGC
Organism: Burkholderiales bacterium; assembly: GCA_900290335.1. Taxonomy (GTDB): domain Bacteria; phylum Pseudomonadota; class Gammaproteobacteria; order Burkholderiales; family Burkholderiaceae_F; genus GJ-E10. Next base: position 1,791 of record OKRD01000162.1, on the reverse strand, counting down.
CGCCCCGCGGCCCGCACCCTTGCGGCGCCGGAAGCGTATGCGGCACGCAACTTCTCTTTTGGGGCTCCCCGCCTGTCGATGATGCGTTTGTGCGCGGCGATCGCGTACTCGGCAATCAGAGCAGGTTTGGCTGCTTGTATTCGCACATCGCCGATCGATGTGCGTCAGTCAGTCGCCGCTCGATTTCAACCCGATGGGCGCCACAAGCCCAGAGAGTGATTCCTGGCCGCGTAAGTGGCGGTCCGAATCCGAAAGGCGGAAACTTCGCACCGCAGATATGACACCTTCGTGCGTCATGCTCCTGCACTGACCCTGCCACGTTCACATACCATGCTTCGGAGCTGTTCCATTCCGAGGAACTCTGTTCTCTGGCAGTGATGTTCGTCTGCACTTCCACTACAGGCTGAGCGGGCGGCTCAGACCGATCGGCATCGCCAACCAGGCCGGCAGTGCGGAAGTGCAGTTTGGTGAGTGAGCTCGCTGTGTCGTCCATGTCCAGCGGCACCTTCGCCGACCGATGCAGGACCTCAAATTCGGCGCGGTAGCGCCGCTCGTTGCAGGATAGCCGGAACAGGCCACGCCCCCTGAGCCGGAGATGAAGCCGGATGCCGGAGCCATCCCAGAACGCGGTGCGCTTCGGGGATGCTGTCGATGAAGCACGATGGAGTGGCGTGGCCCCGACGGAACGCACAGTGCGAGATGGTGATGCGCCGCATGCCGCGGGTGAGCGCCACATACGCCAGCCGGCGCTCCTCCGCGAAGTCGCCGTAGCTCGGCGGAAACAGGCCATCCTCCCAAGCCGGCAGGAAGACGTGCGTGAACTCCAGCCCCTTGGCCCGATGCAGGGTCATCAGGCGCACACGGGCGGTATCGTCCTCGCCGGGTCCGCCGGTCGCGAGAGCGGCATGGTCGAGCAGTTCGCGGGCGGTGTGGAAGCCGCCGGCGAGCTGGATCAGCTCCTGCAGGTTCTCGAGCCGGTCCTCGGTCGTCTCTGCCTTGCTCTGGCGCAGCATGGCACGGTAGCCAGTCGCATCCAGCAGCAGCGAGAGCTGATCGGCGAGCGTCGCCTCGGCGTCGCGCCCGACGCCTCGGACGGCGTCTGCGAAACCGTGGCCCGCTGAGCGGGTCTTCGGCGGGAGCGGCGCCGTCTCCAAGGCAGCGAGCAGAGACACCTGGCGCCATGCAGCCTCGGCTTCCAGCATCTCCATCGCTTTCGCGCCGAAGCCGCGGGCCGGGGTGTTGATAACCCGACGGAACGCTTCGTCAGCCTGGCGGTCGTCCGGAGTGGCGAGCAGGCGCAACAGTGCGAGTGCATCCTTGATTTCGGCACGCTGATAGAAGCCGACGTCGCCCACGAGGGCGTACGGCACGCGCGCGTGCATCAGCGCCTCCTCGAACCCACGCGACAGGGCATTGCTGCGATAGAGGATCGCGATCTCGTCCCAGGCCAGGCCATCGGCGTGGCGGCACTGGATCTCGGCGACGATCGCCGTGGCTTCGGCGTCGGCGTTTCTGAAGGACAGGATCTCGATCGGATCGCCGGCGGCCATGCGGGTGAACAGCGTCTTGCCGAGCCGAGCCTGATCCTGCGCGATGACGGCGTTGGCCGCGGCGAGAATATGCGCGGTCGAGCGAAAGTTCTCCTCCAGCCGGAACAACGCCGAGCCCGGAAAATCATGCGGGAAGCGGCGGATGAGGCCGATATCCGAGCCTCTGAAGCCGTACACGCTCTGGTCATCGTCGCCAACCACGAAGATCTGGCCATGTTCCGCGGCGAGCAATCGCAGCCAG
>OKRD01000165.1:55022-55823 GCA_900290335.1 Burkholderiales bacterium | reverse complement strand
CCGGCCGCAACATCTTCTCCAACGCTGACGGCTCTGCGACCGAGGCCTTTGGCCATTACATCGGCGGGCTGCAGCGGTACATGCCGGCGGCCATGGCTTTTTTCGCGCCCTACGTGAACTCGTACCGGCGCTTGGTCCGCCATAGTGGCGCGCCCATCAACATCCGCTGGGGCCGCGACAACCGCACGGTGGGCATCCGCGTGCCGCGCTCGAATCCCGAGGCGCGTCGTGTCGAGAACCGCGTGATCGGCGCCGATGCCAATCCGTATGTCGCCACCGCCGTGACCCTGGCCTGCGGCTACCTGGGCATGACGCAGAAGATCGAGCCGACGGAGGAGTCCAGCGGCAGCGCCTACAGCAGTCAGCGCGAGTTGCCGCGCAGTCTCTCGGACGCCTTGCAGAACCTCTCGGCCTCTCCCGAGCTGGCGGCCGTGCTGGGCCAGCGCTTCGTCACGGTATACCGGCTGGTCAAGGAGCTCGAATACGATGAGTTCATGAAGGTGATCAGCTCCTGGGAGCGGGAGCACCTGTTGCTTCACGTGTAGTGTGTAATAGCGGGATTTGCGCAGCCAGCGACGCGAGGAATGGGCATGATGAATTGGACGAGTGGCCCGGTCGGGCGGTTGCCCGCAAGGGCAAGCCGGGCGGGCAGAGGGTACACGCTGCAAGGGGCGTTCGGCGCGCTGCTGCTGGCCTGCAGTGCCCTGCTTGCCGGCCCGGCCGCGGCCGCGGACGACTCCAAGGTGCTCAACGTCTACAACTGGTCGGACTACATCGGCGAGACGACGATCCGCGATTTCG
>OKRD01000165.1:0-55012 GCA_900290335.1 Burkholderiales bacterium | reverse complement strand
GGCTACGACATCGTCGTGCCGTCCTCGCACTGGGCCAAGCGCCAGATCGAGGGCCACCTGCTGCTCAAGCTCGACAAGAGCAAGATTAGCACCTACGGCAATCTCGACCCCTGGCTGATGGGGGAACTCGCGGTATCGGCCAAGGACACGGGCAACAACTACGTCGTTCCCTGGCTGTGGGGCCTGTCGACCGTGGGGATCAACGTCGACAAGGTCAAGGCGGCCCTGGGGTCGATGCCGATGCCGGCCGATGCCTGGGATCTCATCTTCAAGCCCGAATACGCCAGCCGCGTAAAGTCCTGCGGCCTCTCCGTGCTCGACACGGGCGATGAGGTGTTCCCCGCCGCGCTGCACTACCTCGGTAGGCCCGGCTTCAGCCACGACCGCGCGGACTACGAGGCGGCCGCCCAGCTGCTCAAGACGATCCGCCCGTACATCACCTTGTTCTCCTCGTCGGGTTACATCAACGGCCTGGCCGACGGGTCGCTGTGCGTGGTATTTGGCTGGAGCGGCGACATTGCCATCGCCGGGCAACGCGCCAAGGAGGCGCGCAACGGGCAAAAGATCGTGGCACTGGTGCCCAAGTCCGGGGCCTACATGTTCTTCGACACGATGGCGATTCCGGTCGATGCCCCGCACGTCGAGAACGCCTACAAGTGGATGAGCTACATCTACCGCCCGGACGTCCAGGCGGGCATCGTCAACAAGGTGCTGCACGCCGGCCCGGTGCGGGCCAGCGACAAGCTGCTCAACGCGGATGTGCGCAGCATCAAGTCCTTGTTCCTCACGCCCGAGGAGCTGGCGCGCGTCGCGCCGCCCGAGGCGCTGCCCGACGACATGTTGCGCGTGCGCACGCGCCTGTTTACCGCGTTCAAGACTGGCCAATGACCGCGGCGGCCAGTGCAGCGGCGGCGCAGGACGTGCTGCCGGGTTCGCAGTACGCGGCCGACGACGCGCACTTCTTGCGCGTGCAACGCCTGACCAAGCGCTTCGGCGAGGTGGCCGCGGTCGACGACGTGTCGATCTCCATCGGCAAGGGCGAGATCTTCGCCTTGCTCGGGTCCTCGGGCTGCGGCAAGTCGACGCTGCTGCGCATGCTGGCGGGTTTCGAGACGCCGAGTTCGGGCGAGATCTTCCTCGAGGGCGAGGAGATCTCCGGGCTGCGGCCCTTTGAGCGGCCGATCAACATGATGTTCCAGTCCTACGCGCTGTTTCCGCACCTCAACGTCTGGGAAAACGTCGCCTTCGGGCTCAAGCGCCATGGCCAGAGCCGCGAGCAGATCGCGACCCAGGTCGAGCGCATGCTGTCCCTGGTCCAGCTCAAGCCCTTTGTGCAGCGCAAGCCCCACCAGCTCTCGGGCGGGCAGCAGCAGCGCGTCGCGCTGGCTCGCAGCCTGGCGCTGGAGCCGCGCCTGCTGCTGCTCGACGAGCCGCTCGGCGCCCTCGACCGCAAGCTGCGCGCGCAGACGCAGTTCGAGCTCCACAGCATCATCAAGAGCGTCGGCGTCACCTGTGTACTGGTGACCCACGACCAGGAGGAAGCCATGACCATGGCTGACCGGATCGCGGTGATGAGCGCCGGGCGCCTGGTCCAGGTGGGCGCGCCGCGGGAAATCTACGAGACGCCCGCCACCCGGTTCGTGGCCGACTTCATCGGCACGGTCAACCTCTTCGACGGCATGCTGGTCGAGGACGAGGCCGACCACTGCGTGATCGAGGCGCCGGCCGGGCGCTTCTTTGTCGGCCATGGCATCACCGGCGTCAAGGGTCAGCGTCTGAGTGTGGCCCTGCGTCCAGAAAAAATCGAGATCGCAACCCGCGCACCGGAGGGCACGCAGTACAACTGCCTGCAGGGACGAGTGGTCGAGAGCGCCTACTTTGGCGCAAGCTCGCTGTACCGAGTGGCGCTGGCCGACGGGACCCGGCTGCAGGTGTCGGTGCCCAATTCCGAGCGCCACGGCGAGGTCATCGCTGTTGGCACGGAGGTCTTTGCCTCCTGCCGCCCCGAGTCGCTCGTGGTACTCGTCAACTGAGCCTCGCCCGCGTGATCATGACGGACCACCTCTCCATCCCCCCCGCCTCCCACGCCGCCACCGTGCAGTTCGGGGCGCGTAGCTGGCTTGCCCTGGCGGGCCGCTGGCTGGTCCGCGGCTGGGGCCGCAAGAGCGTGATCGGCATCCCGTACCTCTTCTTACTGCTGTTCTTCTCCCTGCCGTTCCTGGTCGTGCTCAAGATCAGCGTCTCGGAGACCGAGGGGGTGCAGTTCAAGGATCTGTTCGAGTTTGCCGACGGCACGCTTACCCTGCGCATCAAGCTCGCCAATTACCAGTTCCTGGCCAGCGACCCGCTGTACCTCAAGACCTACATCTCGTCGATCCGCTTCGCGGCCATCTGCACGGTGCTGTGCCTGTTCATCGGCTATCCGTTCGCGTATTTCATGACGCGCGCGCGGCCGACCCTGCGACCGATCCTGGTGATGCTGGTGTCGCTGCCGTTCTGGACCTCGTACCTGCTGCGCATCTACGCCTGGAAGGGGCTGCTCGACGACCAAGGCGTGGTCAACAATTTCCTGCAGTGGCTGCACCTCATCGACGAGCCGCTCAAGATGATGTACACGCCGTTTTCCATGACGATCGGCATGGTCTACACGTATCTGCCGTTCATGATCCTGCCCCTATATGGAACCCTGGTGAAGGCCGATCCGAGCCTGTTGGAGGCTGCTGGCAACCTGGGTGCCACCCCCTGGAAGGCGTTCTGGCTCATCACCGTGCCGCTGTCGAAGGCGGGCATCATTGCCGGTTCGATGCTGGTGTTCATTCCCACCGTCGGCGAGTACGTCATACCGGAGCTGCTCGGCGGTCCGCAGACCCTGATGATCGCGCGCGTGCTGTGGGAGGAGTTCTTCAGCAACGTCGATTGGCCCATGGCCTCCGCGGTGGCGGTCAGCATGGTGGGCCTGATCCTCGTTCCCCTGGTCCTGTTCAACCACTACCAGAGTGGTGGCGGGACCGCGGCCGGCGGCGGAGGCGCGCGATGATCGGGCGCCTGGGCCGATCCTGGCTGCTGGCCGGATACGCCTTTCTCTACCTTCCGATCGTCGCGCTGATCGTCTTCTCCTTCAACGAGTCGAAGATGGTCAGCCTCTGGTCGGGCTTTTCCCTGCGCTGGTACTACGCGATCTTCACCGACGACGAGATCCTGTCGGCCGTGGGCATTTCCCTCAAGATCGCCTTCGCCGCGGCCAGCACCGCCGTGGTTCTGGGGACCCTGGCGGCCTTTGCCATGGTGCGCTACCGGCGCTTTGCCGGCCGCACCGCCTTCATCGCGCACATCAACGCCCCGCTGGTGGTTCCCGAGGTCATCACGGGCCTGTCGCTGCTGCTGTTCTTCGTTGCCTGCGAGGGCCTGCTCGGCGGCTACTCACTGCGCGGACTGCTCACCGTCTGGATCGGCCACACCTCCATCTGCACCGCATATGCGGCGGTCGTCATCCAGGCGCGGCTGTCCGAGGTCGACCGCTCGATCGAGGAGGCGGCCATGGACCTGGGCTGCCGTCCGTTCCAGGTGTTCTATCTGGTGACCCTGCCCGCGATTTCCCAGTCGCTGGCCTCGGCCTGGCTGCTGACCTTCACGATCTCGCTCGACGACGTCGTGACGACCCAGTTCCTAAACGCCCCGGGATCGACGACCTTGCCGGTGCTCATCTTCTCGCGCGCACGCTTGGGCCTAGACCCTACCGTCAACGCGGTCGCGACGATCACGGTGGCGCTCGTCGGAATCGGCGTGACCATCGCGAGCTTCGTGCTGGTGCGCCGGGAGCGGCGCCGCGAGCAGGCGCAGGCGGCGGCATACCGCGAGGCCATGCCGGTGGCGGCGCAATGAGCCAAGCGGGCGGATCCGGCGCCGCGCGGGTCATATCGTTTGCCCAGAACGCCCCCGCGCCGGAGCTCTCGCGTCCCTTGGCCGAGCGCATCATCTCGGGGGATCCGCAGCAGCGGACCTGGAACTACTACAGCGATCCGACCGGGCAGTTTCATGCCGGCATCTGGCAGGGGGAGCCCGGCGCCTGGCGCGTGCAATACGGCGCCCAGGAGGAGGAACTGTGCACCGTGATCGAGGGCCGCGTGCGCTTGACCGATGCCCACGGAGCGGTGCAGGAATTCGGGCCCGGCGCGACATTCGTCGTCCCCGGCGGTTTCACCGGCGTGTGGGAGAACGTAACGCGCGTGCGCAAGGTGTACGCGGTCGGCACGCTGCGGGTTCCCGACGATGCGGCCGGTGGCGCAAAATAGCAGGCACAGTCAAGAGGAAGGTGGCCACATGAAGACGCAAACTCCCATCGATTGGCACGCACGTGCCAAGGATCTGAAAATCGACGGCCGGGCCCTGATCGACGGCCAGCGCGTGGCCAGCGTCGCCGGCGATGCGTTCGAGAAGCGCTCGCCAATCGATGGGCGGCTGCTCGGCACGGTGGCGCGCGGACAGGCGGCGGACATCGATGTCGCGGTCCGCGGTGCGCGGCGCGCCTTCGAAGATGGCCGCTGGGCGCTGCAGCCGCCGGGCGCGCGCAAGAAGGTGCTGCGGCGTTTCGCCGAGGCGATGCTGGCCTCGCGCGAGGAGCTCGCCCTGCTCGAGACCCTCGACATGGGCAAGCCGATCCGCGACAGCCTGGCGGTCGATGTGCCGGGCGCGTCGCGCTGCATCCAGTGGTACGCCGAGGCCGTCGACAAGGTGTACGACCAGATCGCTCCCACCGGCCCCGGCGCGGTGGCGATGATCACGCGCGAACCGATGGGCGTGATCGGCGCGATCGTGCCATGGAACTATCCCATGCTCATGGCGGCATGGAAGCTTGGCCCGGCGCTCGCGGCGGGCAACAGCGTGGTGCTCAAGCCGTCGGAGAAATCCCCGTTCACCGCACTGCGCCTTGGCGAGCTGGCGCTGCAGGCGGGCCTGCCCGAGGGCGTGCTCAACGTCGTTCCGGGCTACGGTCCCGAGGCGGGCGAGGCGCTGGCCCTGCACATGGACGTCGACGCGATCGGATTCACGGGCTCGACCCGGGTCGGGCGGCGCATGCTCGAATACGCGGGGCGCTCCAATCTCAAGCGCGTCTACAACGAGCTGGGCGGCAAGTCCGCCAACATCGTGTTCGCCGATTTCGACGACCTGGATCGCGCGGCCGCGACCGCCGCCACGGGCGTCTTCTACAACCAGGGCGAGTCGTGCAACGCGCCCACCCGCCTGCTCGTGGAGGAGTCGATCGCCGACGAGTTTGTCGCCCGCATCGCGGCGCATGCCAAGTCGTGGGCGCCGGGCAATCCGCTCGCCAGCGATACGGCCATGGGCGCTCTGGTCGACGAAGGGCAGGTGAGCACCGTGCTGCGCTATATCGAGTCCGGCCGCAAGGAAGGCGCCAAGATGCTCACCGGCGGCGAACGCGTGCACCCTGCGCAGGGCGGCTGCTACATCGCGCCGACGATCTTCGATCGCGTCGGCAACGAAATGACGATTGCCCGCGAGGAGATCTTCGGCCCGGTACTTTCGGTGATCCGTTTTCGTACCGAGGAGGAAGCGCTGGCGCGCGCCAATGCCAGCAGCTACGGGCTGCAGGCGGCCGTCTGGACGACGCAGCTCTCGCGCGCCCACCGGGTCGCGCGCGGTCTGCGCGCCGGCACCGTGCACGTGAACCAGTACGACGAGGACGACATGACGGTGCCCTTCGGCGGCTACAAGCAAAGCGGTAACGGCCGCGACAAGTCGCTGCATGCCCTGGAAAAATACACGGAACTCAAGACCACCTGGATCCGGCTCTGAGGCGAGCGCGATCGGCACCGCACGCAACCCGCAAAAAACGGCGAAGGGACGGCGACGGCCCGCCACGCGCAGCCGGCCGCGCATGCCCGCGGCAAGCGCTAGTTGAACCGGTAGGTCATTGTGACGCCAAAGGTGCGGGGCCGGAAGGTGTAGTTGCGCACGAGGACCCCCTGGCCGGGAGGCGCATTGGGGTCGGCATCGCTGTGCGAATTGGGTCCGCCCGGCGGCAGCAGCGGGTGCGTATCAAAGAGGTTGTCGATAAAGCCCGACACGTTCCAGCCGTGATAGGTGGTGCCGGCCCGCAGCGAGACGTAGGTGGTCGCCGGCGGCGTGTAGGCGAAGGGATCGTACACGGTCGGGCTCACGCCGGAATCTTCGGCGGCGGTGAGGAAGTGACTCTTGCTTTGGTACGTGTAGTCGATGCGAACGAACGAGGGCAATTCGAAGGCCGCGAAAGCGTAATTTGCCCCGATCGTCACGGTCCACGGCGGCGCTGCCGTGCCCGCGTCGCCGACCACCGCGTCGCCGGACTTGGCAATGGGCGCTCCGCCGGGCGCCAGGCTGGCGTCCTGGGTGTAGCGCGCATTGGTGTAGCCGATCGCCGATTCGATGGTGAGCGACTTGGTGGCCGACCAGTCGGCCTGCAGGTCAAATCCCTTGGCGACGGCCTGACCCACGTTGGTCGTGAACTGGAAGCCGCAGCCCGGCAAATACACGTTTTGCTGGATGTTGCTCCAGTCGATGTAATACACGCTCGAAGCCAGCCGCAGCGAGTCGAAGAGTATGTTTTTCGCCCCGATCTCGTAGCTCTTCACGCTGTCGGACTGGTAGGTGCTGGGCGAGGAGGGCGTGGTCAGGCCAAGCGTGGCGAACGTCGTGGGACACAGCAGTTGCGGGATCGGTGCGTTGTCGCCGCCGGTACGAAAGCCCTTGGCGAACGTGGCGTAGTACAGGTTGTTGCGGTCGGCCTGGAAGGAGACTCCCAGCTTGGGCGTGAAAGGCGTCTCGTCCTGCGTCCCCTGGCTAAAAGTCGGACCGCCGTTTTGCGGGCCGTCGGCATAGTGGGTAAAGGAAAACTTGGTCCGCGCAACGCGCGCCCCCGCCGTGAGCTTGATGCGATCGGTGACGTTGTAATTGACCTCCCCGAAGGCGGCGATCTGATGGTCGCTTCCGGTGTTGTAGTTGTAGTACGAGTAGCCGCCCTGCACCAGCGGACATACACCGCCACAGGAGCCGCCGAATCCGTTGGGGCCCGTCGCGGTGTTGCCGAACAGGGACTGGAACAGCGTATCGACCATCGGGTCGAAAATATCTTCCAGGCTGATCTCGCGGCTGAACTGGTAAAAGATCCCGGTGGTCCACGTCAGTGGCGCCGCCGGGTCTTCGGACTGCAACCGGATCTCCTGGGTGAACACCTTCTGGTCGTTGACCACGGTGGCGGGAGACCGGTAGTTCTGCACGCAGGGGGGCAGGTGCAGGCCGAACTGGTCGATCAGCGGGTAGTTGCTCGCCGGTAGCGGGTAGGTCAGCCCCGGGCAACTGCTGCCCGGGGGCTGAAATGCCAAGGTGCCGATTTGATTGGCACCCGTGGTCGCTCCGAGCGTTGCCACCGTCTGGTAGTAGCCCAGGTTGTAGAGTGTGCCCTCGTAGCCGCTCTCGTCGGAGCGGTCGTAGTAGGACGTATTGGATATCAGCGAGGCGCCGCCGACTTCGGTCTCGATCTTGATCGCCGGCAGCCAGTAATGATCTGGCTCGGGGCGCGCCGACGGATCGGCGTTCAGGAACCGGTGGCTGCCCGGGTCCGAGGTCAGCGTCTGACCGTTGGCGCCGGTGACCGTCGGCCAGAAGACGGATATGTCGTTTTGCCGCGAACTTTGATACATCAAGCTGGGCGTGACCGTGAGATCGGGCGTGACGGCCCACTTGGCCGCCAGGCGCCCCACGAAGCTGCCCTCGTAGTTCGCGTTGTTCTGGACCGTTTGCAGGGTGAAGGGATCGATGCGATCGATCCAGCCGCCGTCGTGTCGGTACCAGATGCTGGCGCGCACACCCAGCGTGCCATCGATGATGGGCGCGCCGCCAGCGATCCCGGCTTCGTAGCTCGCGGCCCCGCCTTCGGTGAACGCGACCTCGCTGCGCGCATACACGCTCGGGGTGTGCATATTGGGCTGCGTCATGATGTAGCGCACGGTGCCGCCTTCGGATCCGGCGCCGAACAGCGTACCTTGCGGGCCGCGCAGCACTTCGACCCGCTCCAAGTCGAAGGTCTTGGGCAGCGTGTCGTCGGCATTAAAGCCCAGCGAGTGCATCTGGATCGGCGTGTCATCGATGTAGATGCCGGTCGTGCCCGAGCCGCCCGAGGACGAGATGCCGCGAATCGAGATCGAGTTGTTGCCGGTGCCGGTTGCATCGATGGTGACGCCCGGCGTGTAGCGCGCGATTTCGGTGAAGTCCTTGACCCCCTTGAGGTCCATCGTTTCCTGCGAGAACGCGCTAACGCTCACGGGAACCTTGCTCAGGACTTCCTCGTGACGGGTTGCCGTGATGACGATTTCCTTCAAGGTAGTCTCGCTGGCTTCGACAGGCTCCGCGCCGGCAGCCGGCGCCGCGGGCGCTGCCTCCGCGGCGTGGTGGCCGGCGCAGCCTCGGGGGAAGCAGACTCGGGCGGCGCCGCCATGGGCGTGCCTTGCGCATCGACCGTGGGCGTCGCGGGTGCAACCGTCTCGGCGGCCGGCGCGGGCGTGCCTTGCGCATCAACGGCAGGCGTGGCGGGCGCAACCGTCTCCGGGGCCGGCACCGTTTGCGCCTGTGCGGACGGCAGCAACGCGCCGACGCCAAGTAGCGCGGCGAGCAGCCCGCGCGCCGCGCACGCGTGCGCACGGCAAGAAAACAAAGCCAGGCACCGCCGCAAATGGACTGTCATGGTTTCCTCTCTCGCCGTTTTTTTCACGTCCCTTTTATAGTGAGTTTGACTTGAACTCTTGCCGCTGCAACCGTTATTCGGCGTCCGCGTGGCGTGGGCGCAACAGATGCCCGGAGTCGATCCACCTGGTGTATTCCTCGTCATGGCGAGTGCGGGCACCGGCTGGGTCATGCCGCGCACGTATGGTCGGATGGCCGCTTGGCCAGCTGCGGCCGTAGGCCCGGGCGCTTGGTCGATCAGGCGAGCGCGCCTGCGGGTGTCTTGCGCCACCTCGTCTTCGGAAGTCGCTCGTGCCTGCTCGTCGGCGTGCCGGTGCGCGCCACACCAGAGCAGAGACGATTTGCGCGTTGCGGACACGAATCACCGAGCACCGGCCTGTTGCCGGTCCCGAGGCGTTGCGTATTGGGCCGGGCCGCATGGGGAATGTAGCGCCCAAGGGGCGCGGCCGCAGGATCCAGTCGCGCGGACTTGGCGTGCAATCTGGCCCCATGGGCAGGCGCGCAACGGTCCGAGACACAGAGGAGCGGACCAAGAATTGCGGCCATGCGCCAAGCGCGCGCACCGCCGCTTCTCGCGCTGCACGAGCCTAGTGCCGCCGGACCCCGTGGATCAAGCCCTCACATATTGGGGTAGCGTGGTCCGCCTCCGCCTTCGGGAACGACCCAGACGATGTTCTGCGTTGGATCCTTGATGTCGCAGGTCTTGCAGTGGACGCAGTTTTGCGCGTTGATCTGCAGGCGGTTCGTTCCGTCCTGCTCCTTGACGAACTCGTACACACCGGCCGGGCAGTAGCGCGCTTCGGGACCGGCATAGCGGGCCAGGTTCACCGCCACTGGCACGGTGGCATCCTTGAGCTTGAGGTGCACCGGCTGATTCTCTTCGTGGTTGGTGTTGGACACGAACACCGAGGAGAGCCGGTCGAAGCTCAATTTGCCGTCCGGCTTGGGATAGTCGATGGGAGAAGACTGATCCGCGGGCAGCAGCTTGGCGTGGTCCGGCGTCGAGCGGTGCAAGGTCCACGGGGCACGCCCACGCAGCAGGACCTGGTCGATGCCGAACATCAGCGTCCCGACCACCAGGCCCTTGTCCATCCAGGGTTTAAAGTTGCGCGTGACATGCAGGTCCTGCTGCAGCCAGCTGCCCTCCAGCGCCTGCGGATAGGCGAGCAACTCGTCGCCGCGGCGACCGGCAGCGACCGCATCAAAGGCGGCCGCCCCGGCGAGCATGCCCGAGACCAGAGCACCATGCGTGCCCTTGATGCGCGCGGCATTGAGGAAGCCCGCTTCGCAGCCGATCAGCGCGCCGCCCGGGAACGTGAGCTTGGGCAGCGATTGCGGGCCGCCGGCAGTTATGGTGCGCGCACCGTAGGCAACGCGCTTTCCGCCGTCGAGAAAGGCGCGAAAGGACGGATGGCTCTTGAGGCGCTGAAACTCCTCAAAGGGCGACAAATAGGGGTTGCGGTAGCCCAGGCCGACGACAAAGCCGACACTTACCTGGTTGTTCTCGGCGTGGTAGAGGAACGAGCCGCCGTAGGTATGCGCGTCCAGCGGCCAGCCGGCACTGTGCACCACCAGGCCCGGCCGATGCTTGTCCGGGTTCACGTCCCAGAGTTCCTTGATGCCGATCGCGTAGGTCTGCGGATCGCGATCGCGCGCCAGGTCAAATCGGGCGATCAGCTGCTTGCCCAGGTGGCCGCGCGAACCCTCGGCAAACAAGGTGTACCTGCCGCGCAGCTCCACCCCTGGCTGGAAATTTGCCGTGGCTTTTCCGTCGCGCCCGATGCCCTGGTCTCCGGTCGCCACTCCTGCCACGGCGCCGGCCTCGTCATAGAGTATTTCCGCGGCCGCAAACCCGGCGAAGACCTCCACTCCGAGCGCCTCGGCTTCCCGCCCGAGCCAGCGCACGACATTGCCCAGGCTGACGATGAAGTTGCCATGGTTCGTGAAGCACTTGGGCAGCAGCCACGCCGGCGTGCGCACGCTACCCGACTGCGTCAGAAACAAGAACCGATCCTCGCGCACCGGGGTGTGGAGCGGCGCTCCGCGCTCGCGCCAGTCGGCGAAGAGCTCGTCGAAGGCGCGCGGATCGACCACCGCCCCCGAGAGCGTGTGGGCACCGAGCTCTGCGCCTTTTTCCAGGACGCAGACGGAGACCTCCTGGCCCAGGGCCGCTGCGCGCTGCTTGACCCGGATCGCCGCGGCCAGGCCGGCGGGCCCGCCCCCCACGACCACGATGTCATATTCCATTGCTTCGCGTTCGACGGAACTCATGACCGTTGTGTCCTCTGGTGCCGCGCTTGACCGCGGCGGTTGGCGCCAGCGCCGTAGCGCCGCGCACGCGGTATTTTCCCGTCGGCAGCAACGCGGGCCTGTCCTCGCGGGTTGCTGGCCGGTGCCCATTCTAAATGCTGCGCGCGGCACGCTGGGCGCAGATTGCCTAGAATCCGGGTTCCCTCAGGGAGGACTCATGAACAAGGTGTATCCGACCGCCAAGCAGGCACTCGACGGAGTGATCAAGGACGGTCAAATGGTCGCGGTAGGGGGGTTTGGCCTGTGCGGGATCCCCGAGAGCCTGATCGACGCGGTGCGCGACAGCGGCGTGAAGAACCTTACGTGCATCAGCAACAACGCCGGGGTCGATGGTTTCGGCCTGGGCCTGCTGCTGCAGACCCGGCAGGTGCGCAAGATGATCGCGTCCTACGTGGGCGAGAACAAGGAGTTCGAGCGCCAGTACCTCGCCGGCGAGCTCGAGCTCGAGTTCACGCCGCAGGGAACGCTGGCCGAAAAGATGCGGGCCGGCGGATCGGGGATCCCGGCGTTCTTCACCCCGACGGGTGTGGGTACCTTGGTGGCGCAGGGCAAGGAGGTGCGCGAGTTTCACGGCAAGCGCTACGTCCTGGAGGCCTCGCTGCGGGCCGACGTTTCCCTGGTCAAGGCGTGGAAGGCCGATCGCCAGGGCAACCTCGTGTATCGCAAGACCGCGAGAAACTTCAACCCCGTGGTGGCCATGTGCGGGCGGGTGACGGTCGCCGAGGTCGAGCAGCTGGTGGAAAACGGCGAACTCGAGCCGGACCAGATCCATACCCCGGGAATCTTCGTCAAGCGGCTGGTGGTCAACGCACACCCGCAAAAGCGCATTGAGCAGCGCACGGTCCGCACGGCCTAAACCACAGACGCACGCAAGCAACCTAGGGAGCCGCAAAACATGGCCTGGAGCCGGGAACAGATGGCGCAATGCGCTGCACGCGAGTTGCGCGACGGTTTTTATGTAAACCTCGGGATCGGCATGCCCACGCTGGTGGCCAACTACATTCCCGAGGGCATCGATGTCATGCTGCAATCGGAGAACGGCCTGCTGGGAATCGGCCCGTTTCCGACGGAAGAGCAGGTCGACGCCGACCTGATCAACGCCGGCAAGCAGCTGGTTACCGCCTTGCCGGGCTCGAGCTACTTCAGCAGCGCCGATTCCTTTGCCATGATCCGCGGTGGCCACATCGACCTCGCCATCCTCGGCGCGATGCAGGTGAGCGAAAGCGGCGATCTGGCAAACTGGATGATTCCCGGCAAGCTGGTCAAAGGCATGGGCGGGGCGATGGATCTGGTGGCCGGCGTCGGGCGCGTGATCGTGCTCATGGAGCACTGCGCCAAGAACGGCGAGCACAAGATCCTGCAGCGGTGCACCTTGCCCCTTACCGGCGTCGGCGTGGTCAACCGCATCATCAGCGACCTGGGGGTTTTCGATATCGACCGCGATGGGCTGCATGCGATCGAACTCGCGCCCGGTGTCACGGCCGACGAGGTGCGCATCAAGACTGGCTGCCACGTGCACCTGTCGCGCCTGGTCCCGGCGGCAACGAGTCCCTAGGCCATCACGAAGCCATGCGCATGAGACCATGAGCCCGGCTGCATGAGCGCCGGGCACTTCCACCCTGTCTCCCGTAGGCGCGGCGATTCCGCCCGAACCTCGGACCACGGTCACGAGGAAAATCGCGGAACGCTCCTGCAGGGCCGCCGCAGCGGTGGTCGGCGCCACGATGACTTCAGCGGCCACTCCCACGGTGACAGCCAATATCGCCACGTCACGCGCCCGGGAGGGTCACGCTCGCTGCTGACGGCGCTGGTGCTCATCGGCTGCTTTGCGCTGGTGGAGTTTCTCGGTGGCCTGTGGTCGGGTTCGCTTGCCCTGGTAGCCGATTCGGGCCACATGCTCACCGACACGGCGTCGCTGGGCTTCTCCCTGGCGGCCCACATCATTGCGCAGCGACCCGCATCGGGCCGCCATTCCTACGGACTGGCGCGCGCCGAGGTGATAGCCGCCTTCGTCAACTCGCTGGCGCTGCTGGCGGTGGTCGTGTGGCTGGTCATCGAGGGCATCGACCGCATCGCCCATCCCGTGCCGGTCAACGGGCAGGCCGTCTTCGTGATCGCCAGCGGCGGACTCCTCGTCAATCTGCTCGTGGCGTGGATCCTGTCCCGCGATCGGGAGAATCTCAATATCCGCGCCGCGCTGCTGCACGTGATCGGCGATTTGCTGGGTTCGGTCGCCGCCTTGCTTGCCGGCCTGATCATCATGAACACCGGTTACACGGTCGTCGACCCGCTGCTCTCGATGCTGGTGAGCGGTCTGATCCTACACTCGACCTTTGGCGTGCTGCGCGAATCGACCTCGGTCCTGCTCGACAGTGTTCCGGCAGGGGTCGATTACCAAAGCGTGGGCAAGGCGCTGGCCACGATCCCGGGCGTGATCTCGGTGCACGATCTGCACGTGTGGGCCATGGTGCCGGGGCACGGCGCCGTGTCGGCCCACCTGTTGATCGAGCGTATCGAGCGCTGGCCGGCGATCCTGCACCAGGCGCGCCAGATTCTCGATCGCGACTACGACATCGACCACGTGACCTTGCAGCCCGAGTGGCTGGGACGGGCACCGGGTTCGGCGTCGATCCCCATTCAGGCCAAGCTCTGACGCAGCGCTTCGAGCAGATACAGTGCCGCAAACAGCAGCGGCTGGTGCAGCATGTACACCGTGAGCGGCCAACGGCCCAGCAGTGCCAGTACCGGCCAGGCACCGGCGCCGCTAGCGCGCAACCATCGCGCCGCCGGCGCGTCGCTGCGCTTGCACAGGTTCGTGGCGCCGATGCCCAGCAGCACCACCCCGAGCCAGGGTAGCAGCGGCACGAAGTCCTCGGTTTGCGGCTTGCTCGGGGAAAAACCGATCCAGCTCAAGGTGTCGGCGGCAAACGGCGAAAGGTGGACCATGGCGCCCACGGCCAGGGCCACCATGCCCAGCAGCAGGTTGAGCGGTCCCAGGCGCACCACCGGCACCAGCAGAAGCTGCGCCACTGCGACAAAGTGCAGCACGCCAAACCAGATCCAGCGCGGGCCAAACAGCCACCCGCTCGCCAGGGAAACGAGGCCCGCGCAGCCGGCGATCTGTATCCAGCGCCGCCAGAACCGCACGCCCGACGGCACGATCGCGCCGGCCGCGGTCGTGCGCAGCGCCAGCGATACTCCGACCAGGAAGAGGAACTGCGTGACGATCGCCGTGCGCCAGGCGATCCAGCCCGCCTCGCGCGTCAGCGCAGCGTGAATCCAGGAAAAATAATTGAGGTCGTAGCAAAGGTGATAGGCGATCATCTGCGCGATCGCCACTCCGCGCGCAACATCGACGATCGGCAGACGCCCGTCGCCGAAAAGGGGACTCGTAGTGCTGGGCGGGAACGGGGAAAGCGGACGCACAGGCTGCAAGTGTACGCAGCCCGCACCGGCATCGGCGAGTCCGGACAAGAGACGCCGCCGCCGTCCGGGCGCCCGCCGAAGCGGCGCGGCGCTATCGCAGCGAATCGAGCGCCAGGTTCAGCTCCAGGACGTTGACCCGTGGCTCGCCGAGCACGCCCCACTGGCGCCCGCTGGTGTGCTCATCGACCAGCACCTGGACCCGCTCGAGCGCAAGACCGCGGCTGCGCGCTATGCGCGCTGCCTGGTAGTGCGCGGCGGCCGGGCTGATGTCGGGGTCGAGCCCGCTGGCCGAGGCCGTGACCAGGTCCACCGGGATCGGCAAACGGTTGTCGGGGTCGGCCTGGCGCAGGGCATCGATGCGCGACTTGACCGTATCGACGAGCGCCGGATTCTCGGGGCCCAGGTTGGATCCGCCGGAGGCCAGACCGTTGTTGGGCTGCGGCGCGGTCGCCGACAAGCGGCCCCAGAAGTGGCCCGCGTCGGCGAAATTCTGGCCGATCAGCGTCGATCCGACGGCCGTTGCGTCGCGAAACACCAAGCTGCCGGCCGCCTGGCGCGGGAACAGCCACGACCCGACGCCGGTGACGGCCAGGGGGTAGAGCAGGCCCGTGAGCACGGACAAAACGATGAACAGGGATAGCGCGGGGCGCAAGAGGTTCTTCATAGCAGTTTTCCCCTTCAGGCCAGCCCGCCGGCCACGAGCAGCAGGTCGATGAGCTTGATGCCGACAAACGGCGCCACGATGCCGCCCAGGCCGTAGACGAGCAGGTTGCGTCGCAGGACCGTTGCTGCGCCCAGCGGCCGGTAGCGAACCCCCTTGAGCGCGAGCGGAATCAGCACGACGATGATCAAGGCGTTGAATATCACGGCCGAGAGTACGGCCGATGATGCCGTCGCCAGACCCATGACGTTGAGCGCCGCGAGCTGCGGATAGGTGGTCACGAACGCCGCGGGCACGATGGCAAAGTACTTGGCCACGTCGTTGGCGATACTGAACGTGGTCAAGGCGCCGCGCGTCATCAGCATCTGCTTGCCGGTTTCGACGATTTCGATGAGCTTGGTCGGGTTCGAATCGAGGTCGACCATGTTGCCGGCCTCCTTGGCGGCCTGCGTTCCCGTATTCATGGCCACCGCAACGTCGGCCTGGGCCAGCGCGGGGGCGTCGTTGGTACCGTCGCCGGTCATCGCCACCAGCCGCCCCTGGCCCTGGTGCTCGCGGATGAGCGCGAGCTTGGCCTCGGGGGTGGCTTCGGCCAGAAAGTCGTCGACCCCGGCTTCGGCCGCGATGGCGGCGGCGGTGATGCGATTGTCGCCCGTGATCATGATGGTCTTGATGCCCATGCGCCGCAGTTCGGCAAAGCGCTCCTTGATGCCGCCCTTAACGATGTCCTTGAGTTCGACCACGCCCAGCACGCGGGCCCCGTCGGCGACGACGAGCGGCGTGCTACCGCGCCGGCCGACGGCTTCGACCGTCTGGGTAACCGACTGCGCAAACGCACCGCCATGCGCATCGACATGGGCGCGTATGGCATCCGCGGCACCCTTGCGGATGGTGCGCGTGCCGATGTCGACTCCGCTCATGCGCGTATGGGCGGAGAAGGGCACGAAACGCGCATCGAGGGACTGGATATCGCGCTCGCGCAGCTGAAATCGATCCTTGGCGAGCACGACGATGCTGCGGCCCTCCGGCGTTTCATCGGCCAGCGATGCCAGCTGCGCGATGTCGGCCAGCTCGGCCTCGCTCACGCCCGGGGCCGGCAGGAAGGTCGAGGCCGAGCGGTTGCCCAGGGTGATGGTGCCGGTCTTGTCGAGCAGCAGCACATCGACGTCCCCGGCCGCCTCGACGGCCCGCCCGGACGTGGCGATGACGTTGGCCTGCATCATCCGGCTCATGCCGGCCACCCCGATCGCCGAGAGCAGGCCCGCGATCGTCGTCGGAATCAGGCAAACCAGCAGCGAGATCAGGACCGTTATGGACACGGCGGTACCGGCCTTGGCGGTATCGACGCTGAACACGGAGAAGGGCAGCAGCGTCACCGTGACCACCAGGAAAATGATCGTCAATGCGATCAGCAGTATCGTCAGCGCGATCTCGTTGGGGGTCTTTTGTCGCCGCGCGCCTTCGACCATGGCGATCATGCGGTCGATGAAGGCCTCGCCGGGATTGACGCTCACGCGCACCACGATCCAGTCGGAGAGCACGCGCGTGCCGCCCGTCACGGCGCAAAAATCTCCGCCCGATTCGCGGATCACCGGCGCCGATTCGCCGGTTATGGCACTTTCGTCAACGGAGGCGACGCCTTCGACGACGTCCCCATCGGCGGGCATCGTGTCGCCGGCCTCCACCAGCACGACGTCGCCGCGCCGCAGATCGGTGGCCGGCACCGAGGTCCAGCTGGCGTCGTGCCGCGGCGCCGCCAGCAGCTTGGCCAGCGCCTGGCGCTTGAGGCCGCGCAGCGCCGCCGCCTGGGCCTTGCTGCGGCCCTCGGCCAGCGCTTCGGCGAAGTTGGCAAAGAGCACGGTAAACCAGAGCCAAAGCGCGATGGCCAGGATGAACCCGGCGGGGGCCTCGCCGTGACCGGCGGCCGCCTGCACCCAGAGCACGGTGGTCAGGATGCTGCCGACGAAGACGACGAACATCACCGGATTGCGCCACTGCACCCGCGGGTCGAGCTTGCGGAACGAGTCGACGATCGCCGGCCGCACCAGCAGCGGATCGAACAGGGAAAAGGATTTGCGCGTCATGGTTGGTTTTGGCGTCGTTGGCGTGTCAATTCGCGTGGGGCAGCATCAAGTGCTCCACGACCGGTCCCAAGGCAAGCGCCGGGACGTAGTTCAGTGCCCCAACCAGCACGACCGTGCCGATCAGCAGCACGACGAAGAGCGGGCCGTGGGTCGGCATGGTCCCGGCCGTGGCCGCCAGGCGCTTCTTGGCGGCAAGCGAGCCCGCAATGCCCAGCACCGGCACGATCACGGCGAAGCGCCCGAACCACATGGCGACGGCCGTCAGGACGTTGTAGAAGGGCGTGTTGGCCGAGAGGCCGGCGAAGGCGCTGCCGTTGTTGTTGGCCGAGGAGGTGAACGCGTAGAGGATCTCGCTGAAACCGTGTGGTCCGGGGTTGGCGACGCCGGCGCGCCCGTCGGGGCTGAGCACGGCAATCGAGGTGCAGGCGAGCACGAACAGCGGCGTCGCCAAGATGGCGACCGACACCATCTTCATGTCGAAGGACTCGATCTTCTTTCCCAGGTACTCGGGCGTGCGGCCGATCATCAGGCCGGCGATGAAGACCGCCATGAGGGCGAACACCAGCATCCCGTACAGGCCGGATCCGACCCCGCCGAAGACCACTTCGCCCAGCATCATGTTCCACAGGGGGATGAAGCCGCCCATCGGCATCAGCGAGTCGTGCATGGCATTGACGGCACCGCAGGAGGCCGCGGTCGTGATGGCGACGAACAGGGCGCTATCGGCGATGCCAAAGCGCGCCTCCTTGCCCTCCATGTTGCCGCCGGCCTGCGTTGCAGTGGCGCTCTGGTCGACGCCCAGCGGCGCCAGCAGCGGATTGCCGTGTTGCTCGACGCCGATGGCCACCACCGCGGAGATGACAAAGAGCACGGCCATGGCCACGAAGATCGCCCATCCCTGGCGCTGATCTCCGACCATGCGGCCGAAGGCAAAGCACAACGCTGCCGGGATGAGAAAGATCGACACCATCTGGGCAAAGTTCGAGAGCGGAGTCGGATTCTCGAACGGGTGGGCCGAGTTGGCATTGAACGGTCCGCCGCCGTTGGTGCCCAGCATCTTGATTGCTTCCTGCGAAGCGACCGGCCCCATCGGCAGCGTTTGGGTCGGCGTTTGCGCGGCCTCGGTGACCGGATTGCCCTGGGCGTCCTTGATGGGCTGGCCGGCGGCGTCGAGCTTGGGATTTTGGTACTGCGTCACCTCCAGCGTATGCACATCGGGGTAGGACGAGAAATTCTGGATCACGCCCTGGCCGACCAGGAAGACGGCGTAGAGCAGGCAGATCGGCAGCAGCAAGTAGAGCGTGGCGCGGGTGAGGTCGACCCAGGCGTTGCCGATGCTCGCCATGCTGTGGCGCGCGATGCCGCGAATGAGCGCGATCGCGACCACGATGCCGGTCGCGGCCGAGAGAAAATTTTGCACCGCCAGCCCCAGCATCTGCGTGAGATAGCTCATCGTCGACTCGCCGGCGTAGCCCTGCCAGTTGGTGTTCGTGACGAAGCTCACCGCGGTGTTGAAAGAGGAATCCGGAGTGACGTTGCCAAAGGCCTGGGGATTGAGCGGCAGCCAGGCCTGCAGGCGCTGCAGCGCATACACGGCCAGCGCGCCCAGAGCGCTGAAGAGAAGGATCGCCAGCGTGTAGCGCGGCCAGGCCATCTCCTCGTCGGCGCGCACACCGCATAGCCGGTAGATGCCCGCTTCCACGGGCGCAAGGACCCGGCGGGCGGCGCCTCCCGCGCCCGTGGGCAGCCCCTCCATGCACTGGGCCAAATAGCTGCCCAGCGGGTAGCTCAGCGCAAGGAGCACCGCAAGATAGAGAATCAAAAGCGTCCAGGCATGCAAAGTCATTACAGCTTCTCCGCGTCGATCAGTGCAACGACGAGATAGACGAGCAGGCCTACCGCGACCACAGCACTCAGGATCTGCATCCAGCTCATAGGATTTTCCTTTTTACGGGCGGCGGGTCATCTGCGGTCTTGCAGCCGTGCGCAGCCCAGCGCCAGGGCGCTGATCAGCACGAAGAACGATAGAATTCCCAGCACGTAGTAGAAGTCCATCGTTGCGGCCTCGTTGGTTCGCTCAAGCGGGTGCGCCCGGCGCCGCACGTTGCGCTGCGCGGCAAACCCGAGCATGGTAGGCTCAACAAGATATTCTTCGCCTAAGAATCGCCGCTGGCGCCGTAAAAACGGTGTAAACACGCTAGCAGGAAAAACGGTAGCCCACGCCCGACTCGGTCAGCAGGTGAACCGGGCGCGCCGGGTCGGCCTCGATCTTGCGTCGCAGGTGGCCCATGTAGATGCGCACGTAGTGCGTATCGTCGACATGCGATGGGCCCCAGACCCCCTTGAGCAGCTGGCGGTGGGTGAGCACGCAGTCCGGATGCGCGACCAGGTAGGCGAGCAGCCGGTACTCGATCGGCGTCAGGTGCAGCGGCTCGCCATCGCGCCAGGCCATGCGCTTGCTCAGGTCGAGGCGGACCGCGCCGAATTCGACCACGTTCTGTCCTGCCGCGCTTGCTCCTGCGCCGCCGCGGTATTGGCGCCGCAGCTGCGCGCGCACGCGTGCCAGCAGTTCGCCGGCGCCGAAGGGCTTGGTGAGGTAATCGTCGGCGCCGGCGTCGAGGGCGGCGATCTTGCCCGCTTCCGCGGTTCGCGCGGACAGCACGATGATCGGAACGTCCGACCAGGCGCGCAGTTCGCGGATGACGTCCATGCCATCGTCGTCCGGCAATCCGAGATCGAGCACGACCAGGTCCGGGCGGCGCGTGCCCGAGTCGATCAGCCCCCGCTTGGCGGTCTCGGCCTCGAACACCTGGCAGCCCTCGGCCTCGAGCGCCATCTTGACGAAGTGGCGGATCTGCGCCTCGTCCTCGACCACCACCACGACCGGCGCTTGACCGCCGGCCGTGCGCAGCGTCTTTTCCGGGCTAGCCGCGTTCATCTACCAACGACTTCTGGCTACGCATCGTCCGCCTCTGGGCCGGCCTATCGGTGCGCTGCCGAGTTCGCCGTGAGCGAAGACTCCTCGGCAGGCGCCGCCTCCGGCAGTTCGTCCTCTTCGGCGTTGGGCGGTGTTCCGCTGGGCAGCTCGAAGAGAAAGCGCGCGCCGCCGCCGGGGCGATTCTCCGCACGGATCGTACCTCCGTGCGCCTCGATGATCGCACGGCAGATCGCCAGACCCAGTCCGACGCCCGGCGTAGCGCTCTCTTTGTGACCGCGCTCAAACTTCTTGAAGATTTCTTCCTCGCGTCCCGGCGGCAGCCCCGGACCATCGTCCTCGACCCAGACCGTAATGCGCGCCGGCTCGGCGGTGGCGCCGATATCGATGTGACTGCTGGGCAGCGTGAACTTGGCGGCATTTTCCAGCAGGTTGCACAGCACCCTTTCCATGAGCGCGGCGTCGATCTCGACCAGCGGAAGATCCGCCGGCAGGTGCACCCGCACCTGCCGTGGTCCCAGCGCCTGGGCCATGGCGCGCAGCGACGTGCCGACCATCTCCTCGAGCGAATGCCACTGGCGGTTCAAGGCCACGCGCCCGGCCTGCAGGCGCGCCATGTCGAGCAAGTTCTCGACCAGGGAGCGCAAGCGCCCCGCCTGCTCGCGGACGTTCTCGACGATGGCTCCTTGCTGCTGGGACGGGGGCGGCTGGGTGAGCCGCAAGGAATCGGCCAGGCCGACCAGGGCCGCCAAAGGGGTGCGCAGATCGTGCGAGATCGCCGACAGCAGCGAATTGCGCAGCCGTTCGGACTCCATCTGCAGCGTCGAATTCTGCGCGACCTCCACGTAGTGGACGCGCTCGAGTGCGATGGCGATCAGCCGGGCGACAGTGTCGAGCAGCCGGCCCTGTTCGGGACCGAGCAGGCGCGCGCTTGCCTGGGGTTCGATCGCCATAAGGCCGCGCAGCCGCATCGGCGCCTTCAAGGGCAGGTACAGCACGGGGCTGGCGGGCAGCGTATCGGTTCCGAGCCCGGCCGCCTCGCCGTGGTCCACGGCCCACTGGGCGATGCCCAGTTCGATCGGCAAGGCGTCCGGTGCCGCGCCCCCCAGCGGGCGCGGCGGCGGCACCACGCGCCCCTCGTCGTCGGTGAGCAGTAGCAGCGACCGGGCGCCGAATTCGGCGGCGATGAACCGGTCGCAGATCTCGGCAATCTGTTCGGGCAGCAGCGCCCCCGAGAGGTCGCGAGCCATCTCGTAGAGCGCGCGTACGCGGCTCTCGCGGCGGGTTGCCACGCGCGCCTGGTATGTCAGGCCGGCGGTGAGCTGGCCGGCGATCAGGCCCACGATCAACATGACCGCGAAAGTCAGCAGGTACTGCACGTCGGAGACGGCAAAGGAGAAGCGCGGCGGCACGAAGAAGAAGTCGAATTCGGCCACGCTCAGGAAGGACGCCAGAACCGCCGGGCCTCGCCCGTAGCGCACGGCTACCAGGACAACGGCCAGCAGGAAGATCATCACGATGTTCGGCAGCTCGAAGACCGAGTACAGCGGCGTGGCCACCACCGCCGTCACGGCGCACACCACCGCGCTCCAGAGGTACGCGGTCCAGGGCGTTCCCAGCGTGCGGTCGCTTTCGGCCGGCGGCGCGCGGTGCGGTCTGGCGCCGCGCGCGCCGGCCGTGGTCGTGACCTCGAGGTCGGGCGCTCGGCTGGCGAGCCGGTCGGCAAAGGTGCGGCGCCATGGCTGCCAGCGCCGTTGCGCGCTGCGTCCGACGACGATGCGCGAGAGGTTGTGGTCCCGGGCATACTTGACCACGGTGGCGACCGCGTCGCTGCCGGCGAGCGTGGCGGTTTCCGCGCCCAGCGACTGGGCCAGCTTGAGCAGCTTGAGGACTTCCTGGTGACGGGCCGACGCGATCCGCATGTCGCGCGGGGTTTCGATGTACACCGCGTGCCAGGGAACGTCGAGGCGGCTGGCGATCCGCGCCGCGCTGCGCACCAGCGCGTCGCCGTCGGCGTCGAGCCCCACGCAGGCGAGCAAGGATTCGCGCGTTTGCCACACCGGCGAGACCGACTGGTCGCGCCGGTACTGCAGCATCTCGACGTCGACGCGATCGGCGGTGCGGCGCAGCGCGAGTTCGCGCAGCGCGATGAGGTTGCCCTTGCGGAAGAAGTTGCGAATCGCCCGCTCGGCTTGCTGCGCGAGGTAGACCTTGCCCTGGCGCAGGCGCTGCAGCAGCTCGTCGGGCGTGAGATCGACCAGGACGACCTCGTCGGCCTGGTCGAAAACACGATCGGGAATCGTTTCCCAGACGCGTATGCCGGTGATCCCGCTCACGACGTCGTTCAAGGTCTCCAGGTGCTGGACGTTGACGGTCGAGTAGACGCTGATCCCGGCGCCGAGCAGCTCCTCGACGTCCTGCCAGCGCTTGGGATGGCGCGAACCCTCGACGTTGCTGTGGGCCAGTTCGTCGACCAGGATCAGCGCGGGCTTGCGTGCCAGGGCCGCGTCCAGATCGAATTCGAGCAAGACGCGGTCGCGGTAGGCGAACTCCTTGAGCGGCAGCCTTTCGAGTCCGGCCGCCATTGCTTCCGTCTCCGCCCGTCCGTGGGTCTCGACGACCCCGACCACGACGTCGACGCCCTGGTCGCGCAAGACGCGGGCGGCCGAGAGCATGGCGTAGGTCTTGCCAACGCCGGCGGAGGCGCCGAAGAAGATCCTCAGGCGCCCGCGTTGCGCCTTCGCCGCATCATTTTGGATGCGTGCCAGCAGCGCGTCCGGGTCGGGCCGCTGGTCGTCGGCCCGGTGGCCTGCTTGGTCGATCGGCAGATCGCTCATGGAGTATGCGCGGCGAACGGTTGCGGCACACGCATCGTAGCCCGGATCCGGGTATCCCCCGGGATCGGCGCCAGCGCGCGCAGCCTGGCGTCGCGCTCCTCGGGTGTCAGCGCGGCGAGTTTCTTGACCTCGAGAAAGAAGCGGCGCAGGTCGCCGTGCTCGCGTGCCAGCAGCGCCTCGAATGCCGGCACATCGTCCTGGTATGCGGCCATCGCCGCCAGGCGCGCGTTGTTCCACGGCAGGCGGAAGAACTCGTCCAGTCCGTCGAATCCGCCCAGGCGCTGCTCGCGCAGCATCCGGTAGCGGGCCTGCAGCTGCTCCAGGATAACCACTTTTTGGTCGCGACGCTGTGCTGGGGGCGCGGCGCCCGCGTAGACCGCTTGCAGCTCCTGGCGGGTCCGCTGCAGCAGCTCCAGCAAGTCCGCCTGCCGCGCCCGCTGCTGCTCGAACTGCTCGCGCAGCGCCGGATCGTTGCGCGCGGCGACCCAACGCGCGACCCCCTCCCGCTCGACCGCCGTGGCGAAGCTCTCGTTGAACCGCGTGTCGTCGCGTACGTACACCACCTGGTGCGCCAGTTCGTGGAAAATCAAGCGCGCGAGCTCCGGTTCCGGCCAACGGATAAAGGTATTGAGCAGCGGATCGGGCAACCAGCCCAGGGTCGAATAGGCAGGGACCGGGGCCACGTAGACATCGAGTCCCGAGGCCGTCAGCGTCGCGGCCATTGCCTCGGCATCTTGTTGATGGAAATAGCCGCGATAGGCGGCGCAACCAAAGAGCGGGTAGCACCAGGTCTTGAGCTCCAGAGACAGCTCCGGCGTGGCAAACACGTTCCACACGGCGCTCGATCGATGCAGATCGGCGTACTCGGTGTAACTGCGATTGTCGGGCAGCGCCAACTCCTGGCTGGCAAACGTACGGATCCGGCGCGCCAGCTCCAGCCGCTGCTTGAGATCGGTCGGGGTCGCAGGGTCCGCCAGCCAGTCGGAAACGGGACGCGCGGCCGAGAGCAGGGCAAGCTCTCCCGTGATGGCCTGCGAATAGTAGGGAACGATGCTGCAACCACCCGCTGCAAGAGCCAGCACCAGCAAGGCGCCCGCGCCGGCGCACCGCAGGCCCCGGGTCGGCGCGATCATAGGTCGACGCAGGTACCGACCCTACCCCGGGTCGGTACCGCATGCGCCCTGCTGCCAAGGAAGCTCGAAAGCACCGCAGCAGGATATCGCGAGTTTCCCTAGAATGCCCCGTTTAGGGGCACCCCAGCGGCAGGCCCGATCGGTGCCAGCGCTTGTCGCCAGGGCGCGCAGCGGGAACCGGCAGCGGGCGCCAAGTCCGTACGGCTAGCAATTACGAAAGAAGAGGGCAGTGTCATGGGTCATTCCGATCAGGCCGGCACGCCGCCGGTTGCACCGCCGGCCCAGTCGCAGTTGCAGCAATTCTGGATGCCGTTTTCCCCGAACAAGGAATTTAAGCGCGAACCGCGGCTGTTCGAACGCGCCGAGGGGATGTATTTCTATACCCCGGATGGGCGCCAGCTCATCGATGCCTGCGCCGGCCTGTTTTGCGTCGCAGCGGGACACTGCCGGCGGGAGATTTCCGAGGCGGTCTATCGGCAGCTGCAGACGCTCGATTTCGCGGCGCCGTTTCTGCGCGGCCATGCGGGGGCCTTCGAACTGGCCAATCGCATTGTCGAATACACGCCTGCGGGTTTGAACCGGGTCTTCTTCGTCAATTCCGGTTCCGAATCGGTGGACACGGCGATGAAGATTGCCCTGATGGTCCACCGCGTGCGCGGCCAGGCCCAGCGGCAGATCTTTATCTCGCGCGAGCGCGCCTACCACGGGGTCAATATGGGCGGGGTTGCTCTGGGCGGGATGGTCAACAACCGGCGCGCGTTCGGTCTGGGGCTGGCTGGCGTGTACCACATGCGCCACACCGCGCTGCCGGAGAACCGGTTCGTCAAGGGGCAGCCGCAGAGCGGTGTGGAGCTCGCCGACGATCTGGCGCGCTTTTGTCAGCTCTATGGCGGGGAAAACATCGCCGCGGTCTTCGTCGAACCGACCGCCGGCTCCTGCGGCTGCCTGCCGCCGCCCAAGGGGTATCTTGATCGCCTGCGCCAGATCTGCGACCAGAACGGCATCTTGCTGGTGTTCGACGAGGTGATCTGCGGCTGGGGCCGCATGGGCGCGAATTTCGGTGCCCAGGCTTTCGGCGTCACCCCCGACATGATCACGATGGCCAAGGCACTGACCAATGGTGCCCAGCCCATGGGTGCGGTGGCGGTGCAGCAGCAGATCTACGATGCCATCACCGACGCTGGCCCGGAGCGGGGCATCGAGTTCTTCCATGGCTATACGTACTCGGCGCATCCTGCGGCCTGCGCCGCCGCCCTGGCGATGATGGACATCATCAAGAAGGAGCGCCTGATCGACCGGGCGCGCGAGATGAGCTCGTACTTTGGCGAGGCGGTCCATTCGTTGCGCGATCTGCCGGTGGTGCAGGACATCCGCTCGGTGGGCATGCTGGCGGCGGTCGAGGTCGCAACGGTCGGCAGCCCTGGCGCGCGAGGGCACGAGGCGCAAAAGCGGCTCTACGACCGGGGACTGCACCTCAAGAGCACCGGCGAATCGCTGCTCATCGCGCCGCCGCTAATCGCCGAGAAGAAGCACGTCGACGAGATCGTCGACAAGCTGCGCGAGGTGCTTGCCGTTTTGTGAGCGCCCGCGGAGCTTGCCCGCACCCACCCCTGGCCCCGGCGGCTCGGTAGTGGCCGGATCGCTCAACCTGTATACTGCGCCTTTACCGGCAACGTGCGCGTTTCGGCCGTTCAATCCACGGTCGGACATGCGGACGGGCGGACCATGACCAAGTACGTTTTTGTCACTGGCGGCGTGGTTTCATCCCTGGGCAAGGGGATTGCCGCCGCCTCTCTCGGCGCGATACTCGAATCGCGCGGCCTCACTGTCACGCTCGTCAAGCTCGATCCCTACATCAACGTGGATCCGGGAACGATGAGCCCGTTCCAGCACGGCGAGGTGTTCGTCACCGAGGACGGAGCCGAAACGGACCTCGATCTGGGGCACTACGAGCGGTTCATCTCCTCGCGCATGCGGCGCGTGAACAACTTTACGACCGGCCAGATCTATGACTCGGTGATCCGCAAGGAGCGGCGCGGGGAATACCTGGGCAAGACGGTGCAGGTGATCCCGCATATCACGAACGAGATCCAGGATTTCATCGAGCGCGGCTCCAAGGCCAGCGGCAGCGTGCCGGTGGACGTGGCGATCGTCGAGATCGGCGGTACGGTTGGCGACATCGAGTCGCTGCCGTTTCTCGAGGCCGTGCGCCAGATGAGCCTGCGCATGGGCCCGGCAAGTGCCTGTTTCATACACCTGACCCTGGTCCCCTTCATTCCGGCGGCCGGCGAACTCAAGACCAAGCCGACCCAGCACAGCGTGCAGAAGTTGCGCGAAATCGGTATCTCGCCCGACGTCCTGCTGTGCCGCGCCGACCGCCCCATCCCGGACGATGAGCGCTCGAAGATCTCCCTGTTCTCCAACGTCGTGCTCGACGCGGTGATTTCGGTGTGGGACGCCGACTCGATCTACAAGATCCCCGGGATGCTGCACCGGCAGGGACTGGACCAGATCGTCTGCTCCAAGCTCAACATCGTCGCCAAGCCGGCCGACCTGTCCTCGTGGACGCGTCTGGTGGAGGCGCTGGAGCATCCGCACGGCGAGGTGCGCATCGGCATGATCGGCAAGTACGTCGAACTTTCCGACTCCTACAAGTCGCTCAACGAGGCCCTGATCCACGCCGGCATCCAGACGCGGACCCGCGTGATGGTCGAGTACGTCGACTCAGAACTCATCGAGCAGCAGGGCCTGCCCAACCTCTCGCACCTGGACGCGATCCTGGTTCCCGGGGGCTTCGGGCGGCGCGGCGCCGAGGGCAAGATCCAGGCGATCGCCTACGCGCGGGAAAACGGCGTGCCCTACCTGGGCATTTGCTTCGGCATGCAGTTGGCGACGATCGAATTTGCGCGCAACGTATGCGGACTGACGGGCGCCAACAGCACCGAATTCGAGCGCGATGCCGTGCACCCGGTGGTCGGCTTGATTACCGAGTGGGTCGACCGCTCGGGCCGCACCGAACTGCGTTCCGAGGGATCGGACCTGGGCGGGACCATGCGGCTGGGATCGCAGCGCTGCCCGGTGGAGCCCGGATCGCTGGCCTTTCGCATATACGGCACCGAGGTCAACGAGCGCCACCGACACCGCTACGAGGTCAACAACGGCTACGTGGCGCAGCTCGAGGCCAAGGGCCTGCGCATCAGCGCGCGCACGCCGACCGAGAATCTTCCCGAGATCATGGAGCTGCCCTCGCACCCGTTCTTCATCGGGGTGCAGTTTCACCCGGAGTTCACTTCGACGCCGCGCAGCGGTCACCGGCTGTTCAGTGCCTTCATCGAGGCGGCCATAGCATTTCGTCAGAGGCGCGCGGATGCGCCGCTGCGCAAGGTCGCGGCATGAGCCCCTGGTCGCGGTACCAGGGTGCCGCGTGAGGAAAGCGGCAGCATGAAGCTGTGCGGGTTTGAGGTCGGACTCGATCGTCCGCTCTTCGTCATCGCCGGACCTTGCGTGGTCGAGACCGAGGACTTGACGCTGCGGATTGCGGCCCACCTGCGCGAGGTCACCGCCGCGCTCGGGATGAAGTTCATCTTCAAGGCCAGCTACGACAAGGCCAATCGCAGTTCCGGGGCGTCCTTTCGGGGCCTGGGCATGGAGAAGGGCCTGCGCGTGCTGGCCAGGGTGCGCAGCGAATTGGGGTTGCCGGTCCTGACGGACGTGCACACCGAGGAGGAAATCGACCCGGTAGCGTCGGTGGTGGACGTGATTCAGACGCCGGCGTTCCTGTGCCGGCAGACCGATTTCATCCAGGCCTGTGCGCGCAGTGGGCGGCCCGTCAACATCAAGAAGGGCCAGTTTCTTGCTCCGGGCGACATGAGCAACGTGGTCGAGAAGGCGCGCGATGCCGCGCGCGAGTCTGGCCTGGACGAGGACCGCTTCCTGGTGTGTGAGCGCGGGGCCTCGTTTGGCTACCACAACCTGGTGAGCGACATGCGTTCGCTGGCAATCATGCGCAACACGCGCTGCCCGGTGGTGTTCGATGCGACCCATTCCGTGCAGCTGCCCGGCGGGCAGGGCGGCAGCAGCGGCGGCCAGCGCGAATTCGTTCCCGTGCTGGCGCGCGCGGCGGTCGCGAGCGGGGTGGCCGGGGTCTTCCTGGAAACCCATCCGGACCCGAGCAAGGCCAAGTCGGATGGTCCCAACGCGGTGCCGCTGGAACATATGCGCGAGTTGCTGGGCTCACTGGTCGAGATCGACCGCGTGGTCAAGGCGCGCGAATTCATCGAAAACAATTTTCTCTAGCCGGAAGGGCAATGTATGAGCGCAATAGTTGACATCGTTGGTCGAGAAATTCTCGATTCTCGCGGCAATCCGACGGTCGAATGCGATGTTTTGCTGGAAAGCGGCGTGATGGGCCGGGCCGCAGTCCCTAGCGGCGCCTCGACCGGCTCGCGCGAAGCCGTGGAGCTGCGCGACGGCGACAAGTCGCGCTACCTGGGCAAGGGTGTCCAGAGCGCCGTGGAGCACGTGAACACCGAGATCTCCGAGGCCATCATGGGACTGGAGGCCGCCGAACAGGCGTTCCTCGATCGCACCTTGATCGATCTGGACGGAACCGAGAACAAGTCGCGCCTCGGGGCCAACGCGACGCTCGCCGTATCGCTGGCCGTGGCCAAGGCGGCGGCGGAGGAATCAGGCCTGCCGCTATACCGCTACCTCGGTGGCGTCGGCGCACTGCAGATGCCGGTGCCGATGATGAACGTCGTCAACGGCGGCGCGCACGCGGACAACAACCTCGACGTGCAGGAGTTCATGATCGTTCCACTGGGGGCGCCGAGCTTCTCCGAGGCGCTGCGCTACGGCGCCGAGGTGTTTCACGCCCTCAAGAAGCGGCTGCGCGACCGCGGACTGACCACGGCGGTGGGCGACGAGGGTGGTTTTGCTCCGAGCGTGCAGAACCACGAGGATGCGATCAAGCTCATTCTCGCCGCCATCGGCGACGCTGGCTACGAAGCGGGTTCGCAGATCGCCCTGGCCTTGGACTGCGCCAGCTCCGAATTCTATCGGGACGGCCGCTACCGGCTCGGCGCCGAAGGACTGAGTCTGAGCTCGCGCGAATTCACGGATGTGCTGGCGCAATGGTGCGAGCGCTATCCCATCATCTCGATCGAAGACGGTATGGCGGAGAACGATTGGGATGGATGGGAGGTACTGACACAGCGCCTGGGGGCCAAGGTGCAGCTGGTCGGAGACGACATCTTCGTCACCAACACCCGCATCCTGCGCGAAGGCATTCGCCGATCGATCGCCAATTCCGTGCTGATCAAGGTCAACCAGATCGGCACCCTGAGCGAGACCTTGGCTGCGATCGAGATGGCTAAAACGGCCGGATATACGGCGGTGATCAGCCACCGCTCGGGCGAAACCGAGGATTCGACCATCGCCGACATCGCGGTGGCCACCAACGCGATGCAGATCAAGACCGGTTCGCTCTCGCGCAGCGATCGGATCGCCAAGTACAACCAGCTGCTGCGCATCGAGGAAGACCTGGGCGAGGTGGCGCAGTACGCCGGCCGTGCCGCCTACTACAACCTGATGGCTTGAGCCGCCGGCTTTGAACTAGGACGCACGCGACGCATGAACCGGCTCACGCTGATCCTGGGCGCGCTGCTACTGGCGATCCAGTGGCCGCTGTGGCTGGGCCACGGCGGTTGGCTGCGGGTGTGGGATCTGCAGCACCAGCTCGAAGCAAGGCAAGCGAGCAACGCTGCACTGCACGCACGCAACCAGGCGTTGCTGGCGGAGCTGGCCAGCCTGCGTCAGGGCAGCGAAGCCATCGAGGAGCGGGCGCGCCGCGAACTGCACATGATGCGTCCCGAGGAGACCTTCTTCCAGTTCGTGCCCGGACGGGGCGGCGCGCAAGCCGGCGCCGACCAGGTTGCCTCAAGCCAGGCGCTGCAGTTCGGCCTGGAATAACGCCGCGCGGCGCACATAGGACTGGGCGTTGTCGGCCAAGCGCGCGATCTCCTCGGGCCGCAGCTCGCGAACGATCTTTGCCGGCGACCCCACCGCCATGCTGGCGTCGGGAATCTGCTTGCGCTCGGTCAGCAGGGAACACGCGCCGATCAGGCAGTTTCGCCCGATCACGCATTCGTTGAGTATGACCGCCTGGATCCCGATCAGGGACCCGTCCCCGACGGTGCAACCATGCAGCATCGTCTGGTGGCCGATCGACACGTGCGAGCCGATGGCGATCGGCAAGCCGGGGTCGGTGTGCAGTACGCAGCCATCTTGGATGTTGCTTTCCTCGCCGATGACGATGGGCTCGTTGTCGGCCCGCAGTACCGCGCCGGGCCAGACGCTGGCCCGCGGTCCGAGCACCACTGCGCCGATGAGGACCGCGCTTTCGTGGACGTAGGCGCTGGCATGGATGTCGGGTCGGCGCTCGCCCAGTCGGTAGATGGCCACGTTTGCCCCCTTCCAGTGTTTTCGCAGGCCGTGCGCGGCATTGCGGCGGGCCGATTGTAGGCGTTGCCCGCAAATTCCCGCCTCACGGCGCTTCCCTTGGATGTTCTGTAACGGCCCTGCAACACCGCGAAAGCGGCATCGCTACCATCCGTTTTCTCGCCAAACCCTCAGTGATATTGGGAAAATTTTCATCCGAATTACTGAATAGTCGATAAGCGTGATCGCGTGCGGCCTGGGTAGGCGCTACTGTGGGACAACGATTTTCGGCCGACCCGCCAGCGATCTCGCCGGCTCTGGAACGGCCAACTTCCCAGAAAGGCATGGTGGTGATCGCGTCGCTGCGCAATCGGGTCCGTGACCTGCTGAGTATTCGAAAGGATCGTACGCTGCCGCGTCGCGGCCCCAAACCCGCCATTGGTGCTTGCGTCGTCTGCGGCGATGTTCGAATGACGATACAGGCGGGNNGGCGCTGGCTGTTGGACCAGGGTTGGCGCGAGCTCATCTACCGTCCGGATCGACGGCGCTACCGCGAAGTGCCGTCGACCTGGGTGACGCGGCTGATCGATGCGCTGCCGCAATCGCGCGCCCCGGTGCTTGCTGCAGCCGTGGCCAAGGCGAGCCAGAGGCCCAACCTCGGCGGTTCCAAGTCTGTCCCCTCGTACGTCGCCCGCAGCTAGCTTTCTCGCCTAGCGCGGACCCCGGCTCTTGCCGGGCGGCGCGCGACTTGCGCCACAGCGTCCGGGCGCCTCGCGCAGGCGTCGGCGCGCCTGATCGCGCATTGCCGCTACCATGGAGGGTGGGATTGTTGCCGCCATGGCGCTGGCGTGCCAGAACAATAAATGACGAAATATCTCTCGGTTCACGCACTAAATCCGCAGGCGCGACTTCTTCACCAGGCAGCGCAGATTCTCGCCACCGGCGGCATCGCGGCCATTCCGACCGATTCGTGCTACGCGCTGGTGTGCCATCTGGACGACAAGCCGGCGGTGGACCACATCCGCCGCCTGCGCCGGATCGACGAGCGCCACCACTTGACCCTGCTGTGCCGCGACCTGTCGGAAATTGCCGCCTACGCGCGGGTCGACAACGCCTCGTACCGGCTGCTGCGGCAAGCGACGCCGGGCCCGTACACCTTCATTCTTGAGGCAACGCGCGAGGTGCCGCGGCGGCTCTCGCATCCTTCGCGCAAGACCATAGGGATACGCGTACCCGATCATCCGGTGGCGCTGCAGCTGCTCCATGAACTCGGTCAGCCCCTGATCGGCACCAGCCTGCAGTTGCCCGGCGATGCGCTGCCCCTCAACGATGTGGAGGAGATCCGTGCCCGGCTCGATGACGAGCTCGACGTGGTGCTCGACGCAGGCAGCTGCGGCGTCGAACCGACCACCATCATCGACCTGAGCTCGGGGGTCCCGAAGGTGATGCGGGTGGGGCGCGGTCCCCTGGAGCCGCTCGGCTTGGCCTAAAGCGGCCGTACCGGCGGCGCTGCTAGACTGGGGCCTTCCCATCTATGCGCGGGAGCTATGCGGTCAGCGCGCAGCGCCGGCCGGTACGACCATGTTTGCCGATCGCGTTTTGTCTGGCATGCGCCCAACCGGCGCGATGCACATCGGTCACTTCCACGGCGCGCTCAAGAACTGGGTGCGCATGCAAGACGAGCACCCGTGCTTCTTCTTTGCCGCCGATTGGCACGCGCTCACGACGCACTACGACACGCCGGAGGTGCTCGAGAGCAGCGTCTGGGACATGCTCATCGACTGGTTTGCGGCGGGCATTGATCCGACCAAGGCTACGGTTTTCATCCAGTCGCGGGTTCCCGAGCACGCCGAGCTGTTCTTGCTGCTGGCAATGTCCACGCCGCTGGGCTGGCTCGAGCGGGTGCCGACCTACAAGGACCAGATGGAGCGGCTGCGCGATCGCGATCTTTCGACCTACGGCTTTCTCGGCTACCCCCTCATGCAGGCCGCCGACATCCTGATCTACCGCGCCAACCTCGTCCCGGTCGGCGAGGACCAGGTGCCGCACATCGAGATGACGCGCGAATTGGCGCGCCGCTTCAACCACCTCTTCGGCCGGGAGCCGGGCTTCGAGGACAAGTCACTGGCCGCGGTCAAGAAGCTCGGCGCCCGCCGCAGCAAGCTCTATCTGGAGCTGCGTGCCCGCTACCAGGAGCACGGGGACGAGGCGGCGTTGGACCAGGGCCGCGCGCTGCTGGCCCAATCGCAGAGCGTCTCGCACGGTGATCGCGAACGCCTGTTCGGCTACCTGGAGGGCGCTCGCCGGCTTATCCTCGTCGAGCCCGAGGCCATACTCACGAGCTCGCCGCGCCTGCCCGGCCTGGACGGCCAGAAGATGTCCAAGAGCTACGGCAACGATATTTCGATGCGCGAGGAGCCCAAGGCGCTGACCGAAAAGGTGCGCAAGATGATGACCGACCCGGCGCGCGTGCGCCGCTCCGATCCCGGTGATCCGGATCGCTGTCCGGTCTGGCAGCTGCATCGGGTGTACTCGAGCGACGCGACCCAGGCCTGGGTGCAAAAGGGCTGTCGCTCGGCAGGAATCGGTTGCCTCGAATGCAAGCAACCGGTCATCGACGCGATGCTTGCCGAGCAGGAGCCCTGGCGGCTGCGCGCCCAGCCGTATCTGGACGACCCATCGCTGGTGCGCTCGATCGTGGCCGACGGATGCGATCGGGCACGCGCGGTCGCGCAGGAAACGATGCGCGACGTGCGCGAAGCCATGGGACTGGGCTATACCTGATGCCGGTTGGGGCGGCGCGCGCGGCCGGTGCGCCGCGCCATGCGCGCGAGCGTTTGTGGCCCGGCGCCGGCGCCTGCGGCATCCGAGGCGGCCTGCGGTGCCGTGTAAAATGTCGAGTTTCGCCTTGGTGCCCCAGGCACCGAAGCGCCACGGTAGCGCGCCCCGGGGGCCGCTGCCCATCGCCACGGATAGGTAGAACGGCCACATCATGATCACCGGCAGCCTGGTCGCGATCGTCACACCGATGCGCGAGGACGGATCGCTCGATATGGACGCATACCGGCGTCTGATCGACTGGCAGATTGTCGAAGGCACCAGCGCCATTGTCGCCGTCGGAACGACCGGTGAGTCGGCCACCGTCGATCCGGCCGAGCACGTGGAGCTCATCCGCGTCGCTGTCGAAGCGGCGCGCGGTCGCGTGAAGGTAATCGCCGGCGCCGGCGCCAACTCGACGAGCGAAGCCATCGAGCTGACGACGCACGCCAAGCGGGTCGGCGCCGACGGCAGCCTGCAGGTCGTTCCGTACTACAACCGACCGACGCAAGAAGGCATGTACCGCCACTTCCGCGCGGTTGCCGAGGCGGTCGATCTGCCCCTGATCCTGTACAACGTGCCCTCGCGCACGGTTGCCGATCTGTCGGTCGAAACCGCGCTGCGCTTGACGCAAGTGCCCGGCATCGTGGGCATCAAGGACGCCAGTGGCGACCTCTCCCGGGTCGTGGAAATGCGCCGACGTGGTCCTGGCGGTTTCGCCCAGTACAGTGGCAACGACGACAGCGCGTTGGCGTTCCTGCTGCTGGGGGGGCAGGGAGTCATCTCGGTTACCGCCAACGTTGCCCCCCGCAGCATGAGCCAGATGTGTGCCGCTGCCCTTGCCGGTGATGTGGTGCAGGCCCGCGCCATCAACGAGCGCCTGATGCCGCTGCACCTGCGCCTTTTTGTCGAACCCAATCCTATCCCCGTCAAGTGGGCGCTGGCCAAGATGCGCCGCATCGGTACCGGGATCCGCCTGCCGCTGGTGCCGCTCTCGGTCGCGGCCCAGGACACGGTTATCAGCGCGTTGCGCGATTCGGGTATCGAGTGACAGGTACGTCCTTGGGGAGTTGCACGGTGCGGGGAACCTTGAAGTTTGCGCGGCGCGGCAGGCTGGCGGCCACGATGGTCGCGATTGTGCTCGGCGCGGCGGCAAGCCTGGCGGGCTGCTCGTGGCTGCATTTCGGCTCGCAGGACGATGAGACGTACGACTACCGCAAGGCCAAACCGCGCCAGGAGCCCCTGGAGGTGCCGCCGGATTTGTCGCAGCTGCCCAAGGACGATCGCTACAGCCTGCCGTCCACCGCCAGCGCGGCCAAGCCGGCCAATGCGAACACTGCCAAACCGGCCGATGCGGGCGCTGGTGCGGCGCCCGCCGGCGCCTCCTCGACCGCGGCGCCGGAGACGGCCTCGTCGGCAGCAGTTGCGTCGGTCGGCCAGGTGGTTGCCCCAGCGGTCACCGGCGCGCGAATCATGCGCGACGGCGATCAGCGCTGGCTCGCGGTCGACGGGTCGCCGGAGCTGGCGTACGCGACCGTCAAGGAACTGTGGACGAACATGGGGTTCAAGATCGCGACCGACGAGCCGCAGCTGGGGATCTTGGAGACCGACTGGTCGGAAAATCGTCCCATGGTCGACGAGGATGCCGTGCGCAACGCGCTGCACCGCGTCTTCGGTGCCTTCGATTCCAATGGGGAGCGCAACAAGTACCGGGCGCGCATCGAGCGCACGGCGAAGAACACGGCCGAAATCACGATCACCCAGCGCGGCATGGTAGAGATATTGCAGGGCGTGTACAAGGAGACCTCAAAATGGCAGGCGGCGCCTTCGAATCCGGAGTTGGAGTACGAGATGCTTGATCGCGTCGCGCTGCGCTTTGCTACCGCGCAACCGCTGCAGGTGGCGACCGGGTCCCCGGCCAGTGCGGCGACGCTCGCGGCGAGCGGCGGTGCAAACGGCCTGCTGTCGTCGACGTCCGCCGCAGCGGCGCCGGTGCCCGCATCCCGAGTGCACAAGGTGACGGTCGGCGGCTTCGTTACGCTGCAGGTCGAAGACACGCAGGATCACACCTGGCGGCAGGTCGGGGTCGCGCTCGATCGCGGGGGCTTCACCATCGAGGACCGCAATCGCGACAAGAGCATGTATTCGGTGCGCTACCTGGATCCGGACTACGAGGCGAGCGAAAAGGAGAAGCGCAGCTGGTGGGATCGGCTGTTTAATGCCGACGCCAAGGTTCCCGAGCAGCAGTTTCGCATCGTCGTCAGCGCCAACGGACCGATCACCGCGGTCGAGGTCCAGGACCACGACGGCAAGCCCGACAACGGTCCTACCGCCAAGCGCATCCTGGACCAGCTCATGGAGCAGCTGCGCTGATTGCGAGCGCGCAGCAGGCTTGCCGGCGCAGGTTTGAGGCCGCGATCAAAAAGAAGGGCCGGCATATGCCGGCCCTTCTTGCTCGCAAGACGGCGCGAGTTACTTCTTATCCTCTTTCTTCATCTCCGCCGGAGCCATCGGGGCGGCAGTGCCAGCATCGGGTGCCGGAGCAGGAGCGGCCGCCGGCGGCGGCGGGGGTGGCGGCGGGGGCGCGGGTTTTTCGCATGCGGCCAAGGCGGCCACCGACAGAGAAGCGGCGAGCAGCAATTTCTTCACGATATGTTCCCTTCCAAATGAAAAAAAAAGGCAGACAGAAACTCTTGGCGAGTCGACCGCCGATAACAACACCGGTAACGGTCATCGCCAAGCGATGACCTCAAACTCCCCGGGCGGGGATTATAGCTTGCGCAATGCAACAATTCGGCCTTCCCAGAGCAAATATCCCTATTAGACGCCAAGTTGTATCCAGCCAAAGCGGTACCAATCATGCAAGAGCGACAGCAGTGCGGGCGCGTGCTTGGCGCCCGTTGCGCGTAGCGTTGCCGCCGAAAGGTTTCGCTCGTTGGCCAGGCGGCGCAGCGTGCTGCCGGCCGCTGCCGGGTAATGCTGCAGCTCGCCGTTGATGGCAAGGTCTGCGCCCGCATAGAGCATGCGGGTGCGAAGGTCCAGGACAATGCCGCGTCGGCGCGCCGTTGCGCCGAAGCGCGGCAGGCCGCCGCTGGACCGCCGTGGCGTGAAGCGGACTCAGATGCTCGAGCAAGGTGCGTCGCACATCGATGCGCGAGGGCGCGCTTCGCCGCAGTTCACGGGTTGCGGACTCGACCATCGCGGCGGGCAATCGCGCCGGGGAGCTCGTTGGGCGCCGGGTGCTGTCGACCAGGCGAGTGGAGCGCGGTGCCACGCGCGACTGGCGCTCGGACCATGCGTCGAGGATCTCCTGCCAAGCCGGCAGCCGGAAGCCGATCGAGATCGTGATGCTCGCGCCGAGCGCCACGCCCTCGTGCGCCACGCCCGCAGGCAAGTACAGAAGATCGCCGGGCTCGAGTATCCACTCGCGCTGGGGGCCAAAGTTGGCGAGCACGCGCAAGGGCATGCCCTCGACCAGCTGCGGGTCGAACTCGGTGGCGATGCGCCAGCGCCGCCGGCCCTGGGCCTGGAGCAGGAAGACATCGTATTGGTCGACGTGGGGTCCAACCCCGCCACCGTCGGTTGCGTAACTGACCATCACGTCGTCAAATCGTGCCGCGGGGAGAAAGCGAAACCGCGCGGCCAGGGCCGCCACCGATGGATCATGCAGATCAACCCCCTGCACCAGCAAGGTCCAACGGCTGCGGCGCAAGGAGGGCAACGCCGAGGCCGCAAATGGGCCGTGCTGCACGCGCCAGCGGCCCGAGAATGCGCTGACCAGCCGCGATTCGACATCGGGATCGCGCACCATTTCTATGAGCTGCGCGCGCGAGACTGGACAGGCAAACCCGGCGATCGCCTGGCGCAGACAGATCGCCTCCCGCTGCCAGTAGCGTGCGAGAAAGTCCGCCACCCGCAAGGGGCCAAGGCGTCGCAAGGCCGCCGGCGCGGCGCTCAATGCGGCTCCGGTCCGACCGGCGCGGCCAGCGAATGCAACTCGTAGAGCAGCTCGAGCGCGGCCCTGGGTGTGAGCTGGTCGGGCTCGATGTGCCGCAGGCGCTCGCGCAGCCGGTCCGGCGGGGCTGGTCGCTGCAGGCGAGGTTGCGCCGGGACAGGGGCGGCGGCAAGCGCCGCCGCCCCGCGCGGCGCGAACAGATCGAGCTGCGCGCCGCCGACGCTGTGGCCACGCTCGAGCTGGGCCAACAGTTCCCGGGCGTGCGCGATCACGGTGCGCGGTACTCCGGCCAGCGCAGCCACTGCCAGGCCGTGACTCTGGTTGGCCGGACCCTCGCGTACCTGGTGCAGGAACACGAGCTTGTCGCCGGTCTGCGTGGCGGCGACGTGCACATTGGCCACCGCCGCCAGTTGCGTTGCCAGCGCCGTGATCTCGAAGTAGTGCGTGGCAAACAGGGTCATGCACGCGTTTTCTTCGACCAGGGCGCGGACGATGGCCGCCGCCAGCGCCATGCCATCGAAGGTGGAGGTGCCTCGACCGATTTCATCCAT
Source organism: Burkholderiales bacterium (assembly GCA_900290335.1). Lineage (GTDB taxonomy): Bacteria > Pseudomonadota > Gammaproteobacteria > Burkholderiales > Burkholderiaceae_F > GJ-E10. The sequence goes on along the minus strand of OKRD01000165.1, from coordinate 17,129 downwards.
CAATACCAGGCTTTCGGGGCCCGCACTGTTGAGGATCGCGGCTGCCTCGGTCATCTCCACAAGAAAGGTCGACGCGCCCCGGGCAAGATCGTCGGCGGCTCCGATGCGCGTGAGGATGCGGTCGACGGGTCCGATTCGCGCCCGGTCGGCCGGCACGTAGCTGCCGCAATAGGCGAGCAGGACGATGAGCGCGATGGAGCGCATGTACGTCGACTTGCCGCCCATGTTGGGGCCGGTGATGATCAACATGCGTCGCTGCGGGCCAAGATGGCAGTCGTTGGGCATGTAATCGTCGAGCGCGCGCTCGACCACGGCGTGGCGCGCGCCCTCGATGGCAAGTCCGGGTTCGTCGACGATCTGCGGCCGCACCCAGTGGGCCGCACGGGCGTGCGAGGCCATGGCCGCCAACATGTCCACGGTGGCAATCGCCTCGGCGTTGCGTAACAGCTCCTGCACCTCGTCGTGCAGCCCGTGCAGCAGCGCATCGAACAATTCCTTCTCGCGGCTGCGGGCGCGCTCCTGCGCCGAGAGGGCGCGATCCTCGAAGGCCTTGAGTTCGGGCGTGATGTAGCGCTCGGCGTTTTTGAGCGTTTGCCGGCGCCGGTAGTCCTGCGGCACCTTTTCGCTCTGGCCGTTGCTCACCTCGATGTAAAAACCGTGCACCCGGTTGTACTCGACGCGCAGATTGGCGATGCCGGTGCGGGCACGTTCGCGCGCCTCGAGCTCGACGAGAAATTGGCCCGCGTTATCGCGCAGGCTGCGCAGCTCATCGAGCTCGGTGTCAAAGCCCGACCGGATCACGTCGCCGTCGCGCGCGCTATAGGCCGGCTCGGCCAGCAGCGCCGACGTCAGGCGCTGAACCAGCGCGACCGAGGGTACGAGCGCTGAGGCGAGTTCGCGCGCACTTTGCGCGGCCAGCTCGCCACCGAGGTGGGCGGCTTGCGCCAATGCCGGGGCACAGTCCCGCAGCGCGGCCAGTTCGCGCGGTCGCGCCGAGCGCAGCGCGATGCGGCTGGCAATGCGGTCCAGATCGGGTACCGGAGCCAATGCCGCCAGCATGCGCGCGGCCAGGTCCGCCTGCAGCAGGGACTCGATGATGTCGTGGCGCGTGCGCACGGCGTCGGGCGTACGCATGGGATGGTGCAGCGTGTGGCGCAGGCGGCGGCTGCCCATGCCGGTGGCACAGTGGTCCAGGACCGACAGCAGGGTCGGTCCGTCGGCCTCGCGCATGGCCTCGGTCAGCTCCAGGTTGCGCCGGCTGATGGGATCGAGCCCGACAAAATCGGACTTCTCCTCCACGCGCAGCTTGGTCACGTGCGCCAGGCGCTGCCCCTGGGTCTGCTGCGCATACTCGAGCAGGCCGGCGCAGGCGCGCAGGGCCAGCGGGCGATCGTCCAGGCCGAAGGCACGCAAGCTCGACACGGCGAGCGCCTCGCACAGCAGCTGCCGACCGCGTTGCGCGTCAAAGTGCCAGTCCGGCGTCGGGTGCACGGGAACGGTCGTGCGCAGGCGATTGCGCTCGCTCTCCGCGATCACGATTTCCGCGGGACCGATGCGAGCGAACTCCGAGGCCAGTTCCCCCGCGGATGTTTGCGTCAGGCGCAGGTCGCCGCTGGCCAGGACCAGCCAGGCGATTGCGACGGCGTCTTGCGCTGGCCCGGCATAGCAGACGGCGGCGAGCACGGCGTCCGCCTTGGCGGAGAGCAGGCTTTGGTCGGTGAGCGTGCCAGGAGTAACAATGCGCACCACGCGCCGCTCCACCGGGCCGCGCGAGAGCGCCGGGTCCCCCACTTGCTCGCAGATGGCAACCGATTCGCCCAGGCGCACCAGTCGCGCGAGGTATTGATCGACGCTCACCGCGGGCACTCCGGCCATGCGCACCGGTGCGCCGGCCGACGCGCCGCGTGCGGTCAGGGTCAGGTTCAGCAGGCGTGCCGCCTTCTCCGCATCCTCGTAGAACAGTTCGTAGAAATCCCCCATGCGGTAGAAAACGAGGATGCCGGGGTGCTGGGACTTGATGCGCAGGTATTGCTGCATGACAGGCGTGTGGGCGCCGAAATCCGGATCGCCGGATCCGCCCGACGACGGAGAAATGCGCTGCGATGACACGTCAATCCAAATTTGTGGTTTTTGTGGCTATTTCGGCAAAAAAGCTTTACGATATGAGACTAATCACGGCTTGCAGGGCGTATTTCCCCGCCGCAGTGCCGGTGCCGACGCTGATGTGGCGGCGTGTGCGATTCCCGCCAGCAGTGGTTTCTCCAGAAGGAATCCTACCCGAGTGGTCGTAAGATCGCCGGTTGGCGCACGGGTGCCCACCTGTTTGCAGCGGGTTCGCTTTTCGAGTCCTTGGGCGCCATTGTGATTCATTGCGTTGTGTCAAATTCTTTTTGCAATTGCGGAATACACTTTTATGTTGGATTTTTCTGTCTTCCATTGGGGAGGGAGATGTTTCCGGCCGATGCTTGGCCGGGTCCGATGACGATCTCCCTTCGCTGGCCGCTTTCCTGGACCGGAACCTATGACTCCTGACTCGAACAAAGCTCTTGCTGATCTCCCCGCCCCGGTTCCGGTCACGGCGCCGCTACCGCATCGCAAAGAAATGCGCCGCTGGCTCATTCCCTTGTCGCAGCGAACGACGGCCTATGCCATCGTGCTGCTGATCTTCGATTACGCCCTGTTGATCGGCGCCCTTGCCGCGACCGTGCTCGTCGATGGCTGGCTGGGCAAGATGGTCTTCGGCGTAGCGGCCGGATTCATGATCGGCCGCCTGTTCATCATCGGGCATGACGCCTGCCACCAGAGCCTGACCCCGCACCGTGGCTTGAACCGGGTGCTCGGTCGCATCGCTTTTCTGCCCTCCATCACGCCCTACAGCCTGTGGGACGTGGGCCATAACGTGGTGCACCACGGATATACCAATCTCAAGGGATTTGACTTCGTGTGGGCGCCGCTGACCCGCGACGAGTTCAACGCCCTTTCGCCGTGGCGCCAGCTGCTCGATCGGATCTATCGCAGCGGCTGGGCGCCGGGCTTGTATTACATGGTCGAGATTTGGTGGCTGCGGATGTTCTTTCCCAGCAAGGCGTACATGGGTACGCGCCGCTCGATTTTTCTGTGGGACTGCCTGCTGGTGTCGGCCTTCGGCTTAGTGTGGATTGGCTCCCTGGTTGCCGCCGCGGCCGCCGCCGGTCAGGCGCTGCTGCCGGTCCTGGTCTGCGGACTGGTGGTGCCATTTCTGTTCTGGTGTTCCATGATCGGCTTCGTGGTGTACGTGCACCACACGCACGTCAAGGTCTCGTGGTACGACGACCGGGCGGGCTGGGCGCGCGCGCAGCCGTTCATCTCGACCACGGTGCATCTGACCTTCCCGCTGCGCTTTGGTGCGGTCCTGCACCACATCATGGAGCACACGGCGCATCACCTGGACATGAGCATCCCGCTGTATCGGCTCAAGAATGCCCAAAAGATGCTCGAGGACCTGCTGCCGCAACGCATCGTCATCCAGCGTTTTTCCTGGCGCTGGTACTTCGACACGGCGCGCCGCTGCAAACTCTACGACTTCACGCGACGCTGCTGGACGGCATATTCTGGCCGCGCAACGAGCGAACCGGCGGCAAGTCCGGCGTGACGTGACGGCGGTGCTGGCTAGGCCCGCCGCTGTGCCAGGCCCAGGAACACTGCTAGGGTCGACAGGCATAGCAGCGACCACCCCGGGATCGTGAGTCCCAGGAAGCTCCAGTCGATTGCGGTGCAGTCGCCGTAACCCTGGAAGATTCGCGGCAACGCGCGGCCTAGGGGCAGATTGCTGACAAGGTACTCCAGACTTGGCCCGCAGGCCGAGACCGCGGGCGGGTGCAGCTGCAACCATACGTGCCAGGCGCCTACGCCGGCACCCGAGAGCGCGGCGACGATGCCGAACCAGGCCGCGAAACGGCCCAGTGCGCGGGGCAGCAACGCCGCCGACAGCGCCAGCAACCCCACCGCGACGAAGGCATAGCGTTGCAAGATGCACAGCGGGCATGGTTCCAAGTGCTCGACCTCCTGCAGGTACATGCCGAACCCGACCAGGGCAGCACAGGCGACGGCAACGGCCGCGTACAGAATGCGCGGTTGCAGGATGCGCCGGCGCAAGGAGGTTTGGCTCACGGCGAGTCGGCCGAGTCCGGCGACGGGTCGAGCCCGCGCACCAGGCGCAGCAGTTGGGGAAAGATCTTGGGTGCACCGCAAACGACGTTGCCGCTCTCGAGGTACGCGGCATTTCCTTCGTCGTCGGCGACCAGGCCACCGGCCTCGATCACGAGCAAACTGCCGGCAGCCATGTCCCAGGGGGCAAGGCCGTACTCCCAGAATCCGTCCAGGCGGCCGGCGGCGACGTAGGCCAGATCCAGGGCAGCGGCTCCGGGGCGGCGAATGCCGCAGGTATGGGCGGTCACGCGCTTGAACACCTGCAGGTAGTGGTCGATCCTCTCCAGGTTGCGAAACGGGAACCCGGTGCCGATTAGGCTGTCCTTGAGCAGGGTGCGCTTGGAAACGCGCAGGCGCCGGTCGTTGAGAAAGGCCCCCCGTCCGCGCGTCGCGGTGAAAAGATCGTTGCGGGTCGGATCGTAGATGACCGCCTGCGTGATCTGGCCGCCGTGCTGGCAGGCGATCGAGACGGCATACTGCGGAAAGCCATGGATAAAATTGGTGGTTCCGTCGAGCGGATCGATGATCCAGGTGAAGTCGCTTGCGCCTTCCGGACGCCGGACGCCGGACTCCTCCGCGAGAAAGCAATGGTCAGGGTAGGCCTGCGACAGCGTCTCGATGATCGCGTGCTCGGCGGCGCGGTCGACCTCCGTGACAAAGTCCGCATGCCCCTTGGACGTCACGCGCAGCAGGTCCAGGTCGAGGCTGGCGCGATTGATAATCGCGCCGGCTTTTCGTGCGGCTTTTACCGCGGTGTTCAGCAATGGATGCATGAGGGGAGGCGTTACGACGCGTAAGGAGGCCAAACCGGCAAATGAGGCACTGGGGCCCGTGCCAAACCGCGATTCTATAGGTGCGGACGGTTCGGCGCGTTTGGCGCAAGTGCGTTTCATTTTAGTTGCGCCCAGCCACGCCGGAAACATCGGCTCCTGCGCCCGTGCGATTCGCAGCATGGGTTTTGCGCGCTTGCATGTCGTGGCGCCGCGCGATCCGCATTTTCGCGCCGCGCCCGAGGCAGTGGCGCTCGCCGCGAGCGCCACCGATGTGCTGGCGCAGACCGCCGTTTTCGATTCCCTGGCCGACGCGCTGCAGGGTGTGCAGCTGGCGCTAGCAACCACGGGTTATGCGCGGGAATTCGGCCCCGAACCGCTCGAGATCCGCAGCGCCGCACGGCACGCTGCCCGGGCGATCCGCGAGCAGGACGCGCAGGTCGCGTTCGTGTTCGGCCCGGAGCGCACCGGCCTCTGCAACGTCGATGTGCAACGCTGCCACCTTTGTTGCAGCATTCCGGCAGACCCGGTCCGGGGCTCGCTCAACCTGGCGCAGGCGGTGCAAGTCGTTGCCTACGAGAGCCGGCGCGGGTTGCTGGCCGGTACGAAGCTCGGCAGCCCTCTGCCGCCGCGCCGTGACCATTCCCACGCGCAACCGCGGCCGCAAGAGGCGGCGGCGAGCGTTGAGCAGACTGAGGCGATGTTCGAACACCTGGCGCAGGCCCTGGCGGCAATCGGATACCTGGACCCGGCGCAACCCAAACATCTGCTGGCGCGCCTGCGGCGCCTGCTGCTTCGTGCCCGGCCGACCGCGACGGAGGTCGACATACTGCGGGGCATCGCCAGCGCCATGATCCTTCCGCGGCGTCTGCGCGCCGGAGGTAAGTCGCTCGCCGGCGGTGTTCCCGCCGCCGGTCCGTCGGCCGGGCCCGCGCCCGATTAGAGGGAAAGCGTGCGCAGCTCCCCGGCGCTCCAGCGCAAGCCGCCGCCTCTGGGCGGCGTCGCGTCCAGGTCCCAGTCGGGCAGAACCCACCGGGTGGCCGGGGCACCGTCCAGCAAAAAATCGTGCCGCGCCGGCCGGTGCGTGTGACCGTGGATCATGTGCCGCACGCCCGCGCTGCGCATGGCCTGGGCGATGGCCTCGGGCGTTACATCCATGATCTGCATCGCCAGCTGCCGCTTACTCGTTTCGCTGAGCGCGCGCGCCTGGCCGATCAGTTGGCGGCGCTCCGCCAGGGGCCGGGCGAGAAACGCGGCCTGGAACTGCGCATCACGCGCCTGGCGGCGAAACGCCTGATACGGCAAGTCCAAGGTGCAGTACGCATCGCCGTGCGCCAGCAGCGTTGCTAGCCCGGCGCGTGCCGGTGCCGCCTGGGTGCCAATCGATGCGATTGCCGGATCGGCCAGCAGTTGCGCCCCGGCGTCTTGCACAAATTGCGCTCCCAGCAGCACGTCGCGATTGCCGTGCATGAGATACACGTTGGTGTTGCGCGAGGCGATCCGGCGCAGGGCCTGCGCAACCTCCACGCCGACCCTGTCGTCGGCTCCGGGGTCCTCGCCGCCCGGCGCCTGCCCGCCCTCGCTCGCCAGCGTGTCATCGCCGGCCCAGTATTCGAACAGGTCGCCGAGTATGACCAGCTCGGCGGCGTTGCCGCCGATCTCCCCGAGCAGCGCAAGAAAACGCTGCAATGTCCGCGGCCGCTGCGCGCACAGATGCAGGTCGGAAACGAAGATCGGCTCACGCAGCGCCAGCCGATCGATGGTCGCGGTGCGCGCTGGGACCGGGCCCGGCGCGGCGGAGTTGGCCATCGGGTCAGGCGTCGGCTTCGGCGCGCTCGATCAGGACGTCCTCCTCGGGAACGTCCTGATGACCACCGCTGCGCGAAGTACGCACCGACTTGATCTTGTCGACGACATCGATGCCCTCGACCACCTTGCCGAAGACGCAGTAGCCCCATCCCTGGCCGGACGGGGCGCTGTGATTGAGAAAGTCGTTGTCGGCAACATTGATGAAGAACTGCGACGTGGCCGAATGCGGATCGGAGGTGCGAGCCATGGCAACCGTGTACTTGGTGTTGCGCAAGCCATTGGTGGCTTCGTTCTCGACGGATGCGGCGGTCGGCTTTTGGCGCATGCCCGCTTCGAACCCGCCTCCCTGGATCATGAAACCGTTGATGACCCGGTGAAACAAGGTATTGTCATAGTGCCCCAAGCGCACATATTTCAGGAAGTTCTCGACGGTCTTGGGCGCCCGTTCGGCGTCAAGTTCAATGCCGATCACGCCGTGGTTGGTGTGCAGTCGTACCATCTTCGCTTTCTCCCGGATGTTCCTGGAATGGCTCCGGCGTTCAACGGGATTGCTGAACGCTGCATCCCTTACGTCACTTCCCCAAGCGCGCTTTCGTAATGACGATCGGCGTGACCGGAAGGTTGGCAAAGGCACCCCCCTTGTTGGCAGTCGCCGCCGCCCCGATCTTGTCGACCGTGTCCATGCCCTCTACTACGTGCCCGAAAACCGTGTAACCGTTGCCGTCGCGGCCCGGATAGTCCAGGAACGGGTTATCGGCGACATTGATGAAGAACTGCGCCGTTGCCGAGTCTGGGTTGCTAGTCCGCGCCATGGCTAGGGACCCGCGGACGTTCTTCAGGCCATTGTTGCTTTCGATGGCGATCGGCACCCGCGTAGGCTTCTGCTGGTGGTCCTCGGTGAAGCCGCCGCCTTGGATCATGAATCCGGCCATGACCCGATGAAAGATCGTTCCCGGATAGTAGCCATCCTTTACATACTGCACGAAATTGGCAACGCTCCGGGGGGCATGCTGCGCGTCGAGTTCGAGCACGATTGTGCCGGCGGTGGTCTCGAGCGTGACAATTACCGGCGCCGCGGCAGGAGTCTGGGCGCACGGCGCCTCCGAGAAACCGAGGGCCGACACGGCCAACACGGCCAGGCAGGTGAGACGGCGAATTTCGTGCATAGGAGGGTTCCTTCGTTCAGGTTAATGGCAATCCGCAGGGCTATCGCGCCGCGCGCAGCTTGTTGCCGAGTTCGCGCGTGAGGCTTAGCTTGGTCTTGAGCGCGCCGTTCTCGGGCGCCAGGCGTGCCGCCTTCTCATACGACGCGGCGGCCATGGCAATGTACAGGTCGCCGAGGTTCTCTTGCGCGGTGATGTAGTTGGGCTCGGCCGCGAGCGCTAGTTGCAGGTAGCGTTCCGCGAGGGCAAACTGGCCTTGGTTGGCCCGGATGACCGCCAGATTGTTGTACGGCTCGGCCAATTCCGGAAAGTCCTCGGTAAGCGACTCCAAGGCCGTTGCTGCGTCGTCCTGCCGGTTCAGGTCCCCGAGCACCACGGCGCGCAGGAATCGGACCTGGGCATCGCGCGGGTGCGTGGCGAGAAACTCGTCGGCAATCTTCAGGGCGCCGGTCTTGTCGCCCTTGCGTAAGGCGATCGAAATCTTTACCGCGGTACTGGGCTCGGGCGTCTGGGCGTCGGGTGCGGCCGTGGCCGGCGCCGGGTTGGACGAAGTCGCCGCCGTGCCGGTTTGCGTGGACGGCACCGGGGCAGTTGCGGCGTCGGCGGCCGGCGCGGCTGACGTGGCCGGTTCGGCCGCAAACACCGGCATGCGCGCCAGCATCACGATGACGGCAAGGATGCGAATCAAGCGCGGCGTCGAAGGCAAGGGGAGCAAGATGGAATGTGGGCGCTGATATACTCAACTTGCCATTCTAACAATGCACGCCGTCCGGCTTCGTGGACTGGATTTGCACCGGCGCGCGACGGGCTCGAGCGGGCCGACACGGTATGACGGTTCGCCTCTACAACACCTTGACTCGGCAGTTGCAGGACCTGGTTCCGCTGGAACCAGGTCACGTACGCATGTACGTCTGCGGCATGACGACCTACGACCTGTGCCACCTGGGGCACGCCCGCCTGATGCTGGCCTTTGATGTCGTGCAACGCTGGTTGCGCACACGCGGATTGCGTGTTACCTATGTGCGCAACATCACCGACGTCGATGACAAAATTATCCGCCGCGCCCTGGAGAACAAGGAGTCGATTGTCGCGGTGACCGAGCGCAACATCCAGGCCATGCATGACGATCTGGACGCGCTGGGAATCCAGCGCCCGGATATCGAGCCGCGCGCCACCCGGTACATCGCGCAGATGCTCGATCTGATTGGCGTGCTCGAGCGCCGGGGCCTCGCGTACCGGGCCGAGGATGGCGACGTCGATTTTGCAGTGCGCAAGTTCCCCCGGTACGGCAAGCTGTCGGGCAAATCGATCGATGAATTGCGGGCAGGGGAGCGCATCGAGGTGCGCCAATCCAAGCGCGATCCGCTGGACTTCGTTCTGTGGAAGCATGCCAAACCCGACGAACCCCAGTGGCCGTCCGCCTGGGGTCCAGGGCGGCCTGGGTGGCACATCGAGTGCTCGGCGATGGCCGTCGCGACCTTGGGGCGTACCATCGACATCCACGGCGGTGGCCCCGACCTCGTTTTTCCGCACCATGAGAATGAAATCGCCCAAAGCGAGGGTGCCTACGGCGTTCCGCTGGCCAACATCTGGATGCACTGCGGCGCGCTGCGCATCGGGGAGGAGAAGATGTCCAAGTCGCTGGGCAACTTCCTGACCATTCGTGACGCCCTCAAGCGCCACCGGGCGGAGGTGCTGCGCTTTTTCCTGGTGCGCTCGCACTACCGCGGCCAGATTGCCTTTACTGAGGAACTGCTGGGCGACGCGCGCGCCGGATTGACCCGGCTGTATACCGCGCTGCGCGGCTTCGACCTGGCACCGGCCGCGGTCGATTGGAGCGATGCCAACGCCGGCAGGTTCGCCCAGGCGATGGACGAGGACTTCAATACCGCTGCAGCCGTTGCCGAACTGTTCGACCTTGCCGGCGAGGTCAATCGCGGCAAGTCGCCGCAGGCGGCGCAACAGTTGCGCGCACTGGGCGGCCTGCTGGGGCTGCTCCAGCAAGATCCCGAAGTGTTCCTGCAGGGCGAGCCGGCGCATTCGGCCGCGCTCGGGGCCGAGCGCGTGCAGCAACTGGTGGCCGAGCGCACGGCCGCCAAGCAGGCGCGCAATTTTGACGAAGCCGACCGGATTCGTGCGCTGCTAGCCGCCGAGGGGATCCTGCTCGAAGACGGGCCGGGCGGCACGACCTGGCGGCGCAATTGAAGGGCGCAACTGCGGTATCTCCTGGCCGGGCGCCGGCCGTCGCGGCGCCGGCGTTCTGGGCACCCGCTAAGCGGCGCCTGCGGGCCGCTGACCCGACCCTAGCCTCGATCATCGCGCGCCATCCGCGGGTGCGCCTAGTCTCGCGCGGCGATGGATTCTCGACCCTGGCGCGCTCCATCGTCGGCCAGCAGATTTCCGTCAAGGCCGCCGATTCGGTCTGGGCGCGACTGGTGGAGCGCTGCCCGCAGATGACCCCCGCCGCGCTGTTGCGCCGGCGCATCGCGACGCTGCGTGCCTGTGGCCTATCGGGACGCAAGGCCGAGTATCTGCGCGATCTGGCATGCCATTTCGCCGACGGCCGCCTCGACTTGCAGCAGCTTGCCGGCCAGCCCGACGATGCCGTAATTGACTGCCTGACGGACATCCGTGGCATCGGGCGCTGGACAGCCGAGATGTTTTTGATCTTTAATCTGCAGCGTCCGGACGTGTTTCCGCTGGACGATCTGGGATTGCTCAAGGCGATCAGCCGTCATTACTTTGGCGGGGAGTCGACTGCGGGCCTCCTGCGAGGTGCGGGGCGCGAAAGAGTGGCGCAATTGGGTGCGCGCTGGACGCCGTATCGCAGTGTTGCGACCTGGTACTTATGGCGCAGCCTCGATCCGGTACCGGTGGAATATTGAGGACGGAATCACCTATGGCAACCACCAAGACCAACTTTCTGGACTTCGAACAACCGATCGCCGATCTGGAAGCCAAGATCGAAGAGCTGCGCTTCGTGCAAGACGACTCTGCCGTGGACATCTCCGAGGAGATCGCCCGCTTGCAGGTCAAGAGTCAGACCTTGCTCAAGGACATCTACGCCAAGCTCACGCCCTGGCAGGTTTCGCAGCTGGCGCGCCACGCGCAGCGGCCCTATACGCAGGACTACATCAACGAGATCTTCACCGATTTTCACGAGTTGCATGGAGACCGTTCCTTTTCCGATGACCTGTCGATCGTCGGCGGCCTGGCCCGCTTCAACGGCCAGCCGGTGATGGTGCTCGGACAGCAAAAAGGTCGCGATACCAAGGAGCGCGCGCTGCGCAATTTCGGCATGGCAAAGCCCGAGGGCTATCGCAAGGCCCTGCGTCTGATGAAGTTGGCCGAAAAATTCCGCCTACCGCTGTTTACCTTCATCGATACGCCGGGGGCCTACCCGGGGATCGACGCGGAAGAGCGCGGCCAGTCGGAAGCCATCGGCCACAATCTGTACGCGATGTCGCAGTTGCAGGTGCCCATCATCGCCACCATCATCGGCGAAGGCGGATCCGGCGGCGCTCTCGCCATTGCTGTTGCCGACATGGTGCTGATGCTCCAGTACGCCACGTATTCGGTGATCTCCCCCGAAGGGTGCGCGTCGATCCTGTGGAAGAGTTCCGAGCGCGCGGCCGATGCTGCCGAGGCCTTGGGGCTCACGGCCAATCGCCTCAAGGCGCTTGGTTTGGTCGACCGCATCGTCGCCGAGCCGGTGGGGGGAGCCCATCGCGATCCGCCGCAAATGGCCGCGCTGCTCAAGCGTGCGCTCACCGATGCCCTGCGCCAATTCCAGGGCGTCAAAACCAAGGACCTGCTGGCGGCACGCCATACGCGCCTGATGGGCTATGGCAAGTTCAAGGAAACGTCCGCCGAAGCCTGATCCCGCCGACCGCGCCCTGCTGTCGGTCCTGCAACGTGCCGTTGCCGAGGTCCCGCCGGGCGCGACCGACTTCGACGTGGCATCGATCGGCGCTGCGCGCGCCGAGCGCGCGCGCAGCGCCGCAGGGCGCCGCAAGGCAGCGAGCGGACCTGCGCTACTCATCGCCTACAGCGGCGGTCCGGATTCGAGCGTACTGCTGGACTTGGCCTGTCGCTTGCGCGATCACGGCGTGGCCGGTTTTGGTGTGCTGCGCGCGGTGCACGTGCATCACGGCCTGCTGCCCGAGGCCGAGGACTGGGTCGCCCACTGCGAACAGCAATGCCGCGCCCGCAACGTCGAGCTGGTGGTGTGCCGCGTGCGCGTCGCGCGCGAACGCGGGCTCGAGGCCGGGGCGCGCGAGGCGCGTTACGAGGCCCTGGCGCAGGCAGCGCGGGCATGCGGCGCGAGCGCGGTTCTGACCGCACACAACGCCGACGACCGCATCGAGACGTTCCTGCTGCAATGGTTGCGCGGAGCCGGGCTTGCCGGACTGGCCGGCATAGCGGAGCGGCGCAGCCTCGCGCAAACGGGCGTGCGCGTGCTGCGCCCCTTGCTCGAGGTGTCGCGCCGTGACATCGAGGCGTATCTGGTACGGCATGGACTCGTGGTGATCGAGGATCCGAGCAATTCCGACGTGCGCTTTGCGCGCAACGCGATACGAACGCAGGTACTGCCGCAACTGGCGAAGATCCGCAGCGGTTTCCGCAGGTCCGCGGCACGGTCGATCGAACTCGTGGGCGAGGCCGCCGAGGTGCTGCAGGAACTCGCGCAGGAGGGACTGGAGTTCTGCACCCGCGACGCGCCGGCCGGCATGCTGCGCATCGATCGCCTGGCGGCGCTGGCCCCGGCGCGAAGCATCCTGGTGCTACGCGCCTGGCTCGCTCAGGCCGGCCTGGAGTCGCCCTCGCGCGCGCGTTTGCGCGACGCCATGACGCAGGCGCTGGGCGGGCGTGGCGATGGGCGCATGCTCATCCGCATTGGTGCTCGCGAACTGCGACGCCACCGTGGACTGCTCTGCCTGCGCGTTCCCGGAGTGGCAACGCGCGCGCGTGAACAGTTGCACTGGCGCGGGGAAGAGGAACTGGCGGTCAGTACCTGGGGCGGCGTACTGCGCTTCTTGCCCGCCGATGAGGCGGGCTTTGACGCCGCCTGGCTGCGCGAGCTTCCCCTGGAGGTGCGCGCCCGGACCGGGGGAGAGCGCTTCAAGCCGCATGCGACGCGGCCGTCGAAGCGGCTCAAGCAGCTGTATCAGGAAGCCGGCGTGCCGGAGTTCGAACGTGGTGCGCTGCCGCTGCTGTGGCGCGATGATCGCCTGATTTTCGTGGCGCGCCTAGGCCCGGACGCGCGCCTCGTGGAGCGCGGCGGCGACCGCGTTCGCATCGAATGGCACGGCGAGACTACCTTCCTACCCGAGTAGCGTGTGCGCGGCACTCTATAATCGAGCGCTTTGACCCTTCGAACGCACCGTCCATCTTCCATGTCGCTCATCGTTCACAAGTACGGGGGCACGTCCGTCGGCAGCGCAGAGCGGATCAAGAATGTCGCCCGCCGGGTTGCCAAGTGGAGTCGTGCCGGCCACAAGATTGTTGTGGTCGTGTCGGCAATGAGCGGCGAGACCAACCGCTTGATCGATCTGGCCAAGCAGGTTCAGCCGGCTCCCGATCCGCGCGAACTTGACGTGGTAGCTGCGACCGGAGAGCAAGTGACGATAGGACTGCTGGCGATGGCCCTGAAGGCGATCGGCGTCAGGGCCAAGAGCTACACCGGCGGGCAGGTGCGCGTGCTCACCGACAGTGCCTATACCAAGGCGCGGATTGTCGCGATCAACGCGACCAAGCTGCACGCGGACCTCGATTCGGGTCAGGTTATCGTGGTGGCCGGATTCCAGGGCGAGGATGAAATCGGAAACATCACGACCCTCGGGCGCGGGGGTTCGGATACTTCGGCCGTGGCGCTGGCGGCGGCGCTGGCGGCGGACGAGTGCCTGATCTACACCGACGTGGACGGCGTCTACACGACCGACCCGCGCATCGTGCCGGAGGCGCGGCGGCTGCACACCGTCACCTTCGAGGAAATGCTCGAAATGGCGAGTCTGGGCTCCAAAGTGCTGCAGATCCGCTCGGTCGAGTTTGCCGGCAAGTACCGTGTGCGCTTGCGCGTGCTCTCGAGCCTGACAGATCCGGATCTGCCGCTCGAGGTCGAGGCCGCATCCGGGACGCTGATCACTTTTGAGGAAGACACCCACATGGAACAGGCCGCCATCTCCGGAATCGCATTTACTCGCGACGAGGCCAAGATCACTCTCTCGAGCGTGCCCGATCGCCCGGGTATTGCCTACCAGATCCTGGGCCCGATTGCCGATGCGAATATCGATGTCGACATGATCATTCAGAACACCGGCGTCGATGGCATGACCGACTTCTCCTTCACCGTGCACCGGAGCGAATATGCCAAGGCCCTGGATGTGCTCAATGAAAGGGTCAAGGCCCACATCGGTGCGCATGCGGTAATCGGCGACGCCAAGATCTGCAAGGTTTCCGTGGTAGGCATCGGCATGCGCTCGCACGTTGGTATCGCCAGCACCATGTTCCGGACGCTTTCCGAGGAAGGCATCAATATCCAGATGATTTCGACGAGCGAAATCAAAATCTCGTGCGTCGTCGAAGACAAGTACATGGAATTGGCGGTGCGCGCCCTGCACAAGGCGTTTGGCCTGGAGCAGCAACCGAGCGACTGAGCGCGCGCTGCTATTCGGCAAGATGCGAGCTCCCGATCACGACCCGCCGCGCGTTGACCAGGTCTCTGTCAGGCTCTAAACTGACAAGCTTGGTATGCAGCTTGCGGGATTTGCGTAGCCGTCGCGGAGATACCCATCCGTAATCGAGTTCCCGGAGACGTGGCCGAGTGGTCGAAGGCACTCCCCTGCTAAGGGAGCATGCGCGCTAAAACGTGCATCGACGGTTCGAATCCGTCCGTCTCCGCCAGACCCCCTATTCCGATAGTTCCCCGTAGCGCCAAGTAGCTCGCCCAAGCCGGGAGATTTCCCCTTGTGCGTCAATTAGTTAGCACAATCCGGAACCACAAGGTAGGTAAAAGCTACAATCCCCTCAACGTCGGGCAGGTTGATACAGGCCCGCTACAGGAAAAGGGGATGCGATGAAACGCACAATCGAACTGTCGAGGGCACCGAGGCGCGGCGCTCTGCACCGGCTTACCGACCGCGAGGTGCGGTCCCTGGGCAACGGGATGCACGGCGATGGCGGCGGCCTGACGCTGCGCGTCGAAGGCGACAGCCGCCGCTGGTACTTCCGCTATCAGAAGGATCGCAAGGCGCAGTACGTGCCGCTTGGATCGCTGGCCGACCGCACGCTCAAGCAGGCGCGCGAACTCGCCGCCGAGTGCCGTCGTCAGATCGCGGACAACAAGAGCCCCAAGCTCGAATGGGAGGCGCGTGCCCAGGCCCAGGAGCAAGCCGAGCTCGCCGCGCACATCGAGGCCGAGCGATCCGCGCTCACGCTGGAGAAGGTTGCGACCGACTACCACGCGGCGCACCTGCGCGACTGGACCCACAAGCACGGGGCGCAATGGCTCTCGTCGCTCAAGCTGCACGTGTTCCCCAGGCTTGGCGCGAAGCCCATCGCGGACATCCGGCCCGCCGACTTGCTCGCGGTCCTGCAACCGCTGCGGGCGCAGATTCCCGAGACGGCAACGCGAATCCGCGAACGGCTCGACGCGATATTCGCCGACGCGATCCTGCGCGAGCAGTGCGAGGGCAATCCAGCCGCTGCCATCGCCAAGGCGCTGCGCGGCAAGCGCGTTCGAGTACACCACGCCGCGATGGACTACGCCGCGATCCCCGCGTTCATCGCCCGCCTTCGCAAGTTCGAACGGATCAGCTACACGACGGCCCTGGCGCTCGAGTTCTTGATTCTGACCGCGAGCAGAACCGCGGAAGTGATCGGCGCGAAGTGGAGCGAGGTCGACGAGAAGGCGCGCACGTGGACAATTCCGGCAGCGCGAATGAAGGCACGCGAGCCGCACACGGTCTACCTGTCGGATCGGGCGATGGCGATCCTCAAGGAGGCCAGGCCCTACGACGGCGAGAACCTGCTGTTCCCGAGCGCGGGCAGGGCAGGGCATCCGCTGTCGAACATGGCGTTCCTGGCGACGCTCAAGCGCATGGGATTGTGGGGACCCGACGCCGAGCAGCGCGTGACGGCGCACGGATTCAGAGCGGCATTCTCGACGTGGGCGAACGAGCAGCACTGGCCGCGCGACGTGACCGAAGCCGCGCTCGCGCACAGCGAAACCGATCAGGTTCGCCGCGCCTACAACCGCGCGCAATACATCGAGCAGCGCAAGGCGCTCTCCCAGGCATGGTCGGACCACTGCGCCGGGAAGCGGCCGCGCAAGGCAGGCAAGCCCGCACTGCGCGTCGTGAGGGCAGCATGAAGATTCCCGATGGCTTCCTGGGCGGGGAATCGCAGCCTGTACGTGCCGCGTTGTTCGCCGCTGTCTCCGGCGTATGGGTAAACCGTGTCAAGGCCGAATACAGGACGCCGCTGACCGACAAGCAGCGCAAAGCACTCGGCGACATCGCAGCGGCCCTTGGCGCTGCACGCGATGCCCTGCAAAGGCTGCGCAGCCCGGAAATTCCCGACCGCGTGCGTGACGACTTGCACGACGCCTACGAGTCCGTTGCGGGCGACGCCGTGACGTGGCATTCAGCCGAGGTAGCACAATTCCTCACCATCGCTGCACCCACCATTGCACGGTTCGCCGAATCCGGAGAGCGGCGCGGTAGAGGTGAGCATGACCAGCCTGCGCTCGCGGAAGCCGTTGGACCGATGAGGGTCGCGCTCGCCCAAGTCGCGGCAAAAAAATCTCAGAAGTGGCAAGTGAAGACCGCCAAAGAAGCTCTCGCATATCGGCACATCGCGGTGTCCGAGGCGTCGCTGCACCGCGCTCTGTTTCCAAAGCGCTGATCGCGAAATGTCGCAAATGCCCAGGCGCGGGTATTTGTGAGATCAGTTGTTCTTGCCAGCGACACAGGCCGTTGCCTACATTGCACGCACTTCTTCAACGAGGTGCAGCATGGCAACGAGACCAAAACACCGACCGCGCAAACTGATTTCGCCCCAGGCGGTCATCGTGCGTCCAGCGAAGGCTGGCGCGTTCCGTGGGAGACAGTCCCACCGGGGTAAAAGTCGGAGCCCCGTAGCTTGGGTAGCAGGATCGCAATTGGGAAACCGGGATTCTGAAGCCTACCGACAAGGCCAT
>OKRD01000166.1 GCA_900290335.1 Burkholderiales bacterium | reverse complement strand
TACTGGATTCGCGAGAGCAACAAGATGTCATACAAGGCCAGGTTCCAGCCGGTCGAGACCTTGCGCCACGGGCGCTGGGTGCGCGGCGCTGCCGCGGCGTGAAGCCCGGCTTTCCCGGCGCCGCGCTGTACGAACTGGCGCGACCGCTGCTGTTTGCGCTCGATGCCGAGCGCGTCCATGAACTAACCTTGGAAGCATTGCAGCGCGCCCACGATACGGGCGCGACGCGCCTTTGCCAGACAGCGCTTACCGGTGATCCGGTGCGGGTCATGGGGCTGGACTTTCCCAACCCTGTGGGCCTGGCCGCCGGCCTGGACAAGAACGGCGCATATATCGATGCCCTGGGGGCACTGGGCTTCGGGTTCATTGAAGTGGGTACCGTTACCCCGCAGCCGCAGCCCGGCAACCCCAAGCCAAGGCTGTTCCGCCTGCCGCGGGCCCAGGCGCTGATCAATCGCCTGGGTTTCAATAACGGCGGTGTCGAGCAATTCGTCGCCAACGTCCAGCGCGCGCGCTACGCGGGCGTGCTCGGATTGAACCTTGGCAAGAATGCGAGCACGCCGATCGCCGCGGCCCTGGACGACTACCGTCTTGGCCTGCAAGCGGTCTATCCCCACGCAGGCTACGTGACGATCAACATTTCCTCGCCGAATACCAGGGACCTGCGCAGCCTGCAAGGCGACGAAGAGCTGGATCGGCTGTTGGCCGCGCTGCAGACCGAACGCGAGCGCTTGGCGCAACAGCATGGCCGCCGGGTCCCGCTAGCGGTGAAGATTGCCCCCGACCTCGAGAGCGAGCAGCTTGTGCGCATCGCCGACACGCTGGTTGCGCGCGGCATCGACGCGGTGATCGCCACGAATACGACCATCGCGCGCGAGGCCGTTGCCGGTCTGCCGCATTGCGGCGAGGTCGGCGGCCTGTCGGGGCGGCCCTTGCGCGCGCACGCCACGCAGGTCGTGCGGGAACTTGCGGCGCATTTGCAGGGCGCGCTGCCCATAATCGCGGTGGGCGGCATTGTCGATGCGCGCGATGCGGTCGAGAAGATCCAGGCGGGGGCTAGCCTCGTGCAGCTCTACACCGGACTGGTTTATCGCGGGCCGGCGCTGATTCAAGAATGCCGCCAGGCCCTGGCGCACCTGCAAAAGGAAGGGCCGGAGGCGCGCTAGGCGTCATCAGATCTTTCCGCATTGTGGTATACACTGGGGCGAAGTGAAATATACGGCGACGCAACATGCCTACCGCTTCCTCCAAATCAGCTCCACCCGTCGCAACATCAAGCAAGGAGCGCACCGCGATCCAGGTCATCGACCGGATGATGAGCCTGCTCGACGTGCTCGCCGAGCGCTCCGGCTCGGTCAGCCTCAAGGAACTCGCCCAGGCGACCTCGCTGCATCCTTCGACCGCGCACCGCATTCTCAACGACATGGTGATCGGTCGTTTCGTCGATCGGGGCGAGCAGGCCGGCTCGTATCGACTGGGGATGCGGCTATTGGAGCTAGGCAATCTCGTCAAGGCGCGCCTGAGCGTGCGCGAGGCGGCGATCGAGCCGATGCGGGAACTGCATCGACGCACCGGACAAACCGTCAACCTCTCGGTGCGTCAAGGCGACGAGATCGTATACATAGAGCGCTCATACAGCGAGCGATCGGGGATGCAAGTAGTTCGCGCCATAGGTGGGCGCGCGGTGCTGCACCTGACGTCCAGTGGCAAGCTCTTCCTGGCCTACGACGACGCCCGCGTGGTGCGCTCGTACGCGACCCGCACGGGGCTGGCGGGACATACGCGAAACAGCATAACCGACCCGGTCCGCCTCGAGCGCGAACTGGCCCAGGTGCGGGCCCGGGGATTTGCCCGCGACAACGAGGAACTCGAGCCCGGCGTGCGCTGCATCGCGGCCGCGATCCGCGATGACTCCGGAATGATCGTCGCGGGATTGTCGCTTTCCGCGCCCTCGGAACGCATGCAGGACGCATGGATCGAGGACCTGCTGGAGACGACTGCGCGGATCTCGAAGAGCCTTGGCCACGACGGCAAGCCCACCCCGATCGCATCGACCAAGTAGCCGGTGCGCCAACGGGCGGCGCGATTACTCGAGTGCAGTCTTGCCTGCCGATCCGCGCGCGATCAGCCAGTCGTGTATGCGTTGCGCATCGGCAAAGCGCGAATAGCGGCCCATCGAATCGAGCAGAACCATGACGACGCGGCGCCCTTCGATGACCGCTTGCATGACTAGGCAGCGGCCGGCGGCATTGATGTAGCCGGTCTTCTGCAAGCCGATCTGCCAGTCGGCATGCGAAGTCAGGCGGTTGGTGTTCAGAAAGCGCACCGAATGCTTGCCCATGTGCAGGTCGTATTCCGTGCTGACCGAGAATTCCCTAATTTCGGGGTACGCGAAGGCGGCCTTTACCATGCGAACGAGGTCGTTCGGGCTCGCCCGGTTTTGCGGCGACAGTCCGGTTGGGTCAGCAAAATTGGAGTCGTTCATGCCCAGCTCGCGGGCCTTGGCGTTCATCGCCGCGACCGCGGCCTCGACACCGCCGGGATACGTCCGGCCGAGCAGTTGTGCCGCGTGATTCTCCGACGACATCAGGGCCAGATGCAAGGCCTGGGCACGGGTGAGCCGCACCCTGGGTCGCAGCGAGGAGCCGGACCATCCGGCCGACGTGCGATCCTCGCGCAGCACCTGCAGTTCCTCCTCCAGAGGCAGGCGCGCGTCAAGGGTAATGATCGCCGTCATCAGCTTGGTGATCGAGGCAATCGAGGAAACCTCGCTCGAATTCTTCTGCATCAGAACCTCGTTCGTGTCCTGATCAACGACGAGTGCAAATTCGGATTTGATCGCGGGCGCGTGGTCTGCCGCCGTGGCATAGCTCACTTGGCGGCGGACGGGCAGCATTGCCACCGGACCATCGGCATCGCGCACCATCGGCAGTTCCAGCGTTTCCTCCTGGATGGCGGCCGCGCTACCCGGGAGCAGCCCGAGAAGGCTCAGCGGCACCAAGACAGCACACAGGCGAAACATGAAACAACGAGTCTGCGCAACCATCAAATCACATTCCAATATGTTGTCCCCGGGTCTGTTTTCCCCCGGGGAAACGTCTGCCGCGGGCGCAACCAGGCTGCGCCCTGCTTGGAGTATCGGCTATCACCAAGTGCCGAAAAACCCCGGATTAAGCCATTGGTGTCGGCCAAATGGCGGAATCAAATCGCGCTGGCGGGAAGCCAGCAGGGCAACCCCTGGGTACCGCTGCCGGCGACCGCAAGCTCCCGTCTGCGCCTGGACCAGCACCCACCGCCTAGAGTTTACAGAAGCCCAGGGCTTGTGCGCGGCCGGGCGCGCTAATCGCTCAGAAAATGAACAAAATTCTCAATCGGCTCGCGCTCGGTGACCAGGGTGTTCTCCACCCGGCTCCTGTCGGCCTTGCCCAGCGACATGCCGCAAACGATCGCGCGGTCCGCACCAATTCCCAGTTGCGTGCGGATGACCTCGTGGAATTGGATGAACGCCGCCTGCGGACAGGTGTCGAGGCCGCGCGCCCGCGCTGCGACCATGATGCTCTGCAGGAACATGCCGTAATCGAGCCAACTGCCCTTGGGCATCACCCGATCGATCGAGAAGATCAGGCCTACAGGGGCACCGAAGAACTCGTAATTGCGAGCATGCTGCGAGCGGATCTTGTCCTTGTCCGAACGCCCGATTCCCAGGACTCCATACAGATCCCAGCCTACCTTGCGCCGACGTGCGAGGTAGGGCTCGACCCAGGTCTGCGGGTAATACGAATACTCTTCCTTGTGCCGCGCCAGTTGCTCGGGATCGCGGTAGATTGCCAGGATCGCTTGCGAGAGGCGCCGCAACGCCGCCCCGGTTACGACGTGCACCTGCCAGGGTTGTGTATTGGTTCCGCTGGGCGCCCGGCTAGCAACGCGCAGGATGTCCTCGATGGTTGCGCGGGGCACCGGATCGGGTAGGAACGCTCGCATCGAACGCCGCGAGGTAATCGCGAAATCGACCACCGATGCCGGTCCCGGCGCATCGCGGTGCTCGGCGCTCATCATCCGCGACGTCGAAATCGACCGTCGGACCGGCCTATATTATTGCGTCGCCACAAACACGTCTTGGAAATCACTTCGATATCTTCATTTATAATATAAGTTATTGATTATAAAAAATTATTTTGATAGCCGCGAGCGCCGAATCCGGTTCTTTTTGCCCCCCGGTGAACTTGACTTTTGTGCGAAGCAGCATACAATGGGTTTGTGCTCGCAATGGTTCCCAAGGTGGTAGGCGACCCGAGCGCCGGCGATGGAAACGACGGCTCGCTGTGACCCGAACATATCAAATCAGACCTCTTGGAGAAATCATGGCTACAACGCTTACGGAATTGGTGGAACTGCAAAAATCACAACTCGACGCATGGAATGCGCTAGGGCAAAGTGTATTTAACGCAGCGGAGAAGCTGGTCAACCTCAATATCGCCGCCGCCAAGGCTGCTTTCCAGGACTCATCGGAGTCAAGCCAGAGCCTGTTGGGCGCGCGCGATGCACAGGATTTCTTCGCCCTTGCCAGCGGCGCTAGCCAGCCGAGCCTGGAGAAGTTGGTTGGCTACTCGCGCAATGTGTATGGGATCGCCAACGGTACCAGCGCGGAACTCACGAAGATCTTCGAAGCACAAATGAGCGAAGCCAATCGCAAGGTCGCTGAACTGATCGATTTCGCTGCCAAGAATGCTCCGACGGGTTCGGAGCCCGCCGTATCGATGTTCAAGACCGCGGTTGCCGCGGCCAATACGGCCTTTGACACCGCCACCAAAGCAGCGCGGCAGGCAACGGATTGGGCGGAAGCGAATTTTGCTGCGGCCGCCTCGGCAACGATCAATGCGGCGAACGCCGCCAACGACGCAGCCAAGGCAAAGACACGCAAGGCCGCGTAACGAATTCACGTCTCCTTGGCACCACTAGTTTGGACGCAAGTCCAAACACCCTCCTGTCTCCTCCTTGAGTGGTGCTTTTCGAGCCTGGTCCATGACCAGGCTCTTTTTTTTATTGCCCGGCGACCGTCCGTGCTTCGCCGGGCGGCAACTCGAACTCGGACCCCGTCGCCTGCAGCTGCGACTGCAGGAAGTCGAAGGCCTTCGCGACCAGCACGGGCGGACCCTTGACCCCAAGCTCGATATGCCGGCGCGCCGGTCGACCGTCCGTGCCATCACCCATCGAGGGCAGGCTGAAGGTTCGGACGCCGGCAAAACGCGACTCGATCTCCTGCATGAGCGGCACGATCGTGGACTCGGGGGTCCGGTATAGAAGCACGGATCGTTCGAGGTGCGGAGTACTGTGGAAGTACGGTCGAAAGTCGGTCTCCAGGACCCATTCGATCATCGGCCAAGCCATCACGGGGAAGCCCGGTAAGAAGTAGTGACGCGCCACGGCAAAGCCCGGGATTTGGTTGTACGGGTTTGGTAGCAATCGTGCGCCGCGCGGGAACTCGCCCATCATCAGCAGGCGCTTGCCCTCCGGCGTTGATAGGTCATGCACACCGCGCTTGGCGACCGCCCGCGCAATCTCGTCTCTGGCATCCGGATGCAGCACAAGATCCGTATCCAAGGCGGCAGCTGCGGCCTGGCGCGTGTGATCGTCCGGGGTCGCCCCTATGCCTCCACAGCTAAAGACGACGTCGTCGGTGGCAAAGCTTCGCCGATAGGCCTGTTCGAGCACGGCCCGATCGTCGGGAAGGAATTGCGCCCAAGCAAGCGACAGGTCGCGATCGCGCAGCATCGCTATGACATGGGCAAGGTGGCGGTCGCTGCGCCTGCCCGACAAGATTTCGTCACCAACGACAGTCAGTCCGAATCGCGGCACCTGTCTCTCCCATGCGATCGTCTACCGGCATGGTCGTCGCGCGATCCGGCGACCAGCACGCAGGCGATCATCCGTCCAGCGCACCGGGTTTGGCAAATAGGCGCGCCGGCACGGCGCCAACGGGTCGCGCAAGCCTCGGAGTTGCCGGACGATTGCCTTCTTGCTTTGCGGCTTGGAATCGCAAAGGGGCCGAGTGCACGGAGTTTCCCAACGGTGTTACGTATTGTTACAAACGAGCCGAATGGCCGACTCAAAGCCCCTGGGTCCGCGCCGTAACGGCAACTGTCGGGCACGCAAGCGGTCGCTTGCAGCCACGTGACCAGCAGCCGAGCTCCGCATAAAGAAGACAAGGAGCAGCGGCGCAGCCTCGAAAGGTATGGCCATGAGCATGCAAGGGATCGGCTCCAACAACAGCTGGTGGTACCTCCAGCAAACCCCCAGCGCACAAGGGACCAACGGCACGCAAGGGGCGAGTCCGGCATCGGCCACGGGACCAGTCAGCGACAGCGACGCCAGCGGCTCGCAGCGCTCGCCAGGCGGCGGCTTCAAGGCCTTCTTGGATGCCTTCTTCCG
This sequence comes from Burkholderiales bacterium, assembly GCA_900290335.1. Classification (GTDB taxonomy): domain Bacteria; phylum Pseudomonadota; class Gammaproteobacteria; order Burkholderiales; family Burkholderiaceae_F; genus GJ-E10. The sequence continues at coordinate 18,034 of OKRD01000166.1, read as the reverse complement.
GGCTTTTGGTCAACTGGGCCTGACTTCCGGCGGCGCAAGTCCAGCGACCAGTTCCTCGACAAACGGCGCGACTTCGGCCGCGAACGCAAGCACGGGCACTGGCTCGAGCTCGACCGCCAGCGCGACCACAAGCAGCGCGAATTCAGTGGCCGCGACGCCCGCCAGCGCGAGCTCGCCAGCACCGGCAAGCACGACAAGCTCGAACCCAAATTCGGCAGCAAACGTGCTCAATGCTCTGCACGCGTTTCTCGACGATCTCTTCAACGCCCTGAGTTCGAACGGGTCCCGCGCAAGCGCGGGCGGCGGCCGGGACAGCGATGGTGACAGAGACGGCAGCAGCAATGGACGCGCCCAAGGCGCGACCGGCGTCGGCGCGGCAGCGCAGGTGCTTCAGGACCTGTTTGCAAAGCTCGGCGTCACGCCTGCGAGCGCTTCGTCCAGCACCTCCGTCACCGCGAGCTCCGGCGCCGGCCATACTGCCCCGTCTGCGGGCACGGCGGGCGCAACGTCCGGGACTGCGGCCAGCAGCGTCGCTTCCGCGGGGAACACCACGGCAAGCATGGCGGCTCCTGCCACGACACGCACAGCGGCGACCATCGCCAGCACGGCCGTGACCACAGGCGCGAACGCGAGCAGCGGCCATCACCACCACCACCGCCAACGCGTCGAGAGTGCCTATGGCAGCGGCAACAGCATCGCCCGGAGACTGCAGAACTTGATTTCGCAACTGGGTGCCCAGACCACCGGTAGCTCGTCGGCTGCGTCGACGGGTACCTCGAACGGCGCCGCGACAGCGGTCACCGGTGCCACCGGCGGCAATTCGGCAGTCACAACCGCCGCGCCCGCATCGAGCAATGCACTGTCCCAGCTGCAGCAGGATTTTCAGACGCTGGTCAGTGCCCTCGACCCCTCGGCCAGCAGTCCCGGCGCCGGTGCCCCGAGCCTGACCTCGTTTCTCCAGACCCTGGCATCCGATCTGAGCGCCTCGCCGAGCAGCGGCGCCGCTTCGTCCGCGCGGACCGGAGCCCTCGTCAACGCCACGGCATAGGCAAGCTCAGCGCTGCAGACTGGCCCAAACCTTTTCCAGACGCTTGGCACTGACCGGAAACGGGGTGCGCAGCTCCTGCGCGAAGAGCGAAACGCGCAGCTCTTCGAGCAGCCAGCGAAACTCCTCCAAGCGCGCATCGCTGACGCCCTTGCGCGCCGCCAGCTTCCGCAGCCAGCGCGCCTGCAGCGAAGCCATCTCCCGGGCACGCGCCTGATCCCGCGTCGGATCGGCCTGCAGCTTCTCTAGGCGCAGCGCAACCGCCCTGAGGTAGCGCGGGATCTGCGCAAGGGACTGCGGCGGCGTATCGACAAGGAAACTTCGGCCGAGCAGCCGCGCGAGCTGTTGCTCGATATCCTCGCGTGCTCCGGTGTCGCGGAGCCCGGCCAGCTTGCGGCTGGCAACGATCGCCTCATCGACGATCTGCTCGCCCAGCCGCGCCAGCTCCTTCGCCACCAGGATCAGCCGACCACGGGCCTCGTCCTTGCGCGCGAGAAATTCCGGCCGATCCCTGGGCAGCGGCTCGGCTAGGCAGACACGGTCCAGTGCGGCGGTCACGATCTGCTCGCCCAAGGGTTCGAGTTGACTCATGGCCGCAACCGACATTGCCCGCACCTGAACCGGCGCAAGAGAGGAGAGGGCTTTTTCCAGGGCCTGCACCTGTTGCCGCAGCTGCAGACGAAACAGTCGGCGCAAGCCGGCGCGATGCGCGTGCCGCGCGGCCTCTGGATCGTCGAACACCTCCAGCGCACAATGCGTGCCGTGGTCGAGCAAGGCGGGATGGCCGACGAGCACCTGTCCCGCGCGCCGGATTTCCTGAATCTGCGGCAGCGGCCCGAAATCCCAGTCCGTGATGGGCTCCGACGCCACGGCGCGATCGGCTGCGCCGGCGGCGGCGAGTTGCCGGAAACTCTGCTCCACCTGGCCGGCGAGCTCGGCGCGCAGCGCGGCGAGGTTGCGCCCCATTGCCAGCTGCCGGCCGCTTTCGTCCACCACCTTGAAGTTCATGTACAGGTGTACCGGCACGGCCTCGCGCTTGAAGTCCGGTGCCGCGCAGACCACCGCGGCATGCTCGCGCAAATCGGCGATCAGGCAGTCGACCAGGCCCGGCGCGGGAGCATCGGGCGCCAGGCGGCAGCGCTCGACGAAACCGGCCGCGTACGCGGGCAGGGGAACGCAGGCGCGACGAAATTTTTGCGGCAGCGACTTGAGCAGCTGCAGCACCTTGTCCTTGAGCATGCCCGGCACCAGCCACTCGCAGCGCTGCGCCTCAACCTGGTTGAGTGCAAACAGGGGTACCGTCATGGTGACGCCATCGCGCACACTTCCCGGCTCGAAGTGATACGAGAGCGCCAGCTGGACGCCGCGCAGCGACGCGTGCTTGGGGAAGAGTTCCGTCGCGGCGCCGCTTGCCTCGTGGCGCATCAACTCATCGCGGGAGAGAAACAGCGAGCGCGGCTGTTCGCGCCCGGCCTGCACCCACCAGTGCTCAAAGCTGGCCCCATCGCAGACATCGCCCGGTACCAGCCGGTCGTAGAACGCGAAGATCTGCTCCTCGTCCACCAGAACGTCGGGGCGGCGTGTCCTGTGCTCGAGCTCCCGGATCTCCTCCACCAGCTTGCGGTTGTGCAAGAAGAAGGCGGCGCGCGTCTCCCACTGGCCCAGGACCAGCGCCTCGCGAAGAAAGATTTGCCTCGCGTGCTGCGGGTCGATGGGCCCGTAGGGAACGCGGCGCTGCTGGTACACGGGCAGACCGTAGAGCGTTCCGCGCTCCAATGCGACCACCTGCGCGGCACGCTTTTCCCAATGTGGATCGCCGTAACTCTTCTTGAGCAAATGCATGCCCGCCTGTTCGATCCATTTCGGATCGACATCGGCCACCGTGCGGGCGAACACGCGCGAGGTCTCTACCAACTCCGCTGCCACCAGCCACCGGGCCGACCGGCGCGCCCGCACCGATCCGGGCCAAAGATGGAACTTGATGCCGCGCGCGCCCAGAAACGGCGGCTCTCGGCGCTCGGCCGGGTCGACCTCCCCGCTTTTCATGCCGATGTTGCCCAGGAGCCCGGCGAGCAGTGCACGGTGCACCTGCTCGTAGGTGGCGGGCGAGGTGTTCAAGCGCCAGCCTTGCTCGGCGACGATCTGGTGCAATTGGCCCTGCACGTCGCGCCATTCGCGCACCCGGCGCAAGTTGATGAAATCCCTGCCGAGTTCGTCGGCCAGACGTCGGTTTGACTTCTTGTGCTCGACGCGCTGCTGCAGTTCGTCCCAAAGGCGCACGAACGTTAGGAAATCCGATCGCTCATCGGCACGGCGCCGATGGGCCTCATCGGCGGCCTGCTGCATGCCGGCGGGTCGCTCCCGGGGATCTTGCACGGACAGCGCCGCTGCGATGATGAGGGCCTCGTGCAAACATTGCTGCTCGCGCGCGGCCAGCAGAATTCGACCGATGCGCGGGTCGACGGGAAGTCGCGCCAGGTCCCGGCCGATGACCGTCAGGTTCCTTTGCTCGTCGACCGCGTTGAGCTCGGCCAGCAACTGATAGCCATCGACGATGGCCCGCGGCGGGGGTGCCTCGAGGAAAGGAAATTGCGCCGGATCGCCCAAGCCGTGGGCACTCATGCGCAGGATTACCGAGGCCAGCGACGAGCGCAGCACCTCGGGGTCGGTGAAGGCGGGCCGCGCCAGCCACTCGCCTTCCGCATACAGCCGAATGCAGATCCCCGCCGCCACGCGGCCGCAGCGGCCGGCACGCTGATCGGCGGCCGCGCGCGAAATCGCTTCCAGGTGCAGCTGTTCCACCTTGTTGCGATAGCTGTATCGCTTTACGCGTGCCTGCCCGGTATCGACAACGAATCGGATACCCGGGACGGTCAGCGAGGTCTCGGCGATATTGGTCGCCAGCACAATGCGACGCGCTCCGCTTGGGCGAAAGACCCGCTCCTGGTCGCTGGCCGAGAGCCGCGCGTAGAGCGGCAGAATTTCGGTTGCCGGCGGATGATGCTTGCGCAAGGCCTCGGCAAGATCCCGGATTTCCCGTTCGCCGGGCAAAAAGACGAGCACGTCGCCGCGGCCCTCGGCGACCAGTTCGTCGACGGCATCGAGAACGGCCTGCGATTGGGACTTCGCCTCCTCGCCCCGCTCTACCGCCGACGCACCTGCGGCCGGCGCGCGCACGGACGTCGGGTCGGCATCCACGTACGGGCGGTAGCGGACCTCGACCGGGAACAGTCGCCCCGAAACGCGCAGCACCGGCGCCGCTGTCGCGCCAGTGGCGAAATGCCCCGCGAAGCGCTCGGCATCGATCGTCGCCGAGGTCACGATTACCTTCAGGTCGGCTCGGCGGGGCAGTAGCTGCCGCAGATACCCGAGCAGGAAGTCGATGTTGAGGCTGCGCTCGTGCGCCTCATCGATGATGATCGTGTCGTAGGCGAGCAGTTGCGGGTCCGAATGCGTTTCCGCCAGCAATATGCCGTCGGTCATGAGCTTGACGCGGGCCCCCGGGCGGGTCTGGTCCGAAAAGCGGACCTTGTAGCCCACGATCTGGCCCAGCGGGGTATCGAGCTCCTGGGCGATGCGCCGCGCCACGCTCGAGGCCGCGATTCGGCGCGGCTGCGTGTGGCCGATCAGGCGCTTTTGCCCGCGTCCGAGCGCCAGGCAGATCTTCGGCAGCTGGGTGGTCTTGCCCGACCCGGTCTCGCCGCACACGATCACCACCTGGTGGGAAGCGATTGCCCGGCTGATTTCGTCGCGTCGGGCGCTGATCGGCAATTCGTCGTCGAAGGTGATCGACACGCCCAGGGACGCGGCAGCTCGGCTTTCGGGAGGGGTTGGCAAGCGTTCGACCTGCGTGGCGGGAGGAAGTGGACCGGGGCGCGAAGTATACTTTTGCTCATCAGCCCCATGAACGACAACGATCCCCCGCTCGGCGCCCAGGCGCCCGTCCTGTCGCACGCCCAGTTCGTCTCTTGGCTGCGCGAAGTGGCGCCGTACGTGCACGCCCATCGAGGACGCACCTTCGTCGTGGGCTTCGGCGGCGAGCTGATTGAAGACGGACGCCTGGACGCGCTGGTACACGACCTGTCCCTGTTGCAGGCCCTGGGAATCCGCCTGGTGCTGGTGCACGGATCGCGACCGCAGGTACAAAAGCTGTTGGCACTGAAGCAGGTGCCGGCGCGGTTTGTCGGCGCCCTGCGCATCACGGACGCCGATTCGCTGGAGTGCGTCAAGGAGGCGGCCGGCGCGATCCGCCTGGGCGTCGAGGCGGCGTTTTCGCAGGGACTGCCCAGCACGCCCATGGCCAACAGCCGCATTCGAATCGTCAGCGGCAATTTCGTGGTGGCGCGTCCGGTGGGCATTCTCGATGGGATCGACCTGCAGCACACGGGAGTGGTGCGCAAAGTCGACATTGAAGCGATCCGGGCCAGCCTCGACAATGGCTATCTTGTACTGCTGCCACCGCTGGGGTTCTCGCCAACCGGCGAGGCGTTCAATCTGACCATGGAGGATGTCGCGGCCAGCGCCGCGGTGGCCTTGAAGGCCGACAAGTTCATCCTCGTCGGTCCGACCAACGGTGTCCAGAGCCGCGGCGGCGAACTCTTCTCGGAGCTGTCGGCGGCCGATGCCCAGCGCATGATCGCGGCAAAGGACATCGAGCCCGACTGCGAGGCGGATTTGGCATACCTGCTCAAGGCCTGTCACGGTGGCGTGTCGCGTGCGCACCTCATCCCGGCGCAGCTCGACGGCGGCCTGCTGATCGATCTTTTCACGCACAGCGGCGTGGGCACAATGGTCACTTCCGGCGACCTAGAGGCGCTGCGTGAGGCGACCTCCGATGACGTCGGCGGGATCCTGCGGCTGATCACCCCGCTGGAGGTCGACGGCACCTTGGTCAAGCGCCCGCGCAAATTTATCGAGCGCGAGATCGGACAGTTCTCGGTGCTCGAGCATGACGGCCTGATCTTCGGTTGCGCCGCGCTGTTTGCGTCCCCCAGCGGCCAGATCGGCGAAATGGCGTGCCTGACCGTGCACCCCGACCATCGCGAGCTGGGCGACGGCGAGCGACTCCTGCGGCGCATTGAAACGCGCGCGCGTGCGGTCGGACTCAAGCGCCTGTTCGTCCTGACCACGCGCGCCGCGCACTGGTTCCTCAAGCGCGGCTTTACAATCGCGACGGTCGATGACTTGCCGGCCGAGCGCCAAGGATTGTACAACTGGCAACGTCGCTCACGGGTCCTGATCAAGTCGCTTTGATCGCATCCGAGAACATCCCGAGGGGTCGCTTCATGGCACGCATGGTCAATTGCATCAAGTTGGGTCGCGAATCCGAGGGACTGGATTTTCCACCGGTGCCGGGGGAGATCGGCAAGCGCCTCTTTGAGAGCGTCTCCAAAGAGGCCTGGCAGCAATGGCAACGGCACCAGACCATGCTGGTCAATGAAAATCGACTCAATCTCTCGGACGCACGGGCGCGCCAGTATCTGCGAACGCAGATGGAGGAGTACTTCTTCGGCACCGGTGGCGACGTGCCCTCGGGCTTCGTGCCACCGCGCGGCTAGCTGTCGTATAATTTTCTGGTAACGCTAGGGGTCCCGCACAAATCCGCGACGTTTTCGCGGTCCAGCAGGCGAGCTCCGAACTTTCCCGACAGGGAGGTTCGTAACCTTGCCACCGGACGGGTGAGAAAAACCCTTGGAACCTGATCAAGTTAACTCTTGCGCAGGGAAGCGTATGCCGGGTTCCACCAGGGGGCGATCCACCCGCCTCAGCACTGCTCCCGGCCTCGCAGCTCCCTGCCATCGTTGTGCGGAGGCATGCGATGGCTCGATCGAACCGGCCCAACGGCCTGCGTATCCTTTTCCTTGTGCCGGTGCTGCCCAGCTGGCGCTCGATTGGCCGCGTGGGCGCACAAGTGGCGACGGCGCTGGCTGCCTGCCTGCTTTGGCCGATGACGCCGGCGTGCGCCCAGGCAACCCCGCCGACGAGCGGGCTGGAACGGTCCGCGGGGGAACACGCCACGGTCGACGACCAAGGCGCTCCATCGGCCCCGCCGCCCGCCTCGTTGCCGGCGGTCGTGATCGAAGGACAGCGAAGCGTGCGCGCGGAGGGGTCTGGCAGCCTCGCCGTGCTGTCGGCGGCGCCCATCGAGAAGACGCCGCTGGCAGTCGATGTGATAAGCGCTACCGACGTGCTCGACCGCGGAGTCAACAGTCTTTCCACGGCAATTCGCACCGATCCTTCGGTAGGCGATAACTACAACACGTTCGGCTATATCGAGGCCCTGCAAGTACGCGGCTTCGTCCTCAACGAACTGCTCAATTACCAGCGCGACGGCATGACCGTGAGCAGCCATGTCCCGGTCGCGCTGGAGAACAAGGAGAGCATCGAGATCCTCAAGGGCACCTCGGGCATGCTCCAGGGCGCCAGCGCCCCCGGCGGCCTGGTCAACTACGTGCTCAAGCAGCCGACCGAGAAGACGCTGGTCGAACTCGACAGCACCGTTTCCGAACGCGGTTCGGTCCTGCTGCATGGCGACTTCGGTGGCCGCCTGGGAGAACAAAAGCAGTTCGGCTACCGCATCAATGTCGCCGCCGAGGAGCGCTCACCAGAGATCGAGCACGCCTGGTCCAAGCGCGCCCTGGCCAGCGGCTTCTTCGACTGGCGCGCGACGCCCGACACGCTGCTGCAGGTCGAAATCGAGCATCAGAAAGTACGGGAGATCAGCGTGCCCGGCTACGCGCTGCTCGATACCACCGGCTCGGGCATTGCCACCACCCTGCCCCCACCGATCGACCCGTGGATCAATCTCAATTCGCAGCCTTGGACGCAGCCCTTCGAGAGCACCGAGACGAGCGGCTCGGTGCGCCTGACCCAGCACCTGGGAGCGAACTGGGATCTATCCCTCAAGGCGGGAACGCAGCGCAGCGTGGCCAACGATCGCGTTGCCTTTCCCGACGGCTGCAGCACCGGCGCCAATTACGTCTACAACGGACTCTGCGGCAACTACAACGTCGACATCTACCAGTATGTCAGCGACGATGAGGTGCGCAACACCAACGATACCGACACCCGGCTACACGGCCGCCTGGCCGCCGCCGGCGTCGACCAGGAACTCACATTCGGGGTTCGCACGACCCGCTACACCGAGCGCTACCCGGCGCAACAGGTCTACCAATTCCTCGGCACGATCAACGTCTTCGCACCGGTGGCGCTGGCGCCCAATCCCACCCCGAACACCTTGAACACCCCGCTCGATACGGACCTGGACGAGCTCTACGCATTTGACGTCGCGCATTTCGCCCAGCACTGGTCCACGTGGCTGGGCGCGCGCTTTACGCGCATCAGCCAGAGCAGCTCGCTTACCGACGGCAGCGAAGCCGCCTGGCTGCAGCAGCACTTGCTGACTCCCTGGATCGGCCTGGGATGGGAGCCCTGGAATGGCGGTTTCGCCTACGCCTCGGCCGGCAGCGGCATCGAGGTAAACAATTCGCCCAACCACCCGACCGTCATCGTGCGCGCGACCGGACAGGGGCTGCCGTTGGGCAATCCCGGCGAGGTCTTGCCGGTCCAGCGCAGCCACCAAGTGGAACTTGGCTTCAAGCAGCGGGCAGGCGAGGCCTGGTCGCTAGATGCGGCGCTCTTTCGCATCGACAAGCCCTTTACCGACGTGCAGCTCAACGGCGGCACTGCCTATGAGGTTTCGGGGGCGCGAGAGGAGCGTCACCAGGGTCTGGAGATCGGCTCGCTGTGGCAGGCGCTTGCCACCTTGCAGCTTCGGGCCAGCGCCACGCTGATGGATGCCAAGACGATCCAGGCCGTCGATCCGACCTGGGTGGGAAAGGCAGCCACCAACGTTGCGCCGCTCGCCGTGTCGCTGCAGGACACCTGGTCGCCCCAGAGCATTGCCGGACTCGCCTGGATGAACGTCTGGACCTACTCCGGCCACAAGGCCGTGCTGCCCGACGGATCCGTGGACCTGCCCAACTATTGGCAATGGGACACGGCGCTGCGCTACACGACGACCCGCGCCGGCCTGCACTGGACATGGCGCGCGGGCGTCGACAACCTGACCGACCGCAGCTACTGGCGTGAGGCGCCGATGGCCACCTGGGGGTCGATCTATCTCTTCCCAGCGGTAGCCCGCAGCGGGCGGCTGAGTGTGGCGGTCACCTGGTGAGATCCGCGCCACACGGCCGAGGTTCTCCCTTTGCCATTGCGCACGGATTGCCTACGCGAACTTGGCGTTGAGTCGATCCTGGAATTTCGCCACATCGATGAGCATGCGTTCGTGCGTGCCGCGACCGATTTCCTCGCCGGCGTCGATCGCCCGCACCACGAACTCGATGCGCCGGCCATCTACACGCGTCACCTCGGCTTCTCCGGTGACCGTGCGCCCGGCCGGCGTCGGGGCGAGGTGCACGACATCGATGCGAGTCCCGAGCGCGGTCTTGCCAGGCTCTAGGTATGGCTTGATCGCGTTCAGCGCGGCGTTTTCCATGATCATGATCATCACCGGTGTTGCCAGAACCGGTGGCAGCATCTGATCCTTGAATCGATTCGCCAGGTGTTCGGTCGCCACAACCAGGTCGAACCGGCCCCTGGCCCCAACGGGGATCTCTTTCATAGGGAAAACCCGCCTTCTCGTAATTCCCCGCTGCCGCGTTTACGCTCGCGCGTGAACGCTCTCTGGTCGCGGGGCCAGAGGAGCATACGCCGGCCGGCGCCATCGGTTATCCACCAGCGATCGAGCGACCGCGCAGGCCCGCTCCTCGCATCGCGAGCTGGCGCCACCGACTCGATTTCCCCCAACGCGATCCGCCAAGACATCGCTCCGCCGCCGCGTACCGTCCGCCGGGTCCCGTCGATGGGGTAGCGCGTAGCGAGCAAGGACCAAAGCAACAGGCCGGAAAGGGCCGTCAGCAGGACAAGGGCGGGGATGCGCAGCCCGCCGGGCAGCGGGAGCAATTGCGCGGCCAACGCCACGAAAAGTCCAAAGGGCACGCCTACGAGCGCAAGCCCGGGCAAACCGTCGACCCCGGATCGGTATACGCGCGGATGTTCGCGTGCTTCGTTCACGTTTCTCGCCGGTCAGCACCAACCTGCCATGCGCAGGACTGCGCAAGTTCACCACTGCAAACACCGGCGCGCAGTTCACCCGCGACCGACGTAGGGCATTTTACTGGCCATGATCGTCATGAACAGGACATTGGTGTCGAGTGGCAGGCTTGCCATGTCCAGTACCGCCTGCCCAACGTGGGCGACATCCATGCGCGGTTCGGGCCGGCGCGACCCGTCGGCCTGCAGTACGCCCTGGGCCATGACCTGCGTCATGTCCGTTGCCGCATTGCCGATATCGATCTGCCCGCAGGCAATATCGTATCCGCGGCAGTCCAGCGCCGTGGACTTGGTCAGCCCCGCGATCGCGTGCTTGGTCGCCGTGTAGGGCGCCGAGAGCGGTCGCGGCGTGTACGCCGAGATCGAGCCGTTGTTGATGATGCGCCCGCCCCGTGGCCGCTGTCCCTTCATGATCCGGATCGCCTCCTGCGTGCAGAGAAACACGCCGCTGAGGTTCGTGTTCACGACCGCCATCCATTGCTCGTAGCTGATGTCCTCCATCGGCAGCGCCGGGGCCGCGGTACCCGCGTTGTTGAACAGCAGATCCAAACGGCCGAACTTGTCGAGTGCGCTGGCAAACAGCCCGCGCACCGACTGCGGATCGCCCACGTCGCAGGCCTGCACAAGAACGTCCTGGGCACGCGCCCCGAGATCCGCGACCACCTGCTCGAGGCGCTCGCGCCGGCGTCCCGCAAGTACGAGACGGTAGCCCGCGCCGAAGAGCGCGGCCGCCACGGCGCGGCCGATCCCGGATCCGGCGCCCGTTATCAAGGCAACGCGCAACAGGGGGTCGGACGAGGGTTCGTGCACATTCGCTCCTGCGGGCGATCGGCCCGTTCAGGGAATTCCCAGGATCTTGTGGGTCTGCAAGCTCAGACGCCATTGGGGGTGGGCCTTGCAGTACTCCACCGCGAGCTCGGTATTTTGCTGCAGCCGCGGCCCCGCCATCGGTTGCAGGAAGAAGTGCTCGAAGTCCAGTGCGGAAAAAGTCTCGGGCGAGAGTCCCGGCTGGGGAAAGACGAGCTTGAGTTCGTTGCCGCGCCGAAGGACGAGCTCGGCACCGGCCTTCGGGCTCACGCAGATCCAGTCGATACCGGCCGGCGCCGGTTGCGTCCCGTTGGTCTCCACGGCGATTTCCCAGCCGCGCGCATGCAAGGCCCAGACCAAGACCGCATCGACCTGCAGCAAGGGTTCCCCTCCCGTGCAGACGACAAACGGCCGGCCGCGGCCGCGCGGCGCATCGTGGTCGGGCCAGCGTGCTTGCAAGGCCTGTACCAGCAGATCGGCGCTGGCGAACTTGCCGCCGCCCGAGCCGCCGGTACCGACGAACTCGGTATCACAAAAGCGGCAAATAGCCGTGTCGCGGTCGCGCTCGAGTCCCGACCACAGATTGCAGCCCGCGAAGCGGCAAAACACCGCCGGCCGGCCGCTTTGTGCCCCCTCGCCCTGCAGGGTGTAGAAGATCTCCGTTACCGCGTACGACATGATGTCTCGATACTCGTGTGGACCGGCGATGTCAGACGGGCAGCGCCGGCAGTTCCTGGCCCCAGGACAAGATCACGCCGCAGCCCGGGGTCTCGTACAGGTCGATCCGCTCCAACTGCGGCAAGCTGCCCGCAGCCTGCCACCGTACCCAGCGCACGATTGCCGCCGTACCGGCATCGGCCACGTCGGGAAGCTCGTGAAGGGGCTGGTGGTCAAGGCGGGCGAAGATCGGCGCAAAGAGCTCCTGGACGTCCCCGAAGTCGATGGTCCAGCCGTAGATCATGTCGAGCGGGGCGGCCAGATGCAGGCGCAGGCGGTAGCTGTGCCCATGGATCCGGCGGCGACCGTCATCGGCTGGAGCGTTTTGCAGGCGGACCGCGCTGTCCAGGCCAAGTTCCTTCCAGATCCGGTACGACGCGCCATCGAAGTGGGCGCCGCAGGTTGCCGTCTCGTACACCGTCACCCAGCGCAGCGCCGGCAGTTGCGGCCGGATCCGTTCCCAGATCCAGCTCGCGATCCGCTCGCTCGTCGGGTTCTCCAACCCCGGTATGTCGTTGAGGCACGCATGGTGCAACAGCTGCTGCAGGGGATGCCAGAGACGGTCCAACAGTTCGCCATCGATCGTCTGCGCGCCGGGCGTCACCTCGGCGTGCAGGATTACCGCAAACCCGTGCCCGTGCATACGTCCGCACTTGTGGCTCGGCGCGACGTTGGGCAAGCGGTGCGCGGACTCGAACTGGTAGCGTTTCCAAAGGTACGCGCAATCGCTCGCGTCAAGGTCGACGCCCTGGCAACGCGTGCTCTGGATGCCGAGGGTATCGGTGCCGTCGAGGCCAATGCGCGCGCGAATCCAGCGGGCCAGGTTCTCGTCCGTCGGCGAGGCAAGGTGCTCATTGAGCAACTGGTAGTCCAGCGGCGCCACGCAATCTTGCAAACGCTCGCGCAGGGCATCGATTTCCGCGCCACGGAAGGGTGCCAGCGGCGCCGCTGCTTCCCTGGCCGGCGGCACGATGGCCGAGCGCAGCCGGGCCTGGAAGCTGTGCCCGTGCAGCCGACGCAGGCGCTGGCCGGCCACAGCACCGTCGATCCGGCGCGCTGACTCGAACGTCGCGCTGGCGGCGTACAGCAGACGCTCGGCCATGCTTGGGTTACTTCCGGCGCAATTCCTGCACGCCCGCCGGCGAACCCAGCAGCAGGACATCGGCGCCACGCGCAGCAAACAAGCCCACCGTGACGACCCCGGGTATCTGGCCAATTTGCTGCTCCAGGCCTCGCGGATCCGTGATCATCAGGCCGTGCACGTCCAAAATCTGGTTGCCGTTGTCCGTGAGGTAGCCTTCGCGCACGCGCGGTTTCCCGCCAAGGCGCGATAGCTCCCGCACAAGGAAATTGCGTGCCATCGGAATGATCTCCACGGGCAAGGGAAAGCGACCAAGCACGTCCACCTTCTTGCTGGCGTCGGCGATGCAGACGAACGTTCGCGCCACGGCCGCGACGATCTTTTCCCGAGTCAGCGCTCCGCCGCCGCCCTTGATCATGGCCAGCGAGGCGTCGACCTCATCGGCACCGTCGACATACACCGGTATGTCCTCGACGTCATTGAGATCCACGACCCGGATTCCGTGACCGCGCAGTCGGTGGGCGCTGCGCTCGGAACTTGCGACCGTGGCGGCGATCGAATCTCGGTGCGCGGCCAGTTCGTCGATAAAAAGGTCCGCGGTCGACCCGGTGCCTATGCCAATGGCGGCATTCGAACCGAACCACGGCCGCACGTGCTCCAGCGCGGCCCGGGCAACCGCCAGCTTGAGTTGGTCTTGGATCGACATTTTGTTTCCTTTCCACTTGATCGGTGAGCGTAAACCCGGATGATAAGAGGATGTCACTGCCCCGCGTAAGTCTCTGGCTGTGGTCGGGCGTCGTCGGCCTGGCGACGCTCGTGTATGTGATTGAGGAATGGCTCTGGGAAACGCTCAAGCGGGCCATGATGGCACTCGGGCACCTGCCGGGCATTCGTCTCATCGAGTCTTGGATCGCCCGGCTGCCCCCGGCCGGCGCCGCCTTCTTCTTCGTGCTGCCTACCTCGCTGGCGCTTCCGGTCAAGCTGATCGCCTTGCACCTGATGGCCACCGGTCATCTGGTCTACGGCGCAATGGTGATTGTCGCGGCAAAAGTTCTGGCGACCGCCTTGTTTGCCCGAATCTACGTCCTTACGCAACCGGCCCTGCTGCGGGTGCGATGGTTTGTCGCCGTGCGCGCGGCAGTACTGCGCTGGCGCGACTGGACCTACACCCAGATCGAAGCCCATCCGCTATGGCGCGCAATGCATGCGCGCGTGGTGCGTTGGCGCGCCGAACTGGCCTCGTGGCGCAGCCGCGGTGCCCGCCGCACGCGCCGCTGGCGCGCCGCGCTGCGCCTCGAGCGCATGCGCCGCCGCGGTTAATTCGCGGCGCAACGGCTAGGCACGCTTGCGGGGCGCAGGCACGTCGGTGCATACCCCTTCGGCAACCTCCGCCGCCATGCCGATCGATTCGCACAGCGTCGGGTGCGGATGAATGGTCTTGCCGATGTCGACCGCATCGGCGCCCATTTCTATGGCCAGCGCCACCTCGCCGATCAAGTCCCCGGCATGGGTGCCAACGATGGCCCCACCGACCACGCGATGCGTCGATGCGTCGAACAGCAGCTTGGTGAAGCCCTCATCGCGCCCGTTGGCAATCGCCCGGCCCGACGCGGCCCACGGAAACAGCCCCTTCTTCACCGCGATTGCCTGCTGCTTGGCGTCGTCTTCGGTCAGTCCCACCCAGGCAATTTCGGGATCGGTGTAGGCGACGGACGGGATTACGCGGGCCTCCAGGCGCGTCTTTTGTCCAGCTGCCGCCTCGGCCGCCACGTGCCCTTCGTGGACCGCCTTGTGTGCCAGCATCGGGGCGCTGGCGATATCGCCAATGGCGAAGATATGCGCCACGTTGGTGCGCATTTGCCGGTCGGTCGCGATGAAGCCGCGCTCGTCGACGGCCACCCCGGCGATTTCCGCGCCGATCTGCTTGCCGTTGGGACGGCGCCCGACCGAAACGAGGACGATGTCGTAGTCCTGCGGTGCCGCGGGCGCCTGCTCGCCCTCGAAACGCACCCGCAAGCTCTGCGGCTGCGCCTCTACGCCGATCGTCCGCGTGCGCAGCATGATGTGGTCGAATCGGGCCTCGTTGCGCTTTTGCCAGACCTTGACCAGGTCGCGATCCGTTCCCGGCATCAGGCCGTCGGTCATCTCGACGACGTCCACGCGGCTGCCCAGCGCCGAATACACCGTCGCCATTTCCAGTCCGATGATGCCTCCGCCGATCAACAGCATGCGCCCGGGGATCGACGGCAGTTCCAGCGCGCCGGTGGAATCGACGACGCGCGGATCCTCGGGCAGAAACGGCAGCCAAACCGCCTGCGATCCGGCCGCGATGATCGCCTGGCGAAAGCCCACACGCCGTTCGCCTGCATCCGACGCCAGACTCAGGTGGTTGGCGCCAACGAAGCGGCCGAGCCCCCGCAGCACGTCCACCTTGCGCTGCTTGGCCATTGCCGCCAGTCCCGCGGTAAGCTTGCCCACGACCTTGGACTTGTGCGCGCGCAGCTTTGCGAGATCTACCTGCGGCGCGCCGTAGCGCAAGCCAATGGCTTCAAAATGCGCTGCCTCTTCCATCACCGCCGCAACATGCAGCAGCGCCTTGGACGGGATGCACCCGACGTTCAGACACACGCCGCCCAAGGTGGGATAGCGTTCCACCAGGGCAACGCGCATGCCCAGATCGGCCGCCCGAAACGCGGCCGAATAGCCACCCGGCCCTGCGCCCAGAACGAGCACGTCGTAGGGTTCCGATTCGGCTGCCACCGCGCTCATCATCTCTCCTGACTAGGGACACCCGCTGCCGCGCGAAATCGCCAGCCGATCGGCCGGCCCGGCCGTCGCCGGAGCCATGATGGCCATCAGCAATTCGTCTTCGGAGGCGCCGTCCAGACGCACTGCGTCTCGCCGGCGACCCTCTTCCACGAATCCGACCTTCTCGTATAGCCGGATCGCCCTGGCATTGGGGCTGCGAACCCAAAGCTCGATGCGCGCAAACCCCCGCTGCCAGGCTGCGTCGAGCGCGGCATCGATCAGGCGCCGGCCCAGCCCTGCGCCCCGGTAGTGCGCCCGCACCCCGATTCCGAGCGTGCCGCTGTGTTCGCGGCCCGGCAGCGTTTCGCGCCGGATTTCGCACCAACCGATCACGCGCTCGTCATCCAGGGCAACGTACAGCGGATTGCCGCGCGCCCGATTGGCCGCTACCCAAAGCGCGTTTTGCTCCGCCGGGAATGCCTCCACGATCGCCAGATAGCGTCGCTCCCGCGCAACCTCGCCCACACAGTCACCAAAACTCTCGATGTGCCGCAATTCGACCGGCAGCACCGGGTAGGTCATACCAGTACGCGCCGGAAATCCGCCAGCAACTGCGCGAGGTGGGAGTTAAAGCGCGCCGCGCCCGCACCGTCGACGACGCGGTGGTCCCAGGACAGCGAAAGCGGAAGTATCAGCCGTGGCACAAATTGCTTGCCGTCCCAGGTCGGTCGCATCGCGGCGCGGCACACGCCCAGGATCGCCACCTCCGGGGCATTGATGATCGGGGTGAAGTAGGTGCCGCCGATCCCGCCGAGCGAGGAGATCGAGAAGGTGCCACCCTGCATGTCGGTCGGCGCGAGCTTTCCCTCGCGCGCCTTGGCCGCAAGCGCGGAAGTCTCGCGCGCCAGTTCCAGCACGCCCTTGCGATCGGCATCGCGCACCACCGGCACCACCAAGCCGTTGGGCGTGTCGGCAGCAAAACCAATGTGGTAGTACTTCTTCAGGAATACCGCGTCGCCGCTGGCCGGATCGATCGAGCTGTTGAACTCGGGATAGCGCTGCAGCGCCGCCACACATGCCTTGATGAGAAAGGCGAGCATGGTGATCTTGACCCCGGTCTTCTCGTTCTCGCGATTGAGTTGCAGCCGGAACTCCTCGAGCGCCGTGATGTCCGCGTCGTCATGATTGGTCACATGTGGGATCGTGACCCAGTTGCGATGCAGATTCGGACCCGACAGCTTGCGGATGCGTGACATGTCGACGCGCTCCACCGGACCGAACTTGGCAAAGTCGATCTGCGGCCAGGGCAGCACCTGCAGTCCCCCGGCCGGCGACAGCGGCACCCCGGCTCGCGTCCCGGCGTCGCCTTGCAGGATGCCCTTGACGAAACCGCGGACGTCCTCCTGGGAAATGCGCCCCTTGGGGCCGCTACCGCGCACCAGCGAAAGGTCCACTCCCAACTCGCGTGCGGTGCGGCGCACCGACGGCGAGGCGTGCGCCTTGCTCGCTCCCAGGTCGCGGATCTCGTCGGCCCCCGGCCGCGCTCCCATCTCCACCGCAAACGCGGTCGAACTGGGCGAGCCCGCGCCCTCCTGCACTGCGCCAGCGGCGCGCGCGGCAACGGGCGCGGCGGCCGGTGAGGGCACGATCGCCGCGGGCGCGGCCGGCGGCGGGGCCGCTGGCGCCGTAGCACCCGCCGCGGGAGGTGTCGCCGCGGCAGCGCTGGTGGCGGCCGCTCCCGGCTCGAGCAGCAGGATCACCGACCCCTCGGAGATCTTGTCGCCCAGGTGCAGTTTGAGCTCGCGCACGACACCCGCGGTCGAGGAGGGGATCTCCATCGACGCCTTGTCCGATTCGACGGTTATCAAGGATTGCTCGGGGACCACCGCGTCGCCGGGCTTGACCAGCAACTCGATGACCTCCACGTCCTTGAAGTCACCGATGTCCGGAACACGAACTTCGACCATATTTCCCATGGCAGCCTCGAGTCAGCGGTTTGCGATCAGCCGCGTGGATCCGGATCTTTGCGCGCGCATGCTGCGCCCCTCAAAGCGTTGCCGGGTTGGGTTTGTTCGGATCGATGCCAAACGTGCGGATCGCCTCGGCGACCTTGGCCGGGGCCACCGCGCCCTCGTCGGCCAGGGCCTTGAGGGCGGCAACCGTGACGAAATGGCGATCGACTTCAAAGAAGCGGCGCAATGCCTCGCGCGTATCGGAGCGGCCGAAGCCATCGGTGCCCAGCGCAGTGTACGAGCGCCCGTGGGGTACATACGGACGGATCTGGTCGGCAAAAGCGCGCATGTAATCGGTTGACGCGATGATGGGCCCGGCACTGCGCTCGAGCTGGCGCGTGACATACGACTTGCGCCCCTTCTCCGCCGGGTGCAGCATGTTCCAGCGCTCGCAATCGATGCCGTCGCGGCGCAGCTCGGTAAAGCTCGTGGTGCTCCAAACGTCGGCCGCCACCGCAAAGTCGCGCTCGAGTATGGCGGCGGCCGCCAGGACCTCGCGCAGTATCGCCC
>OKRD01000168.1 GCA_900290335.1 Burkholderiales bacterium | reverse complement strand
GCTGACGCCCCGCTAGCGCACCCTCGCTTGTTAACACCGAATCGTGACCGAGCGACCGCAAGCCATAGTGGATCGTATCTGCGACCTCCTTGAACGCCGCAGAATGTAGGTAACCCGGTGGCGTAACAACGGTAACTGCGAACTTCATCCTTGGATTTCCCCCAATCTCGAGTCAATAAGCGCTGCCACGATGATGGGATCAAAGCGTGACCAGGCAGCACGTCCCGATGGACCGAGCATGGTACCTTCCTGATGGGTCAAGCGGCTGATATTTGCGATTGCGCGCCGCGCGCTGGCAGCAGGCAACCACGAAGCCGGCGGCGAAAAACCCGCTGCAGCAGCAGGCACTGTTCGACGAGTTGGTGCACGAGTGCCACTTCGAGCGGCCGCACCGGGTGCTGGACACGAAGCGGCCAGGTGATCTGTACCAGCCCACCGCGGGCCTATCGGGGCCTGCCTGACGGGCAATTCCCCTTGCACGATCACACCGTCACGGTGTCAGTCTGCGGTCGAATCTGCTTTGGCACGAAGAAAATCAACCTGAGCCAGGTGTTGGCCGGCCCGAAGGTCGGCATCAAGGAAGAGGAAGACGGGATCTGGCCGGTGAGCTTCATGCACTACGAGATCGGCGACTTCGATCTCGAACTCTGCCGCGTGGAGCCTGTGGATAAGCCCTTCGGGCCGAAAGTGTTGGCGATGTCTTCGGTATAAAGTGCAAACCATGTGACCGGTATGCACCCGGATGGTAATGGTGGCCAAGGGCGGAATCGAACCACCGACACAAGGATTTTCAGTCCTCTGCTCTACCGACNNTCGAGCGCAAGACTTCTTGCGCAATCCCGCTGCACGGGAATGCTTCCCCGGCAGAAGTAAAGTTTTCGATTATACGGAATCGTTGTCCATGGCTCGCACGATCGCGCTGCCAGGGACGATCCGGGCGCGCGGGGTGGGCGGCAGGGCCACCATCCTGGCGGCAGAAGGCAAAGCGCATGGGCGATGCCCGGTGCATCCAGAGGATTTGCGAGGAAGGGCAAACTCCCCCGGGGACGATGCCCTGCTGCTGGAGCAACGCTAGACCCAGCCAAGGCGAAGCGCTGCGGGCCAGCCGGCGCCCTTAGCGGGACGTGTTGGCCCCGCGGGTGCTCCAGGCCGTTCGCTAGGCAACGACCGATCCCGCCAGGCCCAGGGCGACGGGCCCTCGATCCTCCCGAGGCGTCCATTTTCGAGGGCTACGATGGTGCCGGCCAAAACGAGGCTGCTTAGGGCGCTGTCGTGCGCGAACTCGATCGCTTCGACTTCGGCTATCGACCGATGCACAAGGATCAGTCCACGTGGGCGGACGGTGTCGATCTTTGCGCTCGGAACGCACTAGCGCGCCATCCGGACCTTCTGGGCGGAGCGTCGCGCCGGAAGGCCGGTGCCGTCCAATACAATGCGGCATGGATTCCGCATTCGACGTCGTCATTGTCGGGACCGGCTTGGCGGGACTGACGGCCGCGTTGCGGCTGGCCGATCACCGCCGCATCCTGCTGGTGGACAAGCAGGTCCTGGGCGCCGGCGCCAGCGACCGTGCGCAGGGCGGTATTGCGGCCGCCGTCGACCCCAACGACAGCATCGAGGCCCACGTGCAGGACACCCTGATTGCAGGCGCCGGGCTGTGCGACGAGAATGCGACCCGTTTCATCATAGGCCATGGTGCCGAGGCCGTTCATTGGCTGATCGAGCAGGGGGTCGCGTTTACCGGTGACAGCGCCAACCCCCTCGGTTTTCACCTCACTCGCGAAGGGGGCCACAGTTGCCGGCGCATCTTTCACGCCGCCGACTCCACCGGGCACGCGATCCAGCAAACGCTCGGGCGCAAGGTTCGCACCCACCGCAACATCACCCTGCTCGAACAGCACATGGCGGTCGATCTCATCGTGCAGGCCGGCCGCTGCGTGGGGCTGTATGTGCAGTCCGTGCAGAGCGGTCCGGTAAGCGCGATCGCTGCGCGCCAGGTCGTGCTCGCCAATGGGGGGGCAGGCAAAGTCTATCTCTATACGACCAATCCGGACTGCGCCACGGGTGACGGAGTCGCGATGGCCTGGCGGGCGGGGTGCCGCATCGCCAACATGGAGTTCATCCAGTTTCACCCGACCTGCCTCTACCATCCCTACGCCAAATCGTTTCTGATCAGCGAGGCCGTGCGAGGCGAGGGCGGCGTGCTAAAGCTGCCGCCGTCGGCCGGGGCCGATGCCGGGCTGCGCTTCATGCCCGAGCACGACGCGCGCGCGGAACTGGCGCCGCGCGACATCGTTGCTCGCAGCATCGACTTTGAGATGAAGCGCCGTGGACTCGACTATGTGCACCTGGACGTGAGCCACCTGGACGCAGGTTTTCTCCTCGAGCACTTCCCGACGATCAGCGCACGCTGCCGGGAATTCGGCATCGATATCACCCGCGAACCCATTCCGGTCGTGCCCGCGGCCCATTACACCTGCGGCGGGATTGTCACCGACACGGCGGGACACACCGATTTGCCGGGCCTGTACGCAGCCGGCGAGGTGGCGTGCACCGGACTGCACGGCGCCAACCGCCTGGCCTCCAACTCCCTGCTCGAGTGCGTCGTGCTGGGCCGCGCGGTCGCGGGAGATATCCTCGAGCGGAGCCTGCCCGGAATCGTCGCAGTACCGTCCTGGGACGACAGCCGCGTGCGCGACAGCGATGAGGATGTCGTGATCGCACACAACTGGGACGAACTGCGTCGCTGCATGTGGAATTACGTGGGCATCGTCCGCACCACCAAGTGGCTCGAGCGCGCCCGACGCCGAATCGAGCTGCTGCGCGAGGAGATCAACGAGTACTACGCCAGCTTCCACGTTACCCGCGATCTGCTGGAGCTGCGCAACTTGGTCGACGTCGCCGAGCTGATCGTGGCCAGCGCGCTGGCGCGCCACGAGAGCCGCGGACTACATTATTCGCTCGATTGGCCGCAGACGCTGGCCAAGGCAATGCCCACGGTCATCTCGCCGCGAGGGATGCAACGACCCGCATCGAATAGTCGATTGCCTTGACATCCTTGGTAAGGCTGCCGATCGAAATCCGATCGACGCCGGTGGCCGCGATCTCTTGCACGCTGGTTAGCGTCACGCCACCGGAAGCCTCCAGCAACGCGCGGCCCCGAGTGATCCGCACCGCCTCGCGCATGGCTGCGGTCGAGAAGTTGTCGAGGAGCACAGAGCCGGCTCCGGCGGCAAGCGCCTCTTCGAGCTGGGCGACCGATTCGACCTCGATCTGCACCGGTACCCCTTTGCCCAGCGTTGCTTGCAGGGCCGCGCCGACACCGCCGGCGGCGGCGATGTGGTTTTCCTTGATGAGAATCGCGTCGTACAGCCCCAGGCGCTGATTGCAGCCCCCGCCGATTCGAACCGCGTATTTCTGTGCCAACCGCAGGCCCGGTAACGTCTTGCGGGTATCGAGGATTTTCGCCCGATTGCCCGGCACCTGCGCGACGGCATCGACGTAGCGGCGCGTCGCCGTCGCCACGGCCGACAGCAGTTGCAGGAAATTCATCGCGCTGCGCTCGGCCGTCAGCAGGCTGCGCGCCGGGCCCTGCAAGTGGCATACAGTCGCCCCGCTTTGGAGTGATTCCCCCTCGGGCACCAGCCAAGCGACACCGATGCGTCCGTCGAGGCGGCGCATCACGGCGTCGAACCAGGGCGAACCGCACAATATGGCCGGCTCGCGCACGATCAGGCGCGCCGCGACTTGCACATCGGCATCGAGCAGTTCTGCCGTGAGGTCGCCGGCGCCGACATCCTCGGCGAGCGCCGCGCCGATGTTGGCTTCGAGGGCGGCGTCCATCGCCGCCGCCTGGGTCGGATCTGCCAGGCCCCAGGGCGACGGCCCGGAGCCGCCGGTCACGCCGGCCCCATGCCTTGCGCGCCGAGCGTGGCAAAGGACGAGGGCGCGACCTTGCGGGCGGCGGCGAAGGCAAGCATGCGATCGATCGGCCGACGCGCCCTCTGCGCCAAATCGCGGTCGACGCGGATCTCCTGCGACCCATCTCCCTGCCGCGCAGTCTCGAGCGTGGCGGCCAGCTGACCGAGCGAGTTCATCGCCATCCAAGGACAATGCGCGCAGCTTTTGCAAGTAGCCCCGACGCCGGCCGTCGGCGCCTCGAGGAAGGACTTGTGCGGCTGCGTCTGGCGCATCTTGTGCAAGATGCCGTTGTCGGTGGCGACGATGAATTCATCGGCCTCGAGCCGCTGCGCCGCCTGCAGCAACTGCGTCGTCGAACCGACAACGTCGGCCTGAGCGATTACCGCGGCGGGCGATTCCGGGTGCACCAGCACCTTGGCGCGCGGGTGTTCCCGTCGAAGCAGCTCGAGCTCGACGGCCTTGAATTCATCATGGACGATGCAACTGCCGTTCCATAGCAGCATGTCCGCACCGGTTTGCTCCTGCAAGTAGCGACCCAGATGGACGTCGGGCGCCCAAAGGATCTTCTCGCCCTGCGCATGGAGGTGGCGAACGATGTCCAGTCCCGTGCTCGAGGTTGTGACCCAGTCAGCGCGCGCCTTCACCGCCGCGCTGGTATTGGCATATACCACCACGGTGCGGTCTGGATGCTGGTTGCAGAAGGCGTCGAATTCCTCTGCCGGGCATCCAAGATCGAGCGAGCAGGTCGCCTCGAGCGTCGGCATCAGAACGCGCTTTTCTGGGCTCAGGATCTTGGCGGTTTCCCCCATGAAGCGCACACCGGCGACGACCAGCGTTTGCGCTGGGTGATCGCGTCCGAAGCGCGCCATCTCCAGCGAATCGGCAACGCAACCGCCTGTGGCGTCGGCCAGGTCCTGCAGTGCGCCATCGACGTAGTAGTGCGCGACCAGTACCGCGTCGAGCGACCGCAATGCCGCCTTGGCGCGCTCGACGAGCGCTGTGCGTTCCGCTGCTGGTTGCACGACGATCGATTCGGGCATCTTCTTGGGAAATGGCATCAAGGACTGCATAAAACGGGGACAAAGCGGATATGGGGGCGAGGGCCGCGAGATCAAGCCGCTAGGTAAAATCAGTCTATCACGCGCCCTCTCTATAATGCCCTTTGGCCAGCAGCAGGGTAAGCCAAATGCCAGGCGCGGAGATGTTTCCAGCACAGGTTCCGGAGATGGGTTCGAGTCCTGCGCGGGGTGTCGCGGCGCGTCCGGCCCCTGCCCGAAGCGCGAGAGTCGCGGTGGTCGGTACCGGCGTCGTTGGGCTGGCTACGGCGCTCGGTTGCGCGCAACGCGGACTGCCGGTGACCCTGGTCGGGCCAGTTCCGCGTTCGACGGCGTCCGCGGCCGGTTCGGCGACAGGCTCCGCTCTGTACGACACACGCATTTACGCCCTCTCGCGGGCCGCCTGCGAATTGCTGGAGAATCAGAGGGTCTGGCCACAGGTCGACTCCGAGCGTAACTGCGCGGTCGCACGGATGCGCGTGTTTGGCGATGATGGCGGCGAACTGCAATTTGACGCTTATACCGCCGGCGTCGCGCGGCTTGCGACCATCTGCGAGGAAAGCCAGCTGCTGCAGGCGCTTTGGCTGGCCTGCTCGATGGCGCCTGGCATTGAGCACATTGCGCAGGCCTTTGATTCGGCGACGTTTGACGCCGACGTAGTGCGCGTGCGCCTGAGCGATGGCAAATCGTTGGAGTGCGCGCTGCTGCTCGGCGCCGATGGCAAGCAGTCCTGCGTTCGCGCGGCGGCAGGCATCGGCGCGCGAACGAGCAGCTACGGCCATACGGCGTACGTCGCCAATTTCGCCTGCGAACGTCCTCACCACGGCACGGCCTACCAGTGGTTCACCGATGCGGGAATCGTGGCGCTACTGCCACTGCCCGGCGAGCGCGTTTCGCTGGTCTGGTCGGCACCGCACGCGCTCGCGCCCGAATTGGCGGCACTGTCGGCAAGCGAGTTTGCCGAGCGTGTTGCGCAGTGCAGCGGCTATGCGCTCGGCAGCCTCGTCCCGCTGGGCGACAAGCACGCCTTTGCGCTTGACCGCGTTGTCGTCGATCGACTGGTCCGCCCTGGTGCTGCGCTACTGGGAGATGCGGCGCATGTGGTCCATCCGCTGGCGGGCCAGGGATTGAACCTCGGCCTGCAGGACGTGTCGGAGTTCCTGCAGCTGCTTGCGGCACGGGAGCCGTGGCGCGCACTCGGTGACCTGGTGTGGTTGCGTCGCTACGAGCGGGCACGTGCCGAATCGATTGCCCTGATGCGAGGTACGGTCGGCGGCCTGGCGCGCCTATTCGGGGCGCAGGAGGCGAGCGTGCGCTGGCTGCGCAACGTCGGCATGTCCGCGGTCAATGCGGTGGCGCCGGTAAAAAGGGCCCTGATTCGCCACGCATTGGGATAAGGGGTAGGAACCAAGGCAGGATATGGCGGGCCGATACGTCGGGCCGCGAAGGGGAGTTGCTCGTGGCCCGGAAATCTTTGTTCTCAGCAAGGCGGATCGCGACAGCGCTGTTTGCGCTGTTGCTTGTGCCAATGGTCGAGGCCGCCTTTGCGGCGGATGCGGATTCCACGGCCGGATCGACGCGACCGGCGAGCACGGCCGACAGCGCGAGCCCGGCAGCACCGGCCGCGGCGGCGGACGCCGACGGCACACCGGCCCCGGCCGCCGGTAAGGCCCCCGCCGCGACGGTTGCGCCGCTGGCATCTTGCCCTCCCGTTTACGGTTCGGCCTCCAGCGGCCCGCTGGCGCCTATCTCGCCGGGACTTGCTGGCATGATCCGCGATCGGATCCGCAAGAAGATCGGCGGCACCGTGACCTCGGTCTGCCGCACGCCGTTTGGCTTGTACGAGGTGGTCGTCGATGCGGAGGTCATCTATGTGGACGAGCGCGTCAATTACCTCGTTGCGGGCAACGCCTTTGACCTGCGTACGCAGGAGAATTTGACGGCCAAGCGCAAAGAGGACGTCACGCGCATCGACTTCAAGACCTTGCCGCTGCAGCTGGCCGTGAAGACCGTGCGTGGCAGCGGTTCTCGCTTGCTGGCGGTATTTGAGGACCCCAATTGCCCGTATTGCAGGCGCTTTGAAAAGAGCATTGCCAGCCTCACGGATACGACGATCTACACCTTTCTGTACCCGATTCTCTCGCGCGACGCTTCGGTGGCGGACGACTCCTACCCCAAATCCAAGTCGATATGGTGTGCCCCCGATCGCGGCCTTGCCTGGTCGCAAGTGATGCTCGAAGGCAAGCACCTGGCCGCCGCGCCCGAGGCCTGCCAGCACCCGCTCGAGGAAATTCTCGCCTTGGGGCAGAAGCTGCACATCACGGGGACACCGACCCTGGTGTTTTCCGACGGTCGGCGCGCACCAGGAGCGATTCCACTCGAGCAGGTCGAGCAGATGCTCTCGGACGCCGCGCGCTCGGGCGCCTCACAGTAGCGCCGCAGGCGCGACGCCACGCGGCACCAGCAGACGCACGCTGCCCTGGGCATGCTGGCGCCCGGAGATCTCCTCGGCCAAGGTTCCCTGGCCCCAGAACCAGTCAATCCGCAGCGCTCCGCGAATTGCCGCCCCCGTGTCTTGCGCGACTACGATCCGCGCTAGCGGCTCCCCGCTCGCCGGTGCGCTGGTGTACAGCAGCAGCGGTGCGCCGAGCGGCAAAAACCTGGGATCGATGGCCACCGAGACCCCCGGGGTGAGCGCTACGCCCAGGGCACCCACGGGTCCGGCGTCGGCATCGCCCAGGGGAAGTTCGCGAAAGAAAACCACGCGCGGGTTCTGGTCCAGCAGCTCGCGCACGCGCCGTGGATGCGCGCGTGCCCAGTCGCGGATTGCCTGCAGCGAAACCTGGTCCGGAGCGAGCTCTCCTTGAGCGACGAGCCAACGGCCGATGGAGCGATAGGGCTGGCCGTTGTTGGCGGCGTAGGCGAGTCTAATCGAGGTGCCATCGGTCAGCTGGATGCGCCCGGAGCCCTGCACTTCGAGAAAAAAAGCCTCGACGGCTTCGCGCACCCAGAGCAGCTCCTGCCCGCGAAGTTGCCCCGAGGCTTCGAGCTCGGCTCGCGCGGCTGTCGGCAGAACGGGGGGTGGGCGATAGACGGGGACGACGAACGGCGCTACGCGCTGCCGGGAGCCCGCGAGCACCGGCTCGTAATATCCTGTCACCAGGCCGCTACTGTGCTCCCGCACTCGGGCGCCGCGCGCCGGGCTCCAAGCCTCGCGCGGTGTGGCGTCGGGATCGGCCCTGGCCTCCAGTGCCAGGACCCGGTAGCGATCCATGTGCCGGGCAAAGAAGTCGCGCACCTGCGCGCCGCCGCGCGGCACCAGGCGCTGCGCGTCATCGCACACTGCCAGCCACGTGTGTCTGCGAGGGTTGTGCGGCGACGCCAAGGCCTGGCAAGATGACAGCCACGCGGGCCATGCCGCCAGCCAGTCGGCGTCGGCAATCGGGGGTAGGGGTTCGCCGTCCTCGCGTTCGAAGCGCACCTGGGCTTCCAGTGGCCCCGTTGGCGCGGCCGCAGTGGCCAGAGACCGGCAGGCGCCGAGCCATGCCGCCGTCCGGGGAAGAACCAGGCGCGTCAATGCAGAACGCGAGGCACGGTCAGGACAAACTCGGGAATCGGCACCTCGAATTGTGTGCCATCGGCTGACACACACTGGTAACTGCCGCGCATGGTGCCGTACGGCGTGCTCAATGGGCAGCCGCTCGTGTACTCGAATGCCTCGCCCGGTGCCAGTCGTGGTTGCTCCCCGACGACGCCGGCGCCGCGCACTTCCTCCACCTTGCCGTTGCCGTCGGTGATGATCCAATGGCGCGACAGCAGCTGTGCCGGAATTTCGCCCGTGTTCTCCACGCGAATCGTGTAGGCAAAAAGGTACAGGTCGGAGGCGGGATCCGACTGTTCCGCGACAAACCGCACGCGGACATGAACCGAGAACTGATGCTGACTCATCGCTGACCCTTGCGCCGTCGTCGGGTGCGCCTAGAATGAGGAACTCACAAACCCATGCTCATCGAAGGTGCCCACTCATGGATTCTAGCTTTCGTATCGCGCCGTCCATTCTCTCGGCCGATTTTGCGCGTCTTGGCGAGGAGGTGCGCGCGGTCATCGACGCGGGTGCCGACTGGATTCACTTTGACGTCATGGACAACCATTATGTTCCCAATTTGACGATCGGTCCGCTGGTCTGCGAGGCGATCCGGCCGCACGTGACGGCCCCGATCGACGTGCACCTGATGGTCGAACCAGTCGACGGCCTGGTGCCGCTTTTTGCCAAGGCCGGCGCCAACCTGATCACCTTCCACCCAGAGGCGTCGCGGCACGTCGACCGAACGCTGGCGATGATCCGCGACCAGGGCTGCAAAGCAGGCCTGGTTTTCAATCCGGCTACGCCGCTGGACCACCTGATGCATGTCATGGACAAGATCGACCTGGTGCTGCTGATGTCCGTGAACCCCGGCTTCGGCGGGCAGGGATTCATCCCCCAGTCGCTCAAAAAGCTCAAGGCGGCGCGTGCCCTGATCGACTCCTGGCACCGGGACACGGGCAAGACGGTGCTGCTAGAGATCGACGGCGGCGTGAAAGTCGACAACATCGGGGCGATTGCCGCCGCCGGTGCCGACACCTTCGTGGCCGGGTCGGCGATCTTTGGTTCCAAGGACTACCAAGCTACGATCTCGGCGATGCGGCGGGAGATTGCCGCGGCGATGTCCGGCACTGCCCGTTGACCCGTGGCTGCAGCGCAAGACAGGCCGCTGCGGCCGGCCTTGATCGATCTGGACGGTACGCGGGATGCATACGGCGCAGGACCTGGCGCTAGCGGCAAACCGGGTTCGCGGCGAGTTTGGCTTGCCCGAATTGGACGTGGAACGGGTCTCTCGGTTTGTGGGCCAGGGCACCGGCCTGCTGGTGCATCGGGCCTTGACCGACGACGTCCATGGACGCCTGGACGATGATTCCTTGCGGCGCGCCAAGGCTGCATTCGAGCGCCACTACCGCGAAGTCAATGGCTCGCAGTCGCTGGTCTTCGAGCGCGTGCCCGAGGCGCTGCTCTTGGTGCGGGAAGCCGGCCTGCTGGTGGGTTGCGTGACCAACCAGCCGCGGGCGTTCGCCCTTGCGCTGCTCGAGGGCGCCCCGTTGCTGCCCCAGCTCGATGTCGTCGTGGCCGGTGACGACGTGGCGCGCCGAAAGCCCCACCCCGATGTGATCCTCGAGGCTTGCGCGCGCCTGCACGCGGTGTCAGGCGCCGCGATCTTGATCGGCGACTCGGCCAACGACGCGCAAGCGGCCCAAGCGGCCGGCTGCCCCGTCGTCCTGGTGGAGACAGGCTACAACGAGGGCGAGTCGGTGCACGGCCTGGCCGGCGAGCCTGGGGTCGGTGGTATATTCCCCAGCCTTCTTGACGCCGCGCGCGGGGTAATTCCATCGGCGCTTGTGTCGGCGCCCAAGCAAGAAAGCCCGGCATCACCGCTGCGCTCTGCGCTCCCATGACCGAACTCGAATTCCAGGCACTGGCGTCCCAGGGCTACAACCGGATCGCGCTAATCGCCGAAACCTTCGCCGATCTCGACACCCCGCTTTCGCTCTATCTGAAGCTGGTGCGCAGCCAACCCGACAGCGCCAACTCCTACTTGCTCGAGTCGGTCGTTGGCGGCGAGCGATTCGGCCGCTACTCCTTCATCGGCTTGCCAGCACGCACCCTGATCCGCAGCTTTCTCCATCCCGGTGGCAAGCATCGAACCGAGGTCCTCACCGACGGGCAGGTCGTGGCAACGGACGGTGGCGATCCCCTGCAGTTCATCGAGCGCTACGCCGCCCAGTTCCGCGTCGCCTTACGCTCTGGTCTGCCGCGCTTTTGCGGTGGTCTGGCGGGGTATTTTGGCTACGACACGGTCCGCCTGTTCGAACACCGGCTGACGAAAGTCCCGCCCGATGACCTGGGCTTGCCCGATATCCAGCTGCTGCTGACCGAGGAGCTGGCCGTCGTCGACAACCTCAGCGGCCGGGCCTACCTGATCGTGTATGCCGACCCGCGTCAGAGCGAGGGTTACCAGCGCGGGCGGGCGAGGCTGCGCGAACTCAAGGCACGGCTGCTGCGCCATGTCGAACCGCCGCATACGCGCGCGAGCGTGCGCCGGCCGGAGCAGCGCGACTTTGTCAAGTCCGACTACCTGGCGGCGGTCGCCCGGGCCAAGGAATACATCGTGGCCGGGGACGTGTTCCAGGTGCAGATCGGTCAGCGCATTCGCAAGCAGTTTGCCGACTCCCCGCTGTCGCTTTATCGCGCTTTGCGCACGCTCAATCCTTCTCCCTACATGTACTACTACGATTTTGGCGATACCCAGATCGTCGGCGCCTCGCCGGAGATCCTGGTTCGATCGGAAGCGCGCGGCGAGGAGCGCACCATCGCGATTCGGCCCCTTGCCGGCACGCGTCCGCGTGGCGGCACATTGGAGCAGGATGCAGCCCTTGCCGCCGAGCTTCTGGCCGACCCGAAGGAGCGCGCGGAACATCTCATGCTAATCGACCTGGCGCGCAATGACATCGGCCGCATCGCGAAGATCGGCAGCGTCCGCGTCACCGAGCAGATGGTGGTGGAGCGCTACTCTCACGTGATGCATCTGGTCAGCCATGTCGAGGGCCTGCTCAAGCCAGGCCTCACGAATTTCGACGTGCTGCGTGCGACCTTCCCGGCCGGCACGCTCTCGGGGGCGCCGAAGGTGCGCGCGATGGAGATCATCGACGAGCTAGAGCCGGTGAAGCGAGGAATCTACGGCGGCGCTGTCGGCTACCTGAGTTTCGCCGGCGACATGGACCTGGCAATTGCGATCCGCACCGGTATCGTCAAGGGCAATGTCCTGTATGTGCAGGCGGCGGCCGGAATCGTCGCCGACTCCGTGCCCGAAATGGAGTGGAAGGAGACCGAGGCCAAGGCGCGCGCCGTGCTGCGCGCCGCGGAGCAGGTCGAGGACGGCTTCGACCTCGAATGAGCCCTCTGGTGGCCTGCCCTCGCCGGTTCGGCCCGATGTCTTGCGTCTTGTCAAATCGGGTATGCGCTGCGCGCGGGCGGTGCGACTGGTTGCGGCCTCAAGCTTGGGCACGCACAGACAACTGCGTGCGGGGTGTTTGCAAGGCAAGCCGGTCGGCGAGGCCAGCGGCAAATTGCTCTTCCAGGACACGGCGCAGGCTGGGACCGCAGAACTGGGCGATGTTCGCCATCGGTGTCCAGGCAAACCGGTCCATTTCCGGCCGGCGCGCGCCAGTGCGCTCGTCAACGAAGAAGCTTGTACAAACACACTGCGCGGGCGCCACGCTCGCCTTGGTTACGCGCGCCGCGAAAAGGTGCAATAGCTTGTTTGGTCGGTAGTCAAGCACGCCGAGGTCTTCGAACTCGATGGCCGAAAGGTCCAGTCCAGCCTCTTCGCGCGCTTCGCGCAGGGCCGCTGCAAGAGGCTTCTCGCCGGCTTCCGCTTGCCCCTTGAGAACGTCCCAATGCCTGGTGCCGGTGGAGTGCGCCAGGAATACCTCGAGGTCCTCGGTGATTAGCAGTACCCCGCAGGAAACGGTCTTGGGCATCGTCTGGGTGATGAGGCCGTGGCGCACGGGCAGGGAGGCGAGTCACCAGTTTGGCCCTCCTGGCGTCCAGAGTTTGCTTGCATCGGTGTCTTAATACCGTATTACCGGTATCGGCCCGGGCGCACCTGCGCCTCGTCATTGTGCCGCAGGCGCACTAGCGCGATAGTGCCATCGGCAGCGGCAGTTCGCGTGACATACGGAACCTATCGGTTTCCCCGCGTGCAGCAACTCGTGGAGTCTCGCGCTGGTTGGTCACAGCCGCTGCCGTTCCTCGTGGGTGTGCTCGCGCGCGTGCCATGGGAGGCCCCTCTCGTGGTGGCTAACCCACTGCACGCCGCTTGCGGTTTTGCGTCCAAGCCCGGTAGAGCAGACGCCTGATTCGCCCGGTATACGACCACCGCGAGGAGTTACCCGAGGCGAAGGCGGAGCTGGTGTTGACGAAGATATCGTCGTCTCGCCAGCCGGCAGAGCGCCAGCGCTCCTGCCCTCGCGACACACGATCACGCACCCGCATGCGCGGCTCTTTGGCGCTGTCGATGGATCGTCTTTCTTGATTCGACCTCGACCAAGAATAGCGCTCCAGCTAGCGTAGTACTGCGTAGACCAACGAAGCAGGTGGGCCTTCGCAGCTGCCCGCGCCCGCAGCGCGGTAAATCGTCCGCGAAAAAACAAAAGCCCCGGCGAACCGGGGCTTTTGTTGCCCAGAACGGCCGGGCCGA
>OKRD01000170.1:20478-39832 GCA_900290335.1 Burkholderiales bacterium | reverse complement strand
TTCGGCGAAGGAGCCGGCGCCCGCCGCGCATTTCTCGTTGCCGGCGAAGTCGGTAGCTTTGCCCGAGCCATCGGTCTTGATCCCGCGGCCTTCCTCGGCGCCGACATCGACGATGGTGCGGCCGTTCGGGAAGAAGAACGAGACCCCCTTGGCGCCCGCCGACATCTCNNCTGCTTGCGGCCCGCGCCCGTGGCGTATACGGCGCCGATCTGGTCACGGCGCACACCGGCGGATGCGAGAGCTTCGTCGAAGGCCTTGTCGGCAGCGACGTCGCCGTCCAGCTCGCCGGGGAACATCAGATGCTTGCCCTTGATGACGTACTTGAGTTGCGACGCTCCCTCGACCTTGGCGTCTTCGACGAGCACTACCTTGATGGCACGGGAGCCCATGTCGATTCCTGCGGTAATCATCGTGTCCTCTCCTTCGCTCAAGCCGCCTGCTTGCGCAATCCCAGTTGTTCCATGAAGGCGTCGACGCGCGCCTGGGTCCGGACTTCATCGAACTCGCGCTCGTCGCCCATGTTTCCTTCGAAGGTCATGATGGGGACCCCTTGCTTGGCGATTCCCATGCGGTTTTCCATGATCCCCAGGGAGAGCCCCTCGCAGCCGCGATTCAGATGCAGCATGACGCCGTCCACGTGCCATTCCCTGACGATGCGCAGCATCATTTCGGTCTTTAGACCCGGGTCGTAGAAGTGCTGCCACTGTGGCTTGGATAGGTTCCAGTCGGCGTACAGCCGCAACGCGGCGGCGCGGTCCTTGATTTCGATCCCCTTGTCCCAGGGCAGGGTGCGGCCGCCCCAGGTGCCGTCGGCCTTGACCTCCCAGATGCCTTCGAGGCCGAAGGTGTACAGCGAGCCCACAGACACCGCCCCGAACGTTTCCAGGTAGCGGAAGATCTTCAGGAATGCCCAGGGCGGCTGGGTGTCGGAGATGACCCGGCAGCGCTCGTTGGGCACGGCCGCGATGCCCCGGGCCACGCGATCCTTGACCTCCTCATAGAGCTCGTCGTAGAAATCCGCGCACCATTGCGAGGACTTGTGCAAGGTCGCCAGGACGTACAGCGAGTACATGGTCTTCTCATCGAGCGGCGCCGGCTTGGCCTTGTTCAGGGCGCAGATATCCGCCCAGCGGCTCGTCGAGCGCATCTCGTTCTTGATGGCGCGTATCAGCAGCTCGTCATCGCATTTGCGGCCCGTCACCTTCTCGATGAAAGCAATGCCATCGTGGAGCTGGTTGGCAACGTATTCAACGCGGTCCTTGGTGAGGTCCTTGAACGGACCGACGCCGACGTCAAGATAGAACTGCGGCACCTTTTCTTCCTTGGCGACATGCTGGTACCACTTCGAATGCGAGCAGCAGATCTGTGTCTGAAAGATGAAATCCGGCTTCGGAAAGGCGCCACCGAAAGCGTACTTGTTCAAGTGCATGCCGCCCCAGTAGATACGCATGTAGGAGCAAAGGTCGCGGGCAAAGCCGTAGGCCTCGGCGGCGTCCATGCAGTCCTTGGCGAACTTGCGGTCGTGGGACACGGTCGCGGCATACGGCTCGCCGGTCAGCGAGAAAACGTCATCCCCGAAGGCTGTCGGAATTGCATCCAGGGCCCAGGCTGAACCAGACCACCGAATGCCCCCCTTCTCCTTGGCCGTTGCGTAGTTGTGGTAGTACTGCTCGCGCAGCTCCTTGGCTTTCTTCCAAAGCTTGAGCGGTTCGGTCGGATACAGCGGCGCGTTCATCTTCTCTCCTCGCTCCTAAAACAGGTCGTCTTCGCGCAGCGTTTCGAGAAAAGCCTCGATGCGGATGCGAAAGGGCCCGATCGGATTGGTGATATCGAATTCCAGGAACAGGGTCGGGATCCCGTTCTCCTCGAGGTGGCGCTTGAGGTCCGGGTAGTCGCCCTCGTGGGGGTCGCAGAATTTCTGCTGCAGGAACACGGCGGCCTGGGCCTTGTATTCCTTGGCCAGCCCAAGCACGTGGCCGAAGCGCGTGTGCTCGGGGTAATCCTTGGTCGGGCAGGCGGGCCGGTCGCAATAGCGGTCGGCGATGGCCTTGACGGGATCGCCGTTGAGCCTGGCCTCATTCCAGAAATAGCGCGTGCCGGAACACTGATCATCGATGACGATGGTGGCGCCGACCGATTCGACCATGGCCATGAAGCCGCAATCGTCGTTCTCCGAACCGATGGTCATCAGGCGCACGCCCTGCTCGCGCTCGACGCGGCGGTCCGGGAGGGCGGCGAGCACCTTCTTGAGCTCGGTGTTGTGTTCGGCCTTGTCGATGAACTGAGCGGTCAACGAGGCGTAGATGGCCTCGAGGCCGGTGACCTTGGGATCGTCCTGCTTGCGGTATTCGTAGATCTGGCGCAAGAGGCGGCGGTTCTCGTTGACCAAGGCGATGGATGCAGCGAGCTTTTCGTCGGTAAGCGGCTGGCCGGTCAGCTGGCCGAGGAACTCGCGGAACCGGGCGATCTCGGCGTGGTGCGCCGCCTTGGCGTGCGCGCTTTGCACCTCGATAATCCCACTGCACGGTCGGCACGTGCATGCGCCAGGAGCTGAAGGTTTGCCGGTACTGGATGCAGGACTGGGTCAGGGTGACGCCTTCGGCATAGTCGAAGCGGCCGAGCAGGCCCTGGGCCAGCGAATCGCGGCAAAACGGGCAGAACATGCCGAAGATGTGTGGCTCGGACACGTTCTGCGGCTNNNGAAGATGTGTGGCTCGGACACGTTCTGCGGCTCGTGGGCGCCGAGCACCCGCACGGGCAGCATTCCCGCGGCGATGAGCAGCTCCTCGGGCGTGTACGTGCACATCGTGGCCACCACCTGCCCGCCGGTGCGCTGCTTCCAGCTGCGCGCGTAGTCGTGCCGCGTTTCGTACCAGTTCCGGAACTGGTCAAACAATCCGTCGCTCATTGGGTTTTGGCCTCCTCCACGGGTTCGAGTCGATCCGAACTTCTCGGCGCATATGTAATATAGTGCATTATATGCACTATGCCCCGTACCGCAAACAATCCTTTGATAAAGATCAAGGAAGATGGCGGGACGACATGGCGCTTGGCAGCAGGCGCGGTGCAGGGCAGGCGCCGCAAGGGTCCGGGACCAAGGCTACTGATTCGGCGACGTTGCGCCATCGCGCGGACCGGGCGCCGGTGTGCCCGCAAGCTCAGGCCGGAACAGCCTTGAGGAGCGCCTCGAAGCTTTGCTGCAGGCTCAGGCCAGTAGTATCGACGGCGGCATCGGCCTTCACGTACATCGCCTCGCGGCCGGCCAGAATGCGTGCCAGATCCTTCATCGCCTCCCGGTTGTCCTTCATCGGCCGGCGGTCGCCCTGCCCGATCACCCGCGCCATGTGTTCCTGCGGGCTGGCCTTGAGCCAGATCGTGTAGCAGGAGGTGAGCAGCTCGTCAAACGTCGCGGGCTCGGTGACGATGCTGCCACCGGGCGAGAGCACGAAGCGCTCGTGGGTCTTGACCGCCGACTGCAGGGCCCGGCGCTCGTAGCGGCGGTAGGCGGCCTGGCCGCTGAGCGAAAAGATCTCCGACACCATCATCCCCGCATCGCGCTCGATGAATTTGGTCATCTCGATGAACGGCAGCTTGAGGTGCTCGGCCAGCATCTTGCCCAGGGTGGTCTTGCCGGCGCCGCGCAGGCCGATCAGGGCGATGCGGCCGCGCCGGCCGCGCGTCTCGAAGCTCGAGATCAGCAGGTCGCGGGCCTCGTTCAACCGGGCCGGCGACAGCCGCGTCAGGTATTGCACCAGCAGGGTCAGCTCGGGCAAAGGCTCCGGTCCGGTGCGCAGCAGCTCCTCGAGGGGAATGTCCATGGCCTTGGCAATGCGGCGCAGGCGGATGATGGAAATGTTCCCATCTCCGGCCTCCAGCTGGGCCAGGAACCGCTCGGAGACGCCCGAGTCGCGCGACAGGATCTTGCGCGTCATCCCGCGGCGCACTCGCAGGTCGAAGATGCGCTGCCCGAGCTGGCGCAGATACTGGTCTTCCTCGCTGGCCGGCGCGCCGGCTTCGTCCGCCTCGAGACGCTCAATCTTCATGGGTACGTAGCAATCCCTCGAAAGATGCACTATACCGCCAGATGCATCATAAGTCAGAATGCGCCATGGATGGAAGCCTCGTTGCGAAGCGGCGGCAGGCAACAACAGGAGGAGCGTGATGGCATCGAGCAAAATGGCTTTCAGTTGGGAAGATCCCTTGGCACTGGATTCGCAGCTGACCGAGGAAGAGCGCATGGTCCGCGATGCCGCTCACCAGTACGCGCAGGAGCGTCTGCTGCCGCGCATTCAGCGCGCGTTCCGCCAGGAGGAGACCGACCGGGCGATCTTCACCGAAATGGGCGCCTTGGGCCTGCTCGGCGCAACCATCGGCGAGCAGTACGGTGGCGCCGGCTTGAACTACACCTGCTACGGCTTGATCGCCCGCGAGGTGGAGCGCGTGGACTCGGGGTTTCGCTCGATGATGAGCGTGCAGTCCTCGCTGGTGATGGTGCCCATCAACGAATTCGGCTCCGAAGAGCAAAAACGCAAGTACCTGCCCAAGCTGGCCACCGGTGAATGGGTCGGCTGCTTCGGTTTGACCGAACCCAACCATGGCTCCGATCCGGGCTCGATGGCTACGCGGGCGCGAAGAGCCGCCGGCGGCTACCGCCTGTCCGGCTCCAAGATGTGGATCACCAATTCGCCGATCGCCGATGTTTTCATCGTCTGGGCCAAGACCGACGATGACCAGATCCGCGGATTCATCTTGGAAAAGGGCTGCAAGGGCCTGAGCACCCCCGTAATCCACGGCAAGGTCGGTCTGCGCGCCTCAATAACCGGCGAGATCGTCATGGACGAGGTCTTCGTTCCCGAGGACCAGATGCTGCCGGACGTCAAGGGTCTCAAGGGTCCCTTCACCTGCCTGAACTCGGCCCGCTTCGGCATCGCATGGGGAGCGCTGGGCGCCGCCGAGTTCTGCTACCAGACGGCGCGCCAGTACGTGCTCGACCGCCAGCAGTTCGGCCGGCCGCTGGCCGCGAACCAGCTGATCCAGAAGAAACTGGCGGACATGCTGACCGAAATCACGCTTGGGCTGCAGGGTTGCCTGCGCCTGGGGCGATTGCGGGACGAGGGCAACGCGCCGGTCGAGCTGACCTCGATCATGAAGCGCAATTCCTGCGGCAAGGCCCTGGACATCGCGCGCACCGCCCGCGACATGCTCGGCGGCAACGGCATCTCCGACGAGTTCGGGGTGATCCGCCACATGGTCAATCTCGAAGTCGTCAATACGTACGAGGGCACCCACGACGTCCATGCGCTGATCATCGGCCGCGCCATCACCGGCATCGCGGCGTTCGCCAACTGATCGACGGCGCGCACCCGCCGCGCGGTCGCGCGCCCGGTCCCCGCACTTATCCGGGATCAAGGAAATCCCGCGGCCCCCGGGGAACAATCGAAGCCGTGTCCAATTGGGAAGGGATCGATGATGAGCACGATTGCGTCTGCCATGTCCGGGCACCATGCCCGCTGCGATAGGCTCTTTGCCGTCGCGGAGGCCAAAGCCGCGGAGGGACTGTGGGACGAAGCGGTGCGGGCGTTCACCGCCTTTGGCGCGGAGTTCGACCGTCATCTGCGAGCCGAGGAGACCGTGCTCTTTCCCGCCTTCGAGGCGGCCACCGGCGCTGTTTCCGGGCCCACGGCAGTGATGCGGCAGGAACACGAGCGCATGCGCGCGCTGCTCTCGCAGATCGAGCTTGCGCTCGCGGCACGCGATCCAGACCGCATCGACGATTACGCCTCGACGCTGCTGATCCTGATGCAGCAGCACAACGTGAAGGAGGAGAACGTCCTGTATCCGATGTGTGATGCGGCATTGGGGAGCGGCGCCGGCGAACTCGTCGCGCGCCTCGATCTGGGGCTCGCACCGGCATGACAGTGGTCATTGACGGACGCGAGCTCGAGCCGCCGGAGCCCCTGCAACGGGTGCTGGCCGCGCTCGATGTGCTCGCCGACGGCGAAGAAATGCGCGTGCTCCTGTACTGTCACCCCGTACCACTGATCTCGATCCTGGAGTCCAACGGCTACGCCTGGCAAGAAACCCTCCTCGAGGACGGAACGCACGAGCTGCGGATTCGTCGCCCGAGGCCCTAGCGCGGCGCGCTCGCCATGCTGTCCTTCGAGCAGGCGCCTCCCCTATCGGCGAGCTTTCGCTTCTTCCTCACGGCGCCCTGGTTCGGCGTGGCCGCCGGCCTGCTGTTGGCCTGGGAGGGCCCGGAAGCACTGCTGTCGCGCTGGTCACCACCGGCGCTGGCGCTCACGCACCTGTTGACCGCCGGCTTCCTGCTCCAGGCAATGTGCGGGGCCCTGTTGCAGTTCATTCCCGTTGCCACCGGCGCCAACGTCTGGCGGCCGCTGCTGATCGCCAATTTCGTTCACCCGGCGCTGCTCGCCGGAGCACTGCTGCTGGCACTTTCGTTGGCCCGTGCGCGCACCGAACTGCTACCGGCAGCAGAGGCGCTGCTCGGCGTCGGACTGGGCGCCTTTTGCGCGGTGTGCGGCCTCGCCCTGCTTCGCACCACCACGGGAATGTCCTTGCCGGCGCTGCGCACCGCGATCGCGGCGCTGGCGGTCACCACCGTGCTCGGCCTGCTGCTGGCCCAAGCCTATACGGGTCGCCTGCAGATCGCGCTGCCCGCGCTCACCGACCTGCACGCCGCCTGGGGACTGGGCGGCTGGGCGCTGGTGCTGCTGGCCGGAGTGTCCTTCACGGTGGTGCCGATGTTTCAGATGACACCGCCCTACCCGCCGTGGCTGCCCCGGCTGCTGCCCGCCACGCTTGCCCTCGCCCTTGCTGCGGCCTCGGTCGGCGTGTTCGCGTCGGCTCCATCCTGGCTGTGGAGCCTGGCGATCGCACTGGCCGCCGTGCCCGCCGTCGCCTTCGCGCTGGTAACGCTGCGACTGCAGCAGCGCCGGCGCCGGGCGCGCACCGACGCGACATTCGCCTTCTTCCGCGGCGCGATGATCATGCTCCTCGCCGCCGCAGCCGCCTGCCTGGCCTCGAGCCTCGGCCCGGAATTTGCGCAGGCGCAGCCGCTGCCCGTGGTCATCGGCGTCCTTTGTCTGGTCGGCGTCTTCGTATCGGCCGTTAGCGGGATGCTCTACAAGATCGTGCCATTCATCGCTACCCTCAAGCTGCCGCATCGAGCCGGCTCTTCGCTTGCTCCGCCTAGCATCAAGATGTTCATCCCGGAGCGCTCGATGGTGGCGCAGATGCGCCTGCACTTTGCGGCGCTCGCGCTGCTGCTGGCCTGCCTGGCAATCCCGCAGCTCACGCGCCTGGCCGGAGTGGCCTTTGCGCTCTCGTGCGCCTGGCTCGGAACCAACCTGCTGCGCGGGCTGCGCGTCTACGTTGCCCTCAGAGATCAAATTCGCGCAGACGCTGCAGTTCATGGATCGTGACCTGCCGACCCTGCACGCTGATCAGCTTCGCCAACGAGAGTTCATGCAGGACCCGGGAGAGCGACTCGGGCGTCAGGTTCAGGCGCGAGGCCAGAACCTGCTTGGAGATTGGCAAGCTCAGGCTCGATTCGTCCCCGGTCCTGGCCTGCTCCGCATGCTGCTGCAGCAGGTAACCGATGAGCCGCTGCGTGCCGGAGCGCAACGAGTAGGCCTCGACGTCCCCTACCAGGGAATGGAGGCGGCGCGACAGACCGGCCAGCATCGAACGTGCGAAGGTCATGTCGGTCGCCAGCAGGTCGAACACCGTCCGCTTGGCGATCTGCAGCAAGACCGTGTCGGCCAGCGCCTGGGCAAACACCGGGTAGGGACGCCCCATGAACATGACCGCCTCGCCGAAGCTCTGCCGCGGCCCGACGATCTCGACGACCTTCTCGTTGCCCTGGACCGAAGAAAACGCCAGCTTGATCTGCCCGCCGACCATTACAAAAAAGCCGTGCGCCTCGTCGCCCTGGTGAAAAAGCACCTCCCCCTTGGCCAGACGGCGCAGCGCGGTTTCGGACGCCACGCGCCCGATCTGCGCGGCCGTCAGCTCCTGGAACAGGGGCAACCGCGCCAAGAGCGAAGCAATGTCGGGTTCGTCCGCCCGCGCGAGACTCGATTCGCTCATGTCCGCATGCCCTTGCCTCCACTCCGGCAATTTCCTCGGCCGTACGCGACCCCCGGGCCAGCCGCTGACGGCGCCGTCGCCCGCGCCGTCATTCGATCGGGGGGCCGCAGCCACCCCCGCGGCCCGATCGCCGGCTATTGCCTGGGTCGCTTGTCGATGACGCGCTTGGCCTTGCCCACCAGAGTGCGTTCGATGCGTTGTGTCTCGACCACATGCAAATCGGCACTGACCCCGATGAGCGATTTGATGTGCCCGGAGACCTCGCGCCCGATCGCGTTGCGCTCGGCTTCGCTCAGCCGCCCGGACAGCTCCGGCTTGACCTCGACAAAGACCTCGAGCC
Organism: Burkholderiales bacterium; assembly: GCA_900290335.1. GTDB lineage: Bacteria > Pseudomonadota > Gammaproteobacteria > Burkholderiales > Burkholderiaceae_F > GJ-E10. The sequence goes on along the minus strand of OKRD01000170.1, from coordinate 31,383 downwards.
GGTCCAGGTGCCCCTCGCGGCTCAACTGCAGCTGGTATTGCGCGCACAGGTTGGCATTCTGGAGCAGAACGTCTTCGATCTGGGTCGGAAACACGTTGACGCCGCGCACGATCAGCATGTCATCGCTACGGCCACTGATCCGCTCCATCCGCCGCATCGTGCGCGCGGTACCCGGCAGCAGCCGGGTCAGATCGCGCGTGCGGTAGCGAATGACCGGCATCGCCTCCTTGGTGAGTGAGGTGAACACCAGCTCGCCGTGGGCACCATCGGGCAGGACCGCACCCGTATCCGGATCGATGATCTCCGGATAGAAATGGTCCTCCCACAGGTGCGAACCGTCCTTGGATTCGATGCATTCGCTGCCTACCCCAGGGCCGATGGCCTCCGACAGGCCGTATATGTCCAGCGCGTCGATGCCGAGCCGGGCCTCGATCTCCTTGCGCATGCCCTCGGTCCAGGGTTCGGCGCCGAACATGCCCACGCGCAGCCTCGAGTCGCCGACGCGCACGCCCTGGCGCGTGAGCTCATCGGCGATGGTGAGCGAGTACGAGGGCGTGCACAACAGGACGGTCGGGAGGAACTCGCGGATCAGCTGGACCTGCTTCTCGGTCTGTCCGCCGGACATCGGGATCACGGTCGCGCCCAGCGCCTCGCCGCCGTAGTGGGCGCCCAAGCCGCCGGTGAACAGGCCGTAGCCGTAGGAGTTGAGGATGATGTCGTCGGGCCCGACGCCGCCGGCGCGCAGCGAACGCGCCATCAGGCCAGCCCAGAGCGCGATGTCGCCCCGCGTGTAGCCGACCACGGTCGGCCGGCCCGTCGTGCCCGACGAGGCGTGCACGCGCACGACCTGGCGCATCGGCACGGCGAACATGCCGTACGGATAGTTCTCGCGCAGATCCGCCTTGGTCGTGAACGGAAAGCGCGCCAAGTCAGCCGGCTCCTTCAGCTCCGAGGGGTGCACGCCCGCCTGTTCGAACTTCCTTCGATAATGCGCGACGTTGTCGAAGGCATGCTGCAAGGACCACTGGAGCCGCTTGACCTGCAGGGCCTGCAATTCGTCGCGGCTGGCGGTTTCGATCGGTTCGAGTTCCACCTTCGCTGGGCTTACCATGGTTCTCCTCCGTCAGTCGGCGATGCGCTGCCGCGGTCGCAGCGCCCCGGATCAGTACAGCAGGACCCACTCGCCATTCTTCACCTCCAGCATACGGAAGGCGGACTGGTCCAGGCCCATGTGGTCGCTTGCCGAGAGGGTGACCTTGCCCCCGGTGCCGACGTAACCCTTGGTCGCTTCGAGCGCGTCGCGCACCGCGGCCTTGTCCGTGCTGCCGGCGCGCTTGATCGCGTCGACCGCCAGCATCAGCCCGTCATAGGCGTGGCCGCCGAAGGTCGACACGTCCTCCTGGTAGCGTTCGTGGTAGGCCTTGGAATAGGCCACCACCACCGGCTTTTGCGGATCGCTCGCCGGCAGCTTCTCTGCGACGAGCAGCGCGGCCGCCGGCAGGCGGACGCCTTCGGCTGCGGCGCCCGAGAGCCGGATGAACTCTTCCGAGGCAACCCCGTGGGCGTGATAGACGGGCAGATTTATGCCGAGTTGGCGCACGTCCTTGTTCACGATTGCCGGACCCTGGCCCAGGCCGATGATGAACAGCGCCTGAACTTCCGGCGTGTTCTTGATCTTGGTCAGCTGGGGGCTCATGTCCGTGTCCTTGGGGCCGTAGGTCTCGTCGGCGACCAGGGTGATGCCCATCTTGGCCGCCATGGCCTCGCTTTCCTTGCGGCCGGACTGGCCGAAGCCGCTGGTCTCCGACAGCAGCGCGACCTTCGTCAGGCCGCGCTTTTTCATGTCCTCGAAGACCTTCTCGGCCGCCATGCGATCGGTGTGCGGTGTCTTGAACACCCACTTCTTGACCGGCTCGATGATCACCACCGCCCCAGCCAGCGAAAGGAAGGGAATGCCGGCCTTTTCTGCCAGCGGCACCATGGCCATCGTGCTGCCCGTGGTGGTGCCGCCGATCAGAATGTCGACCTTGTCGTCTTCGATCAGGCGCTTGCCGAAGCTATTGGCCTTGGTGGCATCCGAGCCATCGTCGTAGTGCACCAATTCCAGTTGGCGGCCGAGGACACCGCCGTCCTTGTTGATCTTCTCCACGTAGAGCTCGAGGGTCTTGAGCTCGGGGTCGCCGAGGAATGCGGCCGGCCCCGTCACCGACAGCACCGAACCGATCTTGATCGGATCGGCTGCGGCTGAGGCGTCCGCCAAGCCAAGGCCCATGGCTACCGCGGCCACGGCGCCAAGATGTTGCAGCAATTTTTTCATGTCTCCCCCGTTGTAAGCGTTGCGCGACCAACACAAGATGATTGCCTTGCCACTCAGATGCCCAGATACGCTTTCCTCACGCGTTCGTTCTGCAGCAGGTCCCGGCCGCTGCCTTCCAGCACGACTTGCCCGGTTTCGATGACGTAGGCGTAATCGGCGATCGCCAGCGCGGCATGCGCATTCTGCTCGACCAGGAAAATCGTCATCGCCTGCTTGCGCAACTCGATGATCGCGTTGAAGATCTCTCCGACCAGCAGCGGTGCCAAGCCCATCGAGGGCTCATCGAGCAGCAGCAGGCGCGGGCGCCCCATCAGCGCGCGCGCCATCGCCAACATCTGCTGCTGGCCGCCGGACAGCGTGCCGGCTGGCAGATGGGACTTTTGCTCGAGAACGGGGAACATGGCATACATGCGCTCCAGGTCCTGCGCGATGCGCTTGCGGTCGCCGCCCGTGTAGGCGCCCAGCCGCAGGTTGTCCGCCACCGAGAGCGGACCGAAGACCTGGCGTCCCTCCGGCACTTGGCAGATGCCCAAGCGCACGCGCCTGTCAGGGCGCAGCCGCGTGATGTCCTGGCCGCAGAAAAGGACGCTGCCGCCGCTTGCCCGCTGCACGCCGGAGATCGTGCGCAGCAGCGTCGTCTTGCCGGCGCCATTGGCGCCCACCAGGGCCACCAGCTGACCTTTGCCGATGCCCAGATTGACGCTGCGCAGGGCGCCGATGCGCCCGTAGTGGCTCGACAGCTCACGTATTTCCAGCAGGAGCGGCCCGGGCCGCGGCGCCTCTGCCGGTTCGGCACTCTGGGCCAGGGCGGGGCCGATCGGCGCTGGCGCAAGATTGCCGATACGCGACATAAGGGCACGGAAGTCCGCCTGCACGCTGGCCAATTCGTCCTGGTTGGCAGCGAGGGCGGCGTCGATCCTATCCCAGTGGGCGTCGCTGAGCCTTTGGCGCGCCGCCGGGAACAAGAGCGTCTCCTCGTGCTCGATGTGCCGCTGCATCATCTTAATGTAGCCGGTCAATGCGGCCTGGAATTGTTCGATGCCGTCAGGATGGCCGCCGCCCAGGCGGCGCTGCCATTGGCGCAGCTCGGCCGGAAGGCCAGCAATTGCGGCATGCTCGCGTTCGAACTCGGCGAGCAGCGCGTCGCCTTCGCCGGTGCGCAGGCGCAGGGTGCGGTAGAGCAAGTCCTCCTCCGTTGGCCGGTGCAGGCGCTCCACGTATTGTTCGCTGTGCTCGAGGATCAGTCCGAATAGCTCCCCGTCCTGCGGCCGATCCGGCTCGCCGAGCCGGCGGCAAAGTTCCTCCAGTGCCGTGGTCAGCCGCCGCATAACGCGATGATCCTCCGTGATGGTCTCCAGGGGCGTGCTCATGCGGCCGCGCCCAAATACGCCGCGATCACCGCCGGATTGCGGCGAACTTCGCGTGCCGTGCCTTCGGCCACCTTCTTGCCGTAGTCGAGAACGAGGATGCGGTCCGAGATATTCATCACCATCTTCATGTCATGCTCGACCAGCACGACGGTGACGCCGCTGTCGGCGATCTTCCTCACCAGCACATCGATTTGGCCCGTCTCCTTCGGATTGAGGCCTGCAGCGGGCTCATCGAGGAACACGATGCGCGGTCTTGCCGCCAGGGCACGGGCGATCTCGAGGCGCTTGAGCGCGCCGTACGGCATGGCAGCGGCCGCGCTGTCGATATAGTCATCGAGGCCGACATAACGCATCAGCGCGGCGGCCTCGGCGCTCTGGGCGGCATCGGCGCGGCGCAGCGCCGGCCAGCGCAGCATGCCCCGCAGAAGATTGCAGTCGAGCGCAAGGTGGGCGCCGACCATGACGTTCTCGCGGGCCGTCATGTTCATGCAGATCTGCAGGTTCTGGAAGGTGCGCGCTATGCCCTTGCGTGCCAGCAGATGCGGCGCCTGGCCGGAGATGGTGCAGCCGTCCAGACGAATCTCGCCGCTGCACGGCGCGTACACGCCGGTGATCAGGTTGAACAAGGTGGTCTTGCCGGCGCCATTGGGTCCGATTACCGAATAGACAATTCCGGCATCGACGCGGAAACTGACCTGCTGCACGGCCATGACACCCCCGAAGGCCTTGCTCAACTCCTGCACTTCGAGCAAGGCCATCAGCGCCTCCGCGCGAAACGCGCCGCCAGCGCCGGCACCAGGCCTCGCGGCAGCGCGATCATGAACAGCACGAGGATGAGGCCGAAGGCGACCGTCTCCCAACCCTCGAAGGTGGCCAGCGCCTGGGGCAGAGCCGTCAGCAGCACGGCGCCTACGACCGAGCCGAGCACCGACGCCATGCCGCCGACCACCACCATGGTCACGAGCTCAATCGAGTGGGAAAAATCGGCGACATTGGGCGTGACAAAGCCGACGTAATGCGCCGCGAGGCTTCCCATGATGCTAGCGAAAAAAGCCGAGAAGACGAAGATCGCCATCTTGTAGCGCGCGACGTCCACGCCCGCCCCCTGCGACGCCACCTCCGATCCGTGCAACGCGCGCAGAGCGCGGCCAAAGGGCGAGTCCATCAGATTGCTGCAGGCCCAGACGCTGAACATGAGGTTGGCGGCGAAGACCCAGTACCAGGGCTTTTCCCCGCTGAGTTCGTGCCCGAACAGGACCAGCGGCGGCACCGTCATGCCATCCGGGCCGCCGGTGTATGCCGACTCGTTCTTCAGCACGATGGCGATGACGATGCCCAGTCCGAGCGTGGCCATGGCGAGGTAATGGCCGCGCAGCCGGAAGATCGGCTTGGCGACCAGGGCCGCCAGCAGTGCCGCGGCGGTTGCCCCGGCGGCGATCGCCGCCAGCGGGTGCCAGCCGAACTGCGTCGGCAGGATCGCCGAGGCGTAGGCGCCGATGCCGAAGAAGCCGGCATGGCCCAGGCTGATCTGGCCGGCAAAGCCGATGAGCAGATTCAGGCCCAGCACGACCACGGCGTTGATCGCCATGCGGATGGCAAGGTCGTAGTAGAACGCGTTGGGCAGCAACAGCGGCAGCAACAGCACGACGGCGCCCAGCAAGATGATACCGCGGCGCTTCATACGCGCTCCGTGACCCTGGCGCCAAGCAGGCCGCGAGGCAGGAAGAAGAGAATAACGAAAATCAGCAGGAAGGGAACCGCGTCCTTGTACGCCGAGGAGATGTAGCCGGCGGCCATGGCCTCGACGACGCCCACCAGAAGACCGCCGACCAGTGCCCCCAGACCGCTGCCCAAGCCGCCGACGACCGCCGCGACAAAGCCCTTGAGCCCGAGCATGATGCCGACATCGTAGGACGTCAGGGTCAGCGGCGTGAGCAGGATTCCGCCGACCGCGCCCATCGCCGCCGACAGGGCGAAGCTCACCAGCAACACCCATTGCGTGTCGATCCCGACGAGCTGCGCCGCCACCGGGTTGCAGGAGGTCGCAAGGATCGCCTTGCCCGTGAGCGAGTAACGGAAGAAGAGCCAGAGCGCGACGACGATCGCGGCGGTGACGCCCAGCACCCACAGGCATTGCCGCTGGAGCACGGCGCCGCCGAACACGATCGGCGCGCCGCCGCTAAACGGCTCGAAAGCGAACGCGCCCTTGCCCAGCCAGACCTGGATCACGCCGCGGATGACCAGCGAAGCGCCGATGGTGATGATGATGAGGCTCACCACCTCGGCGCCCTTGGCCGGTTCGATCGCCAGCTTCTCCACCAACATGCCCACCATGGCCGGCACCGCTATGGCCAGCGCAACGGCCGCCGGCAGCGGCAATCCCGCACTAGTGAAATAGACGGTAAGCATGCCGCCGAGCATGATGAATTCGCCCTGGGCAAAATTGATGACGTTGCTGGCGTTGTAGATGAGCGTAAAGCCCAGCGCGGCAAGGCCGTAGGTTGCTCCCACCGTGATGCCGGAAATCAGGAATTGCAGGAACTGCGGCGACATCAGGCCCTCCGTGCGCGGCAGCGGTGGCCGCGTCCTTGCCCGATGGTGTCCGTTGGTCGCTCGCCCCTATCCTCAGCTAGGCGCATCGATCCGCCGAGCCTGCGGCGCAAGGCCTCAGGATACCGTCGCAAGCCCGCGTACTTCACCAGCGCCTCCACGCTGCGACCGCACGGCCGCAGCGCGCCGGCGCGCACCCATCGGCTTGTCGGCACTCGGCTCGTGCCGTGCACCGCAGCCGCCTGCGCAGATCCTCGGCATCGGCGAGCACCGTTGAGTCCGTGGCCGGCGCCTGGCACGCGCGCAGGGCACCGACGCCCAGACCGGGGTCCGCCCCGATCGGCCCGGCGCTAAGGATCATGCCGAATTCGCGCGGCTTGCGCAGGCCGGCAAACATGTCAGCGCCGGCCGCGTACCGGCAACTTGGGCAGGGCAAACCCTTGCGTAAAGGCAGCCTCGCAGATGAGGGCATATTTGCAGCGCCAACCGGCCAGCACTGCCAACACCGCGGCGACGAGGGCGACGGCAGGCAAGCCGGTCCATCCGGCGAGCAGTGCCAGCAGCGCCGGGACTACGTTGCCGACCCAGCGGAAGTTTGCATCGATCCGTCGGAGCGCCTTGATCGCGCCGGCCGGTGCTGCGTCCTTCTCTAGTGCCGTGAGATACCTGCGCCAGGCCAACAGGCGCAGCGCGGCGAGCACCGCCAGCAGGGAACTTGCCGCTGCCAGCTGCGCACTGCCCCAGCTTGCGCACACCAGCAGTCCCGCGCCTTCGGTGAGCCCGGTCGCAACCACCAACGGCAGGCTGCGGGGATGGCGCCAGGCCGCTATTCCTTTGTTGGCGGTCAGGATGCGCGCCTGGGCGTAGAGGAAGGCCAGGCCGAGCACGCCGGTAGCCCCAGTCAGCAGGCTCTGACCGCTCCATAGGGCCAGCAATCCGCACGCGAACAGCAGCAGCGCCACGATCGCCTCGCGCGTCATCCAGGACGAGGTGCCGTGGCGGAACGTGTTGAGCGCGCGCCAGGGCCGGCCGATCTCGAACCACACGCAGGTGAGCCCCAAGGCAATCAGCGCCATGCCGGCGCCGAGCACAAAGCGCACGTCGCCACCGCGCAGCCCGACGATGGACACCCACAGCAGCAGCCCGCCGCCACTGCCGCCAGCGATGAAATTGCCGGCGGCGCGCCAGTCCCAGTTGACCTGCTGGCGTGGTGATATGCGATCGGCGATCTGCTCAGGGGAGCGCGTGGGCGTGCTCATTTGCGGTCCCACACGTAATACATCGACGGATCCGTGCCCAGTTCCTCATGCATGCGGAAGTGCTCGGTTTGCGCGAGCAGCTGCGAGACGTTGCTGCCGGGATCGGCGATATCGCCGAAATGCATCGCACCCGATATGCACGAATTGACGCAGGCAGGCGTGACTTCCGGGTCGCGGCCCGGGACCTGGCCGGTGCGCGCCGCCAGGTCGATGCGATCCTGGCAGAAGGTGCATTTGGTCGCGACCCTCAACCGCGCCGGATCGAAACGTAGCGCCTCGGACGCCATCGGCTGATCGCCGTAGGCGTAGTGCGCCTCGTGGACGACCGAGCGTGCATCGTACGGACAGGCCATGATGCAGTTGGCGCAACCGATGCAAATGTCGTAGTCGATGGTCACCAGGCCGTCGGCGCGCTTCTTGGTCGCCGTTGTCGGGCAGACGTGCTCGCAGGGCGGATTGGCGCAATGCATGCATCCCACCGGCACGAAGCTGCGCCGCACGTCCGGGAACTCGCCGCTTTCGAGATCGAGCACGCGCCGCCATTGCACACCGGGCGGCGTCGCGTTGGCGCTCTTGCAGGCGGCCGTGCAGGTCTGGCAGCCCACGCAGCGGCGCAAGTCGATGACCATCGCGTAGCGGGTCATGTCGTTGCCTCCACGCGGCGCAGCGCCACGCGCACGATGTCCGAACCCGAGCCGGTGGCGTCGGTCAACTCCAGCGACATCGGCGCGATGGTGTTTAGGCTTGGCAGCTCGAGGTCCTTGGCAAAGGGCGTTGCCCAATGGTCGAACTGGCCGGTCACGACCAGGGTGTCGGGGCGTATGCCCTGCACCAGCGCGGCCTTGCCGTAGGTGGCACCGATGTGGGAGCGAATCTCGACGCGGTCGCCCTCGGCAATGCCGAGGCGGGCGGCGGTCTTGGCGTTCATGATGACGCCGGTGTGGCCGTGCATGTTGCCCGAGATCTCGTGCATCATCGCGATGCTCGCGTTGCCGCCGGCGTGGTATTGCATGCTTTTGGTGGCCAGCAGCCAGAAGGGGAAGTCCGCAATCTTGGCTCCGGCGTTTTCCAGTTCCCGCTCCCAGCGCGCCGGCACGTCGTGCCATTCCGGCAGGGCCCGGTACTCCGAGAGTTGCTCATCCCACCAGGCCATGCCCTTCTCGTGCAGGCGATTGCCGAGCTCGCGCCCCACGCGCAGCAGGCGCTCCTGGTAGGGCAGTTCGTAGCGCAGGCCCTGGCGCTCCAGGGTCGGCGTCAAGTACCACTCGAGGCGCGACATCGCAACGGCGTAGAAGCCATGCTCCTGGAACCACTCCAGACCATGCTCCTGCTTGCCGGCGGACAGCGTTACCGATGCCGCGCGGCAGACCGCGTCCCAGATCTGCTCCGGCGCGGGCTCGCGTGCCGGATCGAGGCTGTAGTCGTAGCCTTCGCCCTTGAGCGGCGCGACGCCGGAGACGCCGCGGTTGAGTGCCGCGACATAGGGCTCGAGCAAACCCGTGCGCTTGGCCAGTTGCGTGCTGATCCAGGTGAAGTCGCGGCAATCGCCCTGCGGCTCCACCGCCTTTTGCCGCAACACCACCCCCTTGTAGTCCCAGAACTGCTCCATGTACTTCGTGCCGCCCATGCGGATCATCTGGGTGGACTCCAGATCTGTGGCCTCGGGGAGCAACAAGTCGGCCATGAAGTTGGTTTCGTCGACCGTACAGGCGAAGCAGACCAGGAACGGGAAGCGGGCGACGATGTCAGCCAGCCGCCTCGTGTCCCAGAAGGAGATCGCCGGGTTGGAGCGAAATACGATCCATAGCTCGGGGAAAGTCGGCGCCGGCATGTTCCAGTCGGCAGGCCGCTCCTGCTGGAACATCCAGGCCAGTTGGGTCGGACCCAGCGCCTGGCTCCAGGCGCCGTTGTGACCAACGATGGGCACCAGCGTCTGGTGCAAGTTGCGCGTTGCCGGCGCCGCTTGCCAGTGTTCCCGGTCGGTCGGATTGAAGTGCTGCACCATGAAGCCGTCTTCGCCTGGCTTGACGCTCAGATGGCGGTTATCTTGGGGACGGTTGAGCCGGACCGTGGTGCCGAGCAGGCCGCCGGGGTTCTCCAGCGCGCCCACCAGTGCCGCCAGCACGGTGCGGGCCCAGCAGCATTCGTAGGCGCCCCAGCCGTTGTTTACCGACTTGCCNNGCCGAAGCGCCAGCGTCTTGCCGTCGATCTCGATGGTGGCGCCGATGCTGGCGTTCTCCAGGTACTCCTCGGCAATGCGGCGGATGGTGGCGGCGGGCACATCACAAACCGTCGCGGCCCATTCCGGCGGGTACTTGGCGATGTGCTCGCAGAGCATCTCGTAGGCGGTCGCGCCCTCGACGTCGAGCAATTCGCGGCGCGCCTGGTCGGCGTCGACGACCACGGCGCGGGCGACCTGGTAGCGTCCCGCAACGGCCGGCTTTGCGCCCGGCGTGTCGAAGGCGACGGCAGCGCCGCAGGCTTGGTCCCAGACCAGCGGCTTGCCGCTGCCGGCATCGCGCAGATACAGGCCGTCGGGCGCCACCAGGTACGGCGAGGAGGTGCGGTCGCGAAGAAAGGGGACATCGAGCTGCGCCAGGCGGCGCTCGCACACCAGGACGTGAATCAAGGCAAACAGGAAGGCCGCATCGGTCTTGGGCCGGATCGGCAACCATTCCGCGGAGCAGGCGCTGGTCACCGACAGGTGCGGCTCCACCGCCACGCGCTTGTAGCCCCGCACGCGCGCATCGGCGTGGCGCAGCACCGCGCATGGTCCGCCTGTCACGTCGACGTTGGCGCCGAGCGAGATGACGTAGCGCGCATTGGGCGTGTCAGCGGCGACGGTGAAGGCGCGGTGCCAGAATTCGCCGTACAGATGCTCGGAATGGACGCACTTGACGCCCTGGCCCGACAGAATTCGCCGTACAGATGCTCGGAATGGACGCACTTGACGCCCTGGCCCGAACCGAAGCTGTAGTCGATCGGGCCCCAGGCCGAGAGCAAGGCAGGGAAGGTGCCCATGTAGTTGGCCGGCGTGCCGCCATGGCCGAAGCTCGCTGCGAGCCGCGGCAGCCCCGCCTGGTCGCGCAGGCCGGTAGCGCGGATGGTGTTGAGCTTGGCCGCCACAATGTCGAGCGCCTCGTCCCAGGATATCGGCACGAAGCCCGGGTCCTCCTTGCGACCCTTCTTCGGGTTGGTGCGCATCATCGGCGTCAAGACGCGATTCGGGTTGTAGGTCTTTTGCACCAGTCCGTAGGCCTTGACGCAGACCCGGCCGCGCGCCGGATGTATGTCCTCGGCGTCGAAGTTCGGCTCAATGTCGGTGGCGACGCCATCCTCGACCTTCACCTTCATGAAGTCGGGCCCGGAGACGCAGTTGTAGCAAAACGTCGGGACGTGCTTGACCGTC
>OKRD01000170.1:0-20468 GCA_900290335.1 Burkholderiales bacterium | reverse complement strand
GCGGCGGCTACCGATTGGGGTCAGCGCCGCCGTACCGGCCGAATCTTTCGGCTCGCTGCCCAGCGTAAAAACATACACGATACAAGCGCCTGCCCAATGACTTGGATCACATGCAAACGCGTAGCCAGCGAAGGGCAAATTGCTGCGGCGCGATAACGAAAATCCCGATACCAGCGCAAAACGTCTGTAAGGTCGCCAGTGCACAGTGGGGGCGAGGCGACCGGCCGGCGGTCCGGCAGCCAAGGCTCGCGCCGCATCTGGTCGACTTGTCAAAATGGGGGGAACAATGAAGAGCACCTTGACTACCGGCTTGTCCGCGACGCGGCGCGTTGCAATCGACACGCCGCGGACGATCGACTTCCTCGGCGAAGAGCTGCGCGTCTACAGTACCCCATCGCTGCTCCATGACTTCGAGGTGGCCTGCCGCGAACTGCTGCTCGAGCATCTGGACGGCGGCGAAGACTCCGTCGGCACCAATGTCAGCATGAACCACGGCGGGGCGACCTTGCGTGGCATGAACGTGAACATGACCGTGACCGTGAGCAAGATCGAAGGGCGCCTGGTGACCTTCGATCTGCTGGCCAAGGACGACGTAGAGGAGATTAGCCGCGGCAGCCACAACCGGGTCGTCGTCGACGTCGAGAGACTGCGCGCCAAGGTGGCCGCCAAGGCGGCCAAGGTCTTCAAGTAGGCCGCGCTAGCGCCGCGGCGCCGGCGGCTCGATGCCATCGCATAAGGCCTGAATATCCGCAGGCACCCCTACGGCCTCGATGTCGGTAGGCCCGGGCCCGACGCGCCGTACAAAGACCCGGATCTCGTCGCACTCCACGAGCAGCGCATCGCCTCGAAGGATCTCGTGGTGCATTACGAAGGTCTTGCGGCGCCATTCCCGGATCGACGTGTGGATTGCGAGGCGGTCACCCCAGCGTGCCGCGGCGACGAATTTGACGTGCAGATCCACCAGCGGGGTTCCGACGAGACCTGATTGGCGCTCCAGCTCGTGCCAGGGTGGCACGCCGGCCGCCAGGAAGAACGCGTGGCCCGCAGCGTCGATCCAGCGCAGAAAATTGGGAAAAAAGACGATGCGCGCGGGATCGCAGTCGCCGAACTCGACCTGGACCGGGAAAACGCTTGTTCGACCCATGGCGGGCATAGCGACCGACCCTGGCTCAGCCGGCAAGCCGAACAAGCAGCCGACGAATCAGGTTCATGGTAACCCGACGTCGGTACAGGCTCGATGCGACCGTCGTCTCCATGATGTTGAGTTGCTCCTCGAAGCGCTTGTCCACCAGCGCCAAGGACGATTCGTCGAGCGGCTTGCCGCGCAGGTTCTCCAGGCCGCCCAGGCGTAAGGGAAACGAGTTGGTTCCGGTGCAGGCGATGCGCAGATCGTCGATCCGGCCATCCTGGCAACGCACCGCCACCGCGACCCCGGCAAGCGCGAAGTCGATTGTGGCGCGCAGGCGCACCTTTTCGTACGCGGCCCGCCAGCCGGGGCGCGCCGGCACGTGGACAGCCACCAGCAGTTCCTGCGGCGCAAGCGCGAGGTAGTGGATGCCGTCATCGGCATACAACTGTGCCAACGGTGCGCGTCGAACGGCCCCTGCACCGGCGATTTCGACCTCGGCATCGAGGGCCAGCAGGGCGGGAGCAAGATCGCCGCTGAACGCCGCAAAGCAGCGTGTGGCTTTGCGGGCCACGCGGCAGCCGTCGCCGAGCAGCTTCAGGCAATAGTTGTTGGCGCTGCGCCAGTGCTCGCTCTGGTTGTAGTAGCGGCAGCGGGTATCCAGGCAAAGGTTGCCGCCGACGGTTGCGGCNNGCGACGCTCAGTGCCGCCTGCACCAGCGCCGGGGCCCGGCCGAGCACCTCGGGCGATTGCGCCAGCTCCGCCAGCGTGGTGCCCGCGCCGATCCGCAGACCCTCGCCGGTAGCGCCGATCCCCGCCAGGGCGGCGACGCCGGACAAATCGATCAGGTCGCGGGCGTCGACCAGGCCCCGGCGCATCGCCGGCATCAGGTCGGTGCCCCCGGCCAGAAAGCGCGCTCCCGGATGCGCGGCCCGCAGGGAAATCGCATCTTCAATGCTGCGGGGACGATGCAGCTGGAATTCGGACAGCAGTTCCATCAGTTCACCTTCTCGGGCTCGAGGGGTTGCGCTGCCGCGCAGGCGTCATTGGCCACGGCAGCTTCTTGGTCTTGCGTAACGATGGCGTCGAGCACGACCTCGGGAGTAATCGGCAATCGAGTGAATCCGAACCCGGTGGCCTGCTTCACCGCGGCGGCGAAGGCCGCGGGGAATCCGGACAACGGCCCCTCGCTGCCCTCCTTGGCGCCAAACGGCCCGTTGGGGTCGTTCGACTCCACAAGGTAGACCTCGATCGGCGGCGAGTCGACGATCGTCGGCAGCGCGTAATCGAGGATGTTGGCCGCCATGGGCTTGCCCTTGTCAAAGCGCGTCTGCTCGGACATCGCCTGCCCCATCCCCATCGAGACCGCCCCCTGGACTTGGCCCTCGACGCTCAGGGGATTGATCGCGAAGCCGCAATCGATCGCCACCCAGACCTTCTCCGGGGTGACCCGACCCGTGTCCGGATCGACGCTGACCTCGACGACCTGGGCCGCGTACGAGAATCCCATCGTCGAGCCGACCGCGCCGCCACGCTGCTTGCCGCCCTGAAACTCGGCCGGGCAGGTGTACGTTCCCTTGACGAAAAGGGTGCCGGTGTCCATGAGCGACTGCGCTACGACCTCGCCGAACGAGACCTCCTTATCGGGCTCGGCGCTCGAGCGGTAGCTCTCGCCCAGGCACTCGACCTGGGCCGGGGGAACTTGCAGCCGCACTGCGGCGGCGTTGATTAGGATCTCCTTGAGGTTGCGCGCCGCCTGCAAGGCGGCGTTGCCCACCATGAAGGTCACGCGCGAGGAATACGACCCATTGTCCTTGGGTGTGATGGCACTGTCGTTGGCGATCACCCGGATCCGGCGCTGGTCCACGCCCAGGACCTCGATCACGACCTGGGTGAGCACCGTCGAGGAGCCCTGGCCGATGTCCGAGGCGCCCGTGAGGATCGTGATGCCGGCGTCGAAGTCGAGCTTGAGCACGACCGTTGCGTGCGGCTCCCCGGTCCAGTGCACGGGCTTGGCCGAGCCGCTCACGTAGTGCGAGCAGGCAACGCCCAGGCCCCGCCAGCGGGGCATCTTGCCGACGCGCTCGCGCCAGCCACTGGCCTGCTCCACTCGGTCGAGGCACTGGGGCAGGCCGTAGGATCGCACTTGCAGCCCGTTGATGGTCACGGCGGGCGCCTTGAGCAGGTTGCGCCGGCGCACCTCGATCGGGTCCAGTCCCAGTTCCTGCGACATCGCGCCGAGCAGCGACTCGAACGCGAAGCGCACGTTCACGGTCCCGTGCCCGCGCATCGCGCCGCAGGGCGGCGTGTTGGTGTAGACGCGAAAGCCACTGTAGCCGACCGCGGGAATGTCGTACAGCCCGTTGAGCAGCGCGCCGGCATACAGGATCGTGATGATGCCGTAGCCGCCGTAGGCACCCCCGCGCTGCACCACCTCGCACTCGCAGGCCGTGAGCCGGCCGTCGCGCTTCATGCCGATCTTGATGCGTATGTCGCTCTCGGGGCGGCCGCGATGGGTGAGAAAAGTCTCCTCCCGGCTCAGCTTCAGATTCACGGTGCCGCCGGCCGCGCGCGCCAGGAGTGCGCAAATGATCTCGAAATTGAGTGTTTCCGTGCGAGCGCCAAATCCGCCGCCGATGAACGGCTTGATGACCCGCACGCGCGCCGTGTCCATGGCCAGGCATTGCGCCACCATGAGGTGCACGTAGTACGGAACCTGCGAGACCGTGTGCAGCGTCAGATGGTCGCGCGAGGGGTCGTAGGTGGCCATGGACGCGTTCGGTTCCATGTGGACATGGGTGACCTCGGCGCAATGGTAGCTGTCCTCGCGGACGAGATCGGCCTGGCCAAAGCCGGCGCCGAGGTCGCCGAACTCGTTGTGCACCTCGCGCTCGAGATTGCCCGCCTTATTGGCATGCAGCGGGACCGCGGCCGGCTTGCGCGCCTCCTTGGCGGAGAGATAGACCGGAAGTTCGCGCACTTTGAGGCGAATCCGCTGTAGCGCCTGCGCCGCGGTGCGCTCGTCGCGCGCGGCGACCGCGGCGACCGGTTCGCCGAAGTAGCGCACGCGCTCGCGCGCCAGCGGGTACTCGTTCTGCGAGATCGGCAAGATGCCGTAGGGCACCGCGCAGTCCTCCCCAGTGACGACGGCCACCACGCCGGGCAGGCTGCGCGCCTCGCGCACGTCGAGCTCCACGATTTCCGCATGCGCATAGGGACTGCGGTAGATCTTGCCGACGAGCCCCCCGGGCGCGAACAAGTCGGCGGTGTACTTGGCCCGACCGGTCACCTTCTCGACCCCATCCACCAGCGGCCGGCGCGTGCCGACGCCTCCGTCCACGGTCTTCTTCATGCGCTCTCCTTCGCGGGCAGGCTGGCGGCCTGGACCGACTCGATGATCTTGACGTACCCGGTGCAACGGCACAGATTGCCGGCGAGGGCTTCGCGAATCTGCTCGATGGATGGATGGGGCTCGCGGCGCAGCAGCGCCTCGGCCGCCATCAGCATGCCGGGGGTGCAAAAGCCGCACTGGGTGCCGAGCTTCTCGTGGAAGGCCTGCTGCAGGCGCGACAGCCGGCCATTGCGCGCGAGCGACTCGACCGTCTCCACGTGCTTGCCGGCGACCGTCGCCGTCAGCGTCAGGCAGGCGAGGCGCGGTTCCCCGTCGACGAGCACGGTGCAGGCGCCGCACTCGCCGCCGTCGCAGCCCTGCTTGGTGCCCGTCAGCTGCAGCTGCTCGCGCAGGTAGTCGAGCAACAGCGAGTTGTCGGCCACGGCATCGTCGCGGCGTTGGCCGTTGACGGTCAGTGCGATGATGGATTTCACTGGTTCACTCCTTGGCTGGTCTGGGACGGCAGCCGGTGGGCAAGGTCGCAAGGCTTTCAGGCGGCCGAGCGTTGCTTCAGACGCTCGCACTTGCGTTGCAGCTCCTCCCTGCTTTCCACGTGCTCTGGGTCGGGCACGATCGCCTTGACGGGACAGACTTTGACGCACTGGGACACGGGATGATGGCCGACGCATTCGGTGCAACGGTCGGGGTCGATGAGAAAGACCTCTTCACCCGCGCTGATGGCGTCGTTCGGACAGACCGTCAGGCACAGGTCACAGACGATGCATTTTTCAGTGATCAACAAGGACACGATCCTTCTCCTATCTAGTGCCGACGCCTTGGGCGCAGCGGGGGACAACGTCCCGGGACGAAATCAAACCATTACACCGGCCGGTGCCGCTGCCGGATTCATTGCCCGTGCAGTGGCGGCTCATCCCTGCTCCATCGGCGGGTCGGGGTCGTCGGCACCGGCCGCCTGCGGCGGATAGTGCTGCAGCCAGTCCTGCAACCAGCGCACGTGCTCGGCCTCCTCGTCGGCCAGCTGCCGCGCCAATTGGCGCACCGGGGCCGGGCGCGCGCTGCCGGCGACGCCGCGGTAGAACTCCTCGGCTCTGGCTTCGTGCCCCATGGCAAGCCGCACGGCCTCGTGCGGCGAAAGCAGGTAGTGCACGGAGGCCAGATCCATCGCTTCGGGGCCTTCGCCACCGCTCCAGAGAAACTCCCAGGGTGCCCGCTGCGGCGGCTCGACGCCGGCGCACATTTCCTGGATCTGCTGGACGTGCCGGCTCTCGATCTGCGCCAGGCGGCGGAACAAGTCCTCCGCCGCACTGTTGTTGTGGGTTGCCATCTGATCGGCGAGCTCGCCGTAGCGCTCCTCGGCATCGCGCTCGATCGCCAGCGCGTGCGCCAGCAGGTCGGGTACCGATCGGATGGCGCGGCGGCGGCCCTTGCCCGGACTCTTGTTCGGGCTCATACGTCGAACTCCCGATCCAATTCGGCAACGCTGCAGGGTTCGGTCGCCGCGTCGGGCACGAAGGCGGGGCGATTGCCCTTGAAAAGCACCTTGCCGACATTGAAGCCGTCGTCGGTCATCAGGCGGCGTGCTGCGCGCGCTGCGTCCCCGGTGAAATCGACGCTCGCGGTGCGAACCTGGTCACGCCACTCCTGTTGTTCCGGCCGGAAGGTGATACAGGGGCTCAGCACTTGAATCAGGGAAAAGCCCGGATGCCGTACCGCCTCGACGATGATCTGCGCGATGTTGACCGGATCGCTGCTCGAGACGCGGGCGATGAAATTGGCGCCCGACGCCAGGCCGATGACCAGCGGCTGGAAGGGATTGATCCCGGTGCCTTCCGGGGTGAGCTTGCTGCCTTCCCAGTCCGGCGCGGTGGTGGGCGAGGCCTGGCCCTTGGTCATCCCATAGACCTGGTTGTCCATCACGATATAAGTCAGGTCGACGTTGCGCCGGCAGGCATGCAGGAAATGATTGCCGCCGATGGAAAAGCCGTCGCCGTCGCCGCCCGTAACCACCACCGTGAGCTCGGGGCGCGCGAGCTTCAACCCCGTCGCGATCGGCAGGGCGCGCCCGTGCACCCCGTGAAACCCGTAGGCACTCAGGTATGCCGGGATACGCGAGGAGCAACCGATGCCGGAGACTACGGCGATTTGCTCCGGGGTGCGCCCGAGCTCGACGAACGCCTTGGTGAGGGCGTTGAGCACCGCATAGTCGCCGCAGCCCGGACACCAGATGGGCTTGATTTCCGACTTGAAATCGCGCGCGGCGAGCTTCTTTCTTTCTGCCGGGGCATCCATCAGTTTCTCCAGGCATTGAGTTGATCGAGGATCTGGCCAGGGCGGATCGGGAGCGGCCCGGCCTGGTACAGCGGACGAACCTCGCGCGGCAGCTCGTAGAACGCCCGCAACATGCGGTAGAACTGTCCGCTATGCGACTGCTCGACGACCAGTGCCCGGGTAGCGCTGCCAATGATCTCGGCCATGCGTGCCGGCTGGGCGGGTGCGATCAGGCGCAGCGACAGTAGGCGAACCGCGCCGCCCGTGTTGGAGAAGCGCTGCAGCGCCTCCCGGGCCGGCCCGCTCGAGGAGCCCCAGGTGATGATAATGATGTCGCCAGGACCCGCCTGTGCGTCGACGACGTCGGCCCACCGATGGCCAAAGTCGAAGCTCGCCAGCTTGCGCGAACGCTTGTCGAGTTGGAGCTGATGATCGGTGGCGCGCGAGGACGGAGTGCCCGATTCGTTGTGCTCGAGACCGTCGGCGGTGTACGCCAGCCCCGGCGTGCCGGGTATGGCCATCGGGGAAACTCCCGACCCGGTCAGGGCGTAGCGCTGGTAGCGCTGTCCATCGCCTGCCTGCCGGGCAAGCTCCCGCCGAGCGCAATAGTCGGCGGCCTCGGGCTGCGCGATGACGGCGCGCGACTGGCCGATGACCTGGTCGGTGAGCACGATGGCCGGCGTCTGCAAGGCTTCGGCCAGATGCACGGCCCATTGCGTCGTCAGCACGCAGTCGGCGACCGAGGCGGGGGCCAGCACGAGGTGCGGCGCGTCGCCATGGAACCCGTACACGGCGATGTTGAGGTCGGCCTGTTCGGACTTTGTCGGGATGCCTGTCGACGGGCCGCCGCGCATCACGTCGACGACGACGATCGGCACTTCCGCGGCTACCGCCAATCCCAGGGACTCCATCATCAGCGAAAGTCCCGGGCCGGACGTGGCCGTGAGCGCGGGAGTGCCTCCATAGGAAGCGCCGATGATCTGATTGATCGAGGCGAGTTCATCCTCTGCCTGCACCAGGACCCCACCAATTTTTGCCAGCGACGGGGCCATCCATTCGAGCACCTCCGTTGCGGGGGTGATCGGGTAGCCGGCCACGAAACGCACGCCGCCGCGGATCGCGCCCAGCCCGGTCGCCTCGTTGCCGGTAATGCTCCAGCGCGCGCTGGCCAGTGCCGTGGGCTCGGCCAGCCGGCGCACCGCCGGCAGGCTGGCGGCGTGATCGAAACCCGCTTGGAACGCCCCCAGGCTGGCATCGATCGCTGTCTGACCCTTGTGCGTCAAGTGCGTCTGGACGACCTTGCGCATTGCCGCCGGCGGCAGTCCGGTGAGGCGCGCGATCGCACCCAGGGCGACCATGTTGGGCCGCCCGTTGGACACAGTGGCCGCAAGCCGCTTGAATGGCATCGCCGCTTGCCGAGGATTATTGTGCAGCAGCGATCCGTGAGGCTGGCCCAAATCCGGATCGCCGATCACCAGGCTATGCGAATCGAGCGCGATCTCGGCGGCAAAGCGTTCGATGTTGTCCCAGTCGATCGCCACCAGCAGATCGAA
Source organism: Burkholderiales bacterium (assembly GCA_900290335.1). GTDB lineage: Bacteria > Pseudomonadota > Gammaproteobacteria > Burkholderiales > Burkholderiaceae_F > GJ-E10. The sequence continues at coordinate 12,169 of OKRD01000170.1, read as the reverse complement.
GTTGTCGTCATGGCAGTGGATCGGACCGGTGGCCAAGCGCAGCATCGCGGCGGCTTCGCCGCCGCGGATCTGCGGGCCCGAGGATCGGGTCATCCAGGCATACCAGCCGGCGGCGGCAGCCGCCTCCAGCAGCAGCGCGCCCGCGGTAACGACGCCGGCGCCGCCGCTGCCAGCGATCACCAGCGAAACACTGGTGTCCGTCACCGAAGTTTGCACATCGCCGCCGCTTGCGCCAGCGCTTCCGAGATCATCGAATCCCATGTCAGGCATCCTGCTTTGCTGCCGATCGGCCCAGTACCTCGGCACGCATGTCCTCGATTGCGGCCTGGTGCAACTCACGCAGGCACCTGCGTTGCACCTTGCCGGTGGGCGTCATCGGCAAAGCGTCGAGCCAGTGGACCCAGCGCGGACGGCGATGCTTGGGCAGACGGTCGATTCCCTCGGCCATGCGCTGGCGCGCAAGCTCCGCGCACGCCGGCTCGGCAACGCCAAGAACCGAGAGCGCAGCGAGCCCGTCGGCGGTCGTCACGCTCACCGCCGCAATTTGCTGCAGCGAATCGCCGCAGGCCGCCGCCAGCGCCTGCTCGACCCAGACCGTGCTGACCCATTGGCCGGCGATCTTGATCATGTCGTCGTTGCGGCCGGTGAATTCGAGACGCCCGTCCGCATGCCGGACGAATACATCGCCCGGAGAGAACCATCCGTCGGAGAAGCCGTCGGTCTGGGCCTGCGGGCGGCACCAGTAGCCGAGTGCCACGGTCGGACTGCGGATCCAGATGCGCCGGGGAGTCGATGCGTCGTCGCCTTCCGGCCAGCGGATCTGCGTCATCGGTGTTGCCGCAAACCGGCCATCGTCACAGTCGCAGTAGAGCATCAGGCACAGGGTTTCGGACGTTCCGTACCCGCTGATGATCGCCTGTCCGGTTGCCTGCTGCCAGCCCTGGCGCACTACCGGCGGCAGGGCCTCGCCCGCCGAGACGAAGCGGCGCACGCCGCTTGCGCCGATCGCTGCGGCCACCCCCGCGTGCAGCATCTTGTGGTAGAGGGTCGGCACGCTAAAGAGCACCGTCGGGCCGAAGCGGGCGACCATTTCACCGACCCGCTGGGGCGTTGGCCAATCCCGGTCAAGAATCACCGTCGCGCCCGCCCGCAAGCCTGCGAACAGGCTGTTGCCCAGCGCATAGGCGAAGAACAGCTTTGAGCTGGCATACAGGCGGTCTTGCTCTGTCAGGCCCAGCACCCCTTGCGCGAACGCGTGCGCATGGAGCACGACGCGTTGGGCGTGAACCGTCGCCTTGGGCCGGCCGGTTGTGCCTGAGGTGCCGATCCACAGGGCCGGATCTTCCGGATCGCGCGCCACCGCCGGCATCGGCTGCGCCTGTTCGAGTCGGCCGAGCCAGCCGGTCTCGTGTTCCGACGTGGCAACCACGATGCGCGGCGGCTTGCTCATCGTCACCGCAGCCCCGCAGATTGCCGCCGCCTGCGCCCCTTCGCACCAGATCGCCGCGGCTTCGCTTTCGACGAGGATCGGCCCCAGTTCGGCCATCGGCAGCCGGCTGTTGATCCCGACCGCAACACCACCGGCCCAGATCGCGCCGAGATAGGCAACGACCCAGTCGATGCTGTCGGGAGCGAACACGATCACACGGTCCCCCGCTGCGATGCCCATTGCCTTCCATGCCGCGCCGGCGCGCGCCACCGCGTCGCGCAGGCCGGAATAGCTGATATCGCCCTCCGCGCTTGTGATTGCGGACGCGGCATCGCGTCCGGTTTCCAGCAGGTTCTGCGCAGCATTCATGGTCTGATTTTCCCTCTGTGGGCACGTACGCCGACCCACTGGTCGAGCGAGGCAAGGTCGGCAAGCTGGGTGCTGCTGTCCGCAACGTGAACGATGCGGCCGCGCTCGAGCACCGCGCAGCGGCCGGTGAGCTGCAATGCCTGCTCGACGTGCTGCTCGACCAGCACGAGCGACTGGCCCTCTTCGCGCACCATCATCTCGACCGCCGCACATAGCTCTTCCACCAGGACCGGGGCCAGGCCCTCGAGCGGTTCATCGAGCAGCAGCAGCCGCGGGTTGAGCATCAACGCGCGCCCTATGGCCAGCATCTGCTGCTCGCCCCCCGACAGTTCGTTGCCCCAGCTGGTGCGCCGCTCCTGCAGCCGCGGGAATAGTCCGTAAACGCGTGCCAGGCTCCAATTGCCGGGCCGGGCCGTGACCGCCAAGTTCTCCTCCACCGTCAGGGTCGAGAAGATCTCGCGCTCCTGGGGAACCCAGCCCAGGCCGGCGCGTACGCGCCCGTGCGGCGCAATCGCCGCCAGGTCGGTATCCATCCAGCGGATCGCACCGCTGATCAGGCGCGCCTGCCCCATGAGCGTGGCGAGCAGCGTGCTCTTGCCCACGCCGTTGCGGCCGAGCAAGGCGAGACTCTCGCCTTGGCGCATCGCCAGCGAGCAGCGGTCAAGCACCACCGCCTCGCCGTAGCCGGCGACGACATCGTCGAGCACCAGCATGTCAGCCATGGCGCCGGCCCAGATAGACCTCGCGCACGCGCGCGTCGGCGGCGACTTCGGCCGGTGTCCCGGAAACCAGTTCGGCGCCGCTGACCAGCACCGTGATGCGGTCGGCAAAGCGAAACACCAGCGACATGTCGTGCTCGATCAGCAAGATGGTGATCTGCGCCGGAAGTTCTGCCAAAACGGTGAATAGTTCGTCGCTCTCGCCTTCAGGCACACCCGCCGCGGGCTCGTCGAGCAGCACCACCTTGGGGCGCACCGCCAAGGCCAGCGCGATTTCCAGCAGCCGCTGCTTGCCGTAAGCGAGCTCACGGGTCTGCCGCAGGCACACGCTGGCCAGGTTGAGCCGCTCGAGCATCTCGTAGGCTTCGTCGATCTGGGCTCTGCGGCGCGACAAGCGGAAGAAGCGCCGCTGCAGCACGCTCAGATTCTCGCGTTCGCGCTCGCAGATCGCGTTGGTGATGGCCTCGAGCGGGGTCAGGTGCGGGAACAAGGTGTTGATCTGGAACGTCCGCGACAGGCCGCGCCGAACACGCCCATGCGGCTTCATGTGCGTAATGTCCTCGCCATCGAGCCAGATCGAGCCGCTGGACTCGCGCACCACCCCGGTCAGCTGGTTGATCAGCGTCGTCTTGCCGGCGCCGTTGGGACCGATCAGCGCATGGCGCGCACCCTTGCGGATCGAAAGGTTCAGATCCTGCGTGACCTTGAGGCCACCGAAGGACTTGCACAGGCCTACGGTCTGGAGCGCGGGTGTCATCGACCAAGTCTCCGCGCCCACCAGGCAAGCAGACCGCCACGGGCACCGGCAAGGCCGCCCATAATGCCGCCGCGCAGGTAGCGGGTAACGATCACCAGGCAAAGGCCCAGCCAGAAGAGCCAGTACTGCGCGTTGAGATTGGAAAGCTGATCCTGGGCAAATAGAAACGCCGCGGCGCCGAGGAACCCGCCATACAGGGTTCCGGTGCCGCCGATGATGAGGATGATCAGCAGGTAGGCAGAGCGCTGCAGATCCAGCACGTCGATGCCAACGAACTGCGTGGTCTGCGTCAACAGCGCCCCAGCGGCCCCGGCGATCAAAGCCGCGAAGGTGTAGATGTTGGTCAAGCGTGTCCGGATCGGCACGCCAAGCACGGTGGCGCGCCGCGGGTTTTCCCGGATGGCGCGAACGGACAAGCCATAGGGCGAGGCCATCAGGGCGCGCACAAAGAAGAACAACCCAAAGGTCACGACGAGCACGTAGAGGTACCCCAGCCGTCCCTGCAGGTCAAAGCGGTAGACGCCCAGCAGCGCACCCATTTCAATCCCCTGCAGCCCGTCGACGCCGCCGGTGATCTCGGTGGCGCGATTGGCGATTTCATGCAGCAAGAGAGCAATGCCAAGCGTGATCATCAGCCGCGCGAGGTCTCCGCCGCGCAACACCAGAAAACTGGTCAGGTAGCCCGCTGCCGCGGCAACGACCGAGGCGACGGCAAGACCCGTGAGCGGCTCCTGCAGACCGTGCGTGCACAGCAGGCCCGCGGCGTACGCGCCCAGACCGAAGAAGGCGGCGTGGCCGAGCGTGACGATCCCCGCATATCCCAGAATGAGATCCAGCGACAGGGCGAACAGGCCGGTGATCAGGATCTGCGACGCGAACAAGAGGCTCTTCGGAAAGACGAAGTACGCGGCACAGCAAAACATCCAGAACGCGATCTCCGCAGGGCTCCAGCGCTCGCGCGCCTGCAGCGCGGCGACGTGGGGCGGAACGTCCAGCCGGCGGTTTGCACGCTCGCTCATATCGAGGCCCGGCGCCCCAGCAGACCGCGGGGGAAGGCGACCAGCAAGACGATCATCGCCGCGTAGATGACGAAGCCGCCCACCTGCGGGACGTAATACTTGCCCACGACGTCGGCCACACCGAGCAGCAGGCCGGCAAGCAGGGTACCGGTCACCGAGCCGGGTCCGCCGACGACCACCACGAGCAGGAAATAGACGAGAAACTTCAGTGGGAAATACGGATCGAGTCCCAGTACGTTGACACCAAGGGCGCCCCCCAGACCCGCCAGGCCGCTGCCGATCGCAAAGGTCAGCTGGAAGACGCGGCCAACGTCGATTCCCATGGCTTCGGCAGTGCGCTGCCGGTCAACCGAGGCGCGGATCCGGGCACCAAAGCGGGTGCGCTCGAGCCCGAACACCAGCGCCAGCGTGAGCGCTGCGCCGGTCGCGATGAGAAACAGGTGATACCGAGACAGGCCCACCCCCGCGAGCGACACCTGACCTTCGAGCACCTCGGGCAGCGTGACCGGCTGCTGTCCTGGACCCCAGAGCCAGCTTGCTCCCGCAACGGCCATGAAGACGACCCCGATCGTCAGCAGAACCTGGTCCAGCGCGGTGCTGCGGTACAGCGGCCGGTACAGCCCCCGCTCCAGCACCACGCTGGCCAGCGCGATCGCGACAAAGACCAGGGGCAGCGACGTGAAAAAACCCAGCCCCGCCTGCGCCATGAGGAACACCAGCAGATAGCCGCCGGCCATGGCAAACACGCCATGGGCGAGGTTGATGAACCCCATCAATCCAAGCGTGACCGACAGACCGACTGAGATGAGGAACAGCAGCGTTCCATATGCCAGTCCGTCGAACAGGATTCCGAGAAAACTGAGCATTGTCGTTGCGCGGGGGACGGACAGCGCCGGCGGCGAGTGCGAAACTATTTGCCGGGGTCCTTCACCGCCACGAACTTGTCGAACTCGACGTTGTACAAGTGGTCGCCGACTCTCTTGACCTCGCGCACGTAGACGTCCTGCACAATATCGCGCGTTTCCGCGTCGATCTGGATCGGCCCCCTGGGGCTGTCCAGCTTGAGCCCGCGCAGAATCCGCATGGCCGCCTCGGGATCGATCTCGCCCTTGAGCTGCCGGGCAACTTCGTAGATCGCCGCCATGGCGTCCCAGCCTCCGACCGCCATGAAGTTGGGGCGCAGCTTCGTGTCGACCCGCTTGTAGGCTGCGAGAAAGGCCTTGTTTTCGGGCGAATCGTGCGCCGCCGAATATTGGTGCGTCGAGATCACGCCTAGCGCACTGTCGCCCAGGGCGTCGATCACGCCGTCATCGGTGACGTCGCCGGTGCACAAGAGCCGGATCCCCTCCTTGGCAAGGCCGCGTTCCCGGTACGACTTCATCAGCCCGATCGCCAGCTCACCCGCCGGCACAAATGCGAACACCGCTTCCGGCTTGGCGTCCTTGATGCGCTGCACGAATGGACCGAATTCGGGGTTTTGCAGCGGCACCCGAACGGACCCGACAACTTCGCCACCGAGCTTCGTGAAGGCAGACTTGAAGGTCTTCTCGGCGTCGTTGCCGGGCCCATAGTCGGCCACGATCGTGTAGACCTTGCGCACGCCGCTCTTGTAGGCCCATTCGGCCATCGGCTCGGTGACCTGCGCCAAAGTGAAGGAGACGCGCGCGATGTACGGGGATTTGGTCGTGATCACCGAGGTCGCGGCATTCATGATGATCATGGGCTTGTGGGCCTCGTTGACGATCGGCGCCACGGCCAGGGCGTTGGGGGTCAAGCCGAATCCGACGATGAAATCGACTTCGTCCTTGACGATGAGCTCCTGGGCAAGTCGCTTGGCAACCTCGGGCGCCGGACCGGTCGTATCGCGCACGATCAAGACGATCTTCTTGCCGGCGACCGTATCCCCATGCTCCTGGATGTAGGCGGTGGCGCCGTTGACCATGTGCTGACCGAAATCGGAAAACGTCCCGGTCATCTCGGCCAGGACACCGACCTTGATCGTGTCACCGGCTTGCGCCGCGGTTGCCATCGCGCTCAGGGCGAGCACTGCGATCCAGGACTTGACGCTTGCTTGCTTCATGCTCTTCTCCTTGGTGCCGATCCCGCCGCGCGGTGTGCCCGTTCCGGGCGCACACGCGCCGACGCCTTCGGTTTCTTGTCCAACCGCCTGGTTTCGACGGGATCGAAGACTGCCGCGCGTGGCGCCTGCTGCACCCGCCACCACGCGGTCGGACTCGACGCCGTAATTCCGACTGCGGGGCTTGGTCTTGCACGAACGCGACCCTCTGATCCTTGCGGGCCTTCGGGCTTTTATGTCTCCTTGTCGGGAAGGTACCCCAACCGCTCTATAATTCAATAGCAAACTGTGAATAGTGATTATTTGAATCGCTGATAACCGTCGGGGGACGATGCCGGTGCGGCAGTTCGACCTCAATTTGCTACGCGTGCTGGTCGCGATTCACGACGAGGGCAGCGTCAGCGCGGCCGCGCTCGCGCTCGGGATCAGTCAGCCCGCGGTGAGTTCCGCGCTGGCGCGGCTTCGCCCGGCGATCGGCGATGCGCTGTTCGTGAAAACTTCCCGCGGCATGGACCCGACGCCGCGCGCGCGCTCGTTGGTTGTTGCGGCGCGGGATATCCTGGGGCGTGTCGGTAGCGCGATTCTGGAGAACAGCGCGTTCGACCCGCTGACCTGCCAGGAGACGTTCACTTTCGCGATGTCGGACATCGGTGAGATGGTGTTCCTGCCCAATCTCGTCGAATACCTCCAGAAACACGCACCCCATGCGGCGGTGCGCTCGACCACGCTGCCGCCCGAACAAGTTGCACAGGGACTCGAGAATGGCACGATCGACCTCGCGATCGGCTACTTTCCTGACCTCAAGCGCAGCAGCTTCTACCAGCAGCGGCTGTTCACGCACCACTTCACTTGCTTGCTACGCAGCGGCCATCCGATCCGCAGTCGCCAGATCTCGCTCAAGCAGTTTCTGCAGCTGGGACACATCGTTGTCAAGGCGGAGGGGCGCAGCCAGGAGATCTTTGAGCGCCACCTCGAGAAGATGCGGATCAAGCGCAGGATCGTGCTGCACACGCCTCATTTCATGAGCATCCCGATCATCATTGCCCGCTCGGATCTGATCACGACCGTTCCGCATGCCCTGGGTCTTTATCTGCAGCGCTCCCGTGCGGGCGTCAAGATGGCCCGACCTCCTCTGGACATCCCTCCCGTCATCGTCAAGCAGCACTGGCACCGCAAGTTCCACCAGCATCCGAAGACCCGCTGGCTGTCCGGTGTGGTGTCCGAGCTGTTCAACGATGAGCGCGATGAGTGGCGCGTCTGACACGAGGCGCAGATCGCCGCACATTGCGCGGAGTCAGCGCACCTTGCCGGCGCCCGGCTCGGCCTCGAGGAGTTCGCGCGCCGGCTCGGCCGCGGACGAGCTCTAGCGAACCGGCTGCTCCGGCTGCGAGGCCAGCGAAATCTCATCGCGATGCCCGAAGCCCAGGGAGTTGTCGACGAAGGCCACGCGATCGGGAATCACCCGGTACCAGCTGACCCGCTGCAGTGCCGACGCGAGCTCGCGCGCCATTCCCGGCACCTCGCGCACGAAGGGGAACTTGCGCTCGTAGCATTGGATCGCTGCCGACCGCTGCGCCCCCTGCAAGCGCACCGCGTGCCCCGCAAGCTGGATGCCCTTGATATCGCGCCAGCTCCGATAGTCCTCCTGTATCGTCGCACAGACCCGCGCGTTCCCCTCGATGTTGATCGCGTGGCGCGTGCTGGCAGAGGAAAGAAAATATAGCTCGAAGGCATCGCTGGCGTAGAACACCGCCGCGGCCCACATGCCCTCGTCGCCCGAAGTTGCCAGCGACATCACGTGATGCTCACGCAAGTACGCGAGCGCCCGCTGGGTCGGCGAATCGGGCACCGGTCAACCCTCGACAAGGCTGTCGGCCGAAGCGGCCCCGGACCTGGCCTCCACCTTGCGACACTTGAGGCGATAGGCGAGCTGCGGCCGTGTCAGACCGAGCAGGCGCGCCGCCAAAGACAGGTTGCCGTGCGCCCGCCGCACCGCCGTGTCGAGCAAAAGATCTTCCACCTGTTCGAGCTTTATCGATCCCGCAAGCACCGCCGCGCACAGCGCCTTGCATGCCTGCTGCTCGGGAGCATCGAGTCCGCCGTGGCGATCCAAGCCGAGCTCGCCCGGAGCCGGATCCTTCCAGGAGGTGAACAAGTGGCCGATCTCGATCCGCCCGTTCTGCGGCGCCAGAATCACGCCGCGCTCGATCGTGTTCTGGAGTTCCCGGATGTTACCGGGCCAGCCGTAGCTCAGCAGCGCCTTCTTTGCCTTGTCGGTGATGCCCGCGAGCTTCTTGCCGTGGATCACCTGGTATTTTTCGAGGAACTTCTTTACCAGCGGGCGAATGTCTTCCGTGCGCTCCCGCAAGGGGGGAATGCTGATCTGGTACGCATTCAGGCGATAGTACAGGTCCGAGCGAAATTGACCGTCGCGGACCAGTTGATGCAGGTCCCGGTTGGTCGCGGCAATGAGGCGCACATTGACCTTGCGCGAACGCTGGTCGCCCAGGCGCTCGACCTCGCCTTCCTGCAGTACGCGCAGCAGCTTGGCCTGCGCCGATGGCGGAAGGTCGCCAACCTCGTCCAGGAAAAGTGTTCCGCCATGCGCCCGTTCAAATCGGCCCGGGCGTGAGACCTGCGCTCCCGTGTAGGCCCCCTTCTCCGCCCCGAAGAGTTCGGACTCCACCAGTTCATGGGGAATCGCGGCGCAGTTGATCGCGACGAACGCCTCGGCCGCACGCGGCCCGAGCTCGTGGAGCCGGTGCGCGAAGATCTCCTTTCCGACCCCGGTCTCCCCCAGCAGCAGCACCGTGATGTGCGTCCCGGAAACCTTTCGCAGCAGCTCGAACGCGCGCTGGAACCCTGGCGACTCGCCCACGAAGTCGCCCCGCGCGCCCTCGCGGGCGTCGATCTTGGAGCGCAATTCCGCAACCTGGGTCTGCAGATCGAGAAGCTGGTCCGCGATCGACTCCGGATTGAGGTATTTCATGTGCTCGGCGGCATCGTTCCATTCATCCACCGGCTTGCCGACGATCATGCAATGCTGGTCGCCCGCGCCGCTGCATTCGGTCTCCTTGTATAGGATCGGCCGGCCCATGAAGGCGGAGGTATAGCCGCACGCATAGCCGATCTCGGTCCAGCACACCGGTTCGTGATGGATGCCAAAATCGCGCTGGTGCAACTGGCCTTCCCAGGAGTTCTCCCACCGAAACTGGCCGAAGAACTTCCCCTTCGCGCGGTCGATCTCGAGCTTGATCGGCGTCACCAGCACGATCCCCTCGAGCGAGTGCAGCTGCGGCCCCGTCATGAACGCCTCGAGATCGCTGGTGCAATCCGTTCTGCCGCGCGCCAGTTCCGCGTCGCGGACTCCCGAGGCATACCCCATTCGCGTCAGCAGCCCGCGCGCGCGCTCCATGCCTAGCGTATCGATCAGTTCCTTGCGCAACGAGGCCTGGGCATCGGCATGGACCAGCAGCATCCGGTGCTCGTGCAGCCAGATATGGCCGGTCTCGGAGGAAAAATGCAGGCGCGAGCGCAGTTCGCTCGAGTTGTGCTGGGTCATCTTCTTCATGACGGACACGGTCGAACCCTCACTTGCCTGCGGATCTTATTGCCGCGGAATTTCTAATGGATGGATCTGGGACTGCGCGCGGAACAGCCCGTCCGCTGGCATTGTTATCAGATGATGATGCAACGTGCACCCAGCGGAGTCAATTTGATCAAATCGACATGCTGCAATGCGCCACAAAAAGCGCAAAAACATCAGCGTCGCGGCCACACTCGTGAGGAGCGGCCGGGGCAACCGCACTGCGATGGCACGTCGCTTGCGTACTCATCGGAGCGTTGGAGCAACAACAGACCAAGTCACGTACTAGAGCGATCCGTCGAGATTCATCCCACCAGAAGGGGGCCGCATGACGAAGTTTCCGAACCCGCACGACTTCAAGTCAATTCCAGGAACCGAGGGATGGGAGCGGATGTATCCGTACCAGTACCGGTTCGTGACCGACGATCCGGAACGCAAGGAATACGAGGAAAAGACGCTCTGGTTCAACGACGCCCTGCACTACCCCGAGCCGCTGTGTCCGTTCGACACGATCTGGGATGAAGCGTGGTACCTCGCGCTGTCGCAGTACAACAACCGCATTTTCATGGTTCCACCCGTGCGAGGGGTCGATCACCGGATCATCAACGGCTATGTCTACATCTCCCCGGTTCCGGTAACGGACCCCAAGGAAATCGAGGCGCGAGTGCCGCACTTCATGGAGCGTGCCGGCTACTACTTCAAGAACTGGGACGCACTCGAGGAGAAGTGGAAGCAGAAGATGAAGAACACGATCGAGGAGGTCGCGGCTCTGCGCATCCCGGTACTGGCCGACATGGAGGACCTCTCCGTCGTGACCGACGGCGTCGGCGAGTCCAAGGGATTCCATCTGCTCAAGGCCTACGACGACCTGATCAACCTCGGGCTCAAGTGCTGGCAGTATCACTTCGAGTTTCTCAATCTCGGTTATGCCGCATACGTGTTCTTCCTCGATTTCGTCCAGAAGAAGTTCCCGAGCATGCCCGTGCAGCGGGTGACGCAGATGATTTCTGGTATCGACGTCATCATGTACCAGCCCGATGAGGAACTGAAGAAACTGGCACGAAAGGCCATCGAGCTCGGCATCGACCCGGTAGTGACGTTCAGCAAGGAGTGGAAGGAGGTCGAGGCCGCGCTGAAAAAGCTGCCCAAGGGTCAGCAGTGGCTGGCCGAACTCGACAGCAAGCGCGACCCGTGGTTCTATGTTTCCACCGGCACCGGGTGGTACCACCAGGATCGGTGCTGGAACGATGCGATGAACGTACCGCTGTCGGGCATCACCACGTACATCCAGAAGATCAAGCAGGGCGCCAATATCGACCGGCCGATCGCGCAGGTGCGCGCCGAGCGCGACCGCATTACGGCAGAATACCGCGCCCTGATGGAATCCGACGCCGACCGCAAGACCTTCGATGAGCTGCTGGGCACGGCCAAGACCGTGTTCCCCTATGTCGAGAACCACCTGTTCTACGTGGAGCACTGGTTTCACTCGATATTCTGGAACAAGGTGCGCGAGGTCGCGGCGATCCTGCAGCAGCACGGCATCATCAATGAGGTCGAGGACGTTTGGTACCTGCGCCGCGACGAGATCAAACAGGCCCTGTGGGACGTCGTAACCGCCTGGGCGACAGGAGTCAAGCCGCGCGGCAGCAAGACCTGGCCGGCCGAAATCACCTGGCGCAAGGGCGTCATGCAGAAGTTCCGGGAATGGAGTGCGCCTCCGGCCCTAGGCGTCGCGCCCGAGGTGATCCAGGAACCGTTCACGATCGTGCTCTGGGGGGTGACCAACAAGTCGCTCGCCGACTGGTCTTCGGTGCAAAACTCCAAGGATCCGGGCGCAATCACCGACCTCAAGGGCTTTGCCGGCAGTCCCGGTTTGGTCGAGGGCAAGGCGCGCGTGTGCAGGACCGTCGACGAGGTGAGCGAGCTGCAAGAAGGCGAGATCCTGGTCGCGCCGACGACCTCGCCCTCCTGGGCACCGGCGTTCGCCAAGATCAAGGCCTGCGTGACCGATGTCGGGGGCGTGATGAGCCACGCCGCCATCGTCTGCCGGGAGTACGGTATGCCGGCGGTCGTCGGGACGGGTCATGCAACCAAGATCATCAAGTCCGGCATGATGCTACGCGTCGACGGTTCGACGGGCGCGGTGACGATTGCGCGCTAGCGACGGGCGTGCGGCGCCGCGACCGGTGCCGCACGCGCCCTTACCAACTATG
>OKRD01000171.1 GCA_900290335.1 Burkholderiales bacterium | reverse complement strand
CGGTCTCGAGGCCAGCGGCGGGCAGCAGCCGCTTCATCGCCGGCACTACCCGCCGGACGTTGGCGTCGAGCCTGGTGAGGTCCTCGGCGCCGTACAGATCGGTCAGAAAAAAAGTGGCGGCGAGCCCCATGCGCTCGCTCGCGAGCAGATCGGCATGGGTGCGAGCGAGCCGCACGGCCTGCCAGGCGCGCAGGCGCAGCCGAGCCGCATCGAGCTGCGGGTTCTCCGCGGCGGCTGCACGCAGGGCCGCGGCGCGCTCGAGCTGGCGCGTCAGCTGCTCGATGACGTCCTGCGGCTCATCCATCGCCACTCACCGCGCCGAGCGCAAGTACCGGCCGCGTGCGCCAAGGCGCATGCGCGATCCGGGCGCAGAGTCGACACGCGAAGTTGCACGCCCGCGAACCATCAAATCCCTCGAACTCCGCCGATTATTAGGAGCAGTGCTCGCCAGGCTTCGGTGCCGCGCCGCCAGCGTCGATCGTGCCCGGGCAGGCCCCGGCTTGCCGCGCCGCAAGCCTGTGGCCCTTTGGCTCCCCCTGCACTGCAACCGCTATCATGGGGTGATTAACCCAGGCGTGCAAATGGCTGCGCTTGGCCGCAGTGCCCGTTGGGCAACTGCGAGCTCGCCGTCCAGGAGCTGTCGGCGGGGCCGGCGGCCGTCGTTGGCCGGTCCGTCGACGACTCCGGGCGGCGGCGGCATCGATCGGCACGAGAAGGACGCGTACTGCCGAGGACAAAACGGATCGTGGCGCAAAGAGTGCAGAAAATGACACACAGCGAACGCATGGACCCGGTCGATATCACCTGGCTGCGCATGGATCGGCCGACCAATCGGATGATCATCGTTGGCGTCCTGATCCTCACGGGGCCGGTGGACGTCAAGCGGCTCGAAGCTACGCTCGCCAAGCGGATCCTGATGTATCGGCGGTTCCGCGAGCGGGTCGAGACGCGCACGGGCAGTCTGTGGTGGTGCGACGACCCGCAGTTCGATCTCGTGCACCATATCAAGCTCGTGCGGCTGCCCGGCAAAGCCGAAGAGCCTGAGCTCCAGCGCTTCGTAGCCGAGCTTGCGGGGCGGCCGCTCGACCGCGCGCACCCGCTCTGGGAATTTCATATCGTCGAGGACTATCAGGGTGGCGCCGCTGTGATCATGCGGATCCATCATGCCATCGCCGACGGCATTGCACTCGTGAATGTCTTGCTGTCGCTGACCGATGACCGGCCCGACGCGCCAATCGCGCGGCGCAAGCACAACGCCCGCAAGGAGGCGGACACCGGCATCGCCTGGGAAGACAAGTTCGGTCTGGCGGGCCGGCTGGTCGGTACCGGATTACGGGTGTCCGACGATGTCTGGAAGGCCTCGCTCCAGCTCGCCGCGCATCCCACCCGTGCCGTTGACTACGTTCGTCAAGGCACCGGAGTGGCGGCCGAGCTCGCCTATCTGCTGCTGATGCCCATGGACACCCCGACCCGCCTCAAGGGGGTGCCGCTTGGCGACAAGCGCGTGGCCTGGGCCGATCCGATTCCGCTGCCCGAAGTCAAGGCGGTGAGCAAGGCGCTCGGCTGCACGGTGAACGATATGCTGCTTGCGGCCATCACCGGCGCCATCAAAGGATACCTGGAGGAAAAGGGCGACCCCACCGCCGGCGTCGAAGTAAGGGCGCTGGTGCCCATCAATCTGCGTCCGCCGGGCAGCGGCGAGGAGCTGGGAAACCGGTTCGGCATCATCGCCGTCGAGTTGCCGGTCGGCTATGCCAGCCCACTCGAGCGGCTTTACGAAATCCGGCGCCGCATGGAGGCGCTCAAGACCTCCTACGAGCCGTCGGTGACCCTGGGTTTGTTTGCCGGGCTAGGCTACGGACCGCAGGTCCTGCAGGACAAGCTCTTCGATCTGCTGCTCAGCCGCGCCACGGCGGTGATGACCAACGTGCCCGGACCGCAGCGGCCGCTCTATCTGGCGGGCTCCGAGGTCACGCAGATGATGTTCTGGGTGCCGCAGTCGGGCAACATCGGCATGGGCGTGTCCATCCTGTCGTTCAATGGCAAGGTCCATTTCGGGCTCATCACCGATGCCGCGCTGGTGCCCGACCCGCAGGCCATCATCGGGCGCTTCGCGCCCGAATTCGAGCGCTTGCTCTACTTCGTTCTGATGGGAGCCTGGGGTGAGGTCACTCCACCGGCTGGCGGCCACGAGCCGGTACCCAAGGGTCGTGGAACCCGCGCCAAGCCTGCGGTCCGCGCGCGCGCTC
>OKRD01000172.1 GCA_900290335.1 Burkholderiales bacterium | reverse complement strand
ATCACTGCTTGGCACTACAGCAAGGCGATTTACAAGCGGCGAAACGAAATCGAACGGCTGTTTCGCCGCCTCAAGGGATTCCGTCGCATCTTCTCCCGCTTCGAGAAGCTCGACGTGATGTTCACCGCGTTTATTCATTTCGCCCTGATCNNTCGGCGACGCGCCACCTTGCTGTGACTTCTTGCCACGGGTGCGTCGCCCGGGAAACAGGTACCCGATCAGCGAGCGCGCGACAAGCAGGGCGAAGGTGGCCAGAAGAACTTCCCACAGAACATCCAAACCCGGAAAGACCTTCGACATCAGCGCCAGGACGGGGATGCCGGCCATGCCAAGCAATATTCCCCAGCTATGGGCGACCTGCGATCGTTTCCTCTGCGACCTGTTCTGCATGCGACCTCGGTGACGGCAGTCAATTTGTGCAAACCGCGACCAGCGTGGCGCGCGTACGCACAGCCGGGAAAGGCTAACGCATGCTCCTGCCGCAGTCTGTTCCACGGATTCGCGTCAACCGTTTGTCGGTCTCTCGCCGGCAGCGCCATGCTGTCCGCCGAACCGAAGCGGGACGGACGCAGCGCGCTGTGACGTTGCCGGGCGAGACCCTATACGCTGGCCCACCGGGGTGCGAGCGAGTACTCGATCTGCGGCAAAGCGAGCGCCCGCGCCAGGCATTGATCGGCCATTTGTTCGATCGACGCGGGCCGGTGGTAAAAGATGGGCGATGGCGGCAAGATGATGCCGTCCATCTGCCTCACCGACTCCCTGTTGCGCAGCTGGACGCGGTGCCGCGGGGCCTCGCGCACCAGCAACACGAGCCGGCCCCGCTCCTTGCGACAGGCATCGGCCGGCCGTGTCAGGAGGTTGTCGGCGTGGCCCCGGCGATCCGCGCCAGGGTCTTTGCCTAGCAAGGAGCCACGAGCATCAAACGGCAGGGAAACAAACCCTAGCCGATGCTGGCCCCGATATCGGTGACGCTGTTTGCGAAGTCGGCCACTTCCTCGATCTCGCCGCGCTGGAGCCCGAGCTCATCGTGGCCGCCGAGCGCGGCACGGGACACCACGAGGTGGGTTGCTATCCGACCGGTGTCACGAAGGTGCGTCAAAATGCGAGTGCCATAAAGGGCGCCCGAGGCCCCCGCGATCGCCACGATGACGCGCTGCCGGGGTGCATGCGGCACATGGCCCGCGGTTGCCTGGCAGCCGCGTTCAAGCGGCCGGCAGTTGCCTGAGCAGCTCCTGCAGTTCGCCGCTTTCGAACATTTCCGTCATGATGTCCGAACCACCGATGAACTGTCCTTTGACATACAACTGCGGAACCGTCGGCCAATTGGCGAAATCCTTGACCGCCTGGCGCACCTCCTCGTCATCGAGCACGTTCACGGTCACCAGGTTTTGCACCGCGCAGGACTTGAGGATCTGCACGGCCCGGCCAGAAAAGCCACACTGGGGAAACTGCGCCGTCCCTTTCATGAACAAGACGAGGGGGTGCGCTGCGACGGTGGTGCGAACAAATTCCTTGGCATCCATGGGCTCGAATTCCTGCAAAAGTTGGCGCTGCACGCTGCCGCGCAGAAGAACTGTACAGTGTAAAAATGCGGCGGGCTGCCGTCAAACGAGCATTGCACGCAGGTGTCGCAAGCGCGGGTATCGGCACTGGCGGGCAAAACCTTAGCGTTTCGTATCCAACGGACTCCACCATCGCGGACAGGCAACTCCGCCAAGCGCGGCTCGGGCCATGGGATACAAAGGAGACTGGTGCCTCCGCGCGCAGGCGTTGCGAAGAAGTGCGGGAGGGCGAGGAAGCTAATCCGGACCCTCCCGCGCGCGCATCGGCTCCGCGACCCGGCTGCTGGCAAGCGCGGCCGCTCCCCTGCTTGCGCCCCGGCGCGCGCCGAGACAGGCGCGCTCTTGGCCGGCCAGGTCTCGCAGCGTCGTGGCCTGCGCAAACCCATACTCGAGCATCATTGCGCGGACCGCAGGCCCTTGGTCGTAGCCATGTTCGACCAGCAGTTGCCCGCCGCGGCTCAGGCGCTCTCCCGCGCCGGCGATGATGGTCCGCAGCGCGGTAAGGCCATCGGCCTCGTCCGTCAGGGCCGCCCGTGGCTCAAAGGACAGATCCGCCAGGTGCCGGTCACCGGCCGCGATGTAGGGCGGATTGCTGATGATCAGGTCAAAGTGCCCCCGCATCGGCGCGTACCACTGGGCAGCGACCAGCTGCAGCGACACGCCCAGGCGGCCGCAATTTTCTTGCGCGACCCGCAGCGCTGCCGGCGAACGGTCGCAGGCAACGATCCAAAGGTCGGGGCGCGCCAGCGCCAGGGCGATGCCGATGCACCCCGAACCGGTCCCCAGGTCGAGGACCCGCATGCCGGCACGCCCGCGGAGCAGGTGCAATGCGGTTTCCACCAGCAGTTCGGTGTCGGGGCGCGGAATGAGGACCTCGGGGGTAACGCGCACGCGGTGACCATAAAACTCCTGCACGCCGAGCAGGTAGGCCATCGGCGTGCCGCGCTGGCGCTCGGATACGAGGTGCGAAAAAGCCTCCTGCGCCCGCTGGTCGACACGGGACTCGGGGTGTGCAATCAGGCGCTCGGCGGGTACCTCGAGGGCGTGTGCCAGCAGGGCGCGCGCCTCCTTCGGCGCGAGCGGGCAAGCGCGCAGCAGCGCGTGCGCGCTCGCCAACGCGGGCAGGCAGGGCTGCGGCTGCGCCAATCAGGCGGCCTCGGCCAGCGAGGCCAGCAACTCGGCCTGATGCTCGGCGGTCAGGACGCCGCTCAACTCGTCCAGGTCTCCGTCCATGATCTGATCGATCTTATAGAGGGTGAGGTTGATGCGGTGGTCGGTGACCCGCCCCTGCGGAAAGTTGTAGGTGCGGATCCGCTCGGAGCGATCGCCGCTGCCAACCAGCGAGCGGCGTGCCGACGCCTCCTGCTGTTGCTGGGTGCGCGTCTGGGCATCCTTGATGCGCGCAGCCAGCACTTTGAGCGCACGCTCCTTGTTCTTGTGCTGTGACCGATCGTCCTGGCACTCGACCACGATGCCAGTCGCCAGATGCGTGATGCGAACCGCGGATTCGGTCTTGTTGACGTGCTGTCCTCCGGCCCCGGAGGCACGGAACACGTCGACGCGGATTTCGCTGGGATCGATCCGGACCTCCGTGATCTCGTCGGCCTCCGGAAGCACGGCGACGGTGCAGGCCGAGGTATGGATACGGCCCTGTGCCTCGGTCTCCGGCACGCGCTGCACGCGGTGTACCCCGGATTCGAACTTCAGGCGACTGTAGGCGCCCTGGCCGATGATGCGGACGATGACCTCCTTGTAGCCGCCCAGGTCCGAGCCGCTTTCGGAGATCATCTCCGTCTGCCAGCCCTTGCGCTCGGCGTAGCGCATGTACATGCGCAGCAGCGCGGCGGCAAATAGCGCCGATTCCTCGCCGCCGGTGCCGGCACGGATCTCCAGGTAAATGTTGCGCTCGTCGTTCGGATCGGTCGGCAGCAGCAGGCGCTGCAACTGCTCCTCGAGCATTGCAATGCGCCTGCGCGCGAGCGCCTCGTCCTCCTCGGCTAGTGCGCGCACCTCAGGATCGGCGAGCATCTGCTGGGCGTTTGCCAGATCTCGGGTCGCCAGCAGGTACTCGGTGAAGCCGGCGACCAGTGGCTCGATCTCGGCACGTTCCCGCGACAGGCGTCGGAACTGATCCAGATCGGCAGTTGCCCCTTCCTGCGACAGGGCGGTATCGATTTCGGTGAGACGACGCGCTAACTGGGCCAGCTTGGCCCGCATGGAATCCTTCATCGCCGGGATCGCGCGCGCCTAGTGCCCATTGTGCTGCACGTGGGCGCGGTAAAAGCGCGCGACCATTTCGATCTGCCGCAGACGCTCCTCGTCCGGAGCCCCGGCCGCGTCGTTGAGAACCGAAATCGGGGCGTGGAGAAACT
Organism: Burkholderiales bacterium; assembly: GCA_900290335.1. Lineage (GTDB taxonomy): Bacteria > Pseudomonadota > Gammaproteobacteria > Burkholderiales > Burkholderiaceae_F > GJ-E10. Next base: position 11,712 of record OKRD01000172.1, on the reverse strand, counting down.
TGTTGGTCAGCGACTGCGACAACTGCTCGAGGACCGCATCCGGAGCTTCGCCGCGTGCCAGCTGACGCCGGGCACGCTCGATTTCGTGGCGCCGCATGTCCTCCGCGCGCCGACGTATGTCGCGGATGAGCGGCACGGTCGCGCGGCCGGCGAGCCAGCTTTCGAAGTCACGCACCCGTGATTCGATGATGGCTTCGGCCTGCGCCACTGCTGCCTGGCGCGACTCGTGTCCGATCTGCACCATGTGGCCCAGATCGTCGATGGTGTAGACGAACACGTCGTCCAGGCGGGCAACCTCGGGTTCGACGTCCCGCGGCACGGCCAGATCAACGACCACCATCGGCCGATGGCGCCGCGCGCGCACCGCGCGCTCGACCATTCCCAAGCCGATGATCGGCAGCGAGCTGGCGGTGCACGAGACAACCACGTCGTAGCGCGCGAGCGCGTCGGGCAGATCCGACAAGGGCAGCGAGCGGCCGTGAAAGCGCATTGCCAGGGTGTGCGCGCGCTCTACGGTACGATTGGCAACCGTGATCGACCTGGGTCGACGGGCGGCGAAGTGGGTAGCGGCCAGCTCGATCATCTCGCCGGCTCCGACCAGCAAGAGGTGGCAGTCCTCGAGGTTGCCGAAGATGCGCTCGGCCATTTTCACGGCCGCCGCGGCCATCGAGACCGAGTGCGCGCCGATCTCGGTAGAACTGCGCACTTCCTTGGCCACGGCAAACGTTCGCTGAAACAAATGGTTGAGCAGCAGGCCTAGCCCCCCGGCCTCCCGCGCCAGGCGCTCGGCTTGCTTCATCTGTCCCAGTATCTGCGGCTCGCCCAGAACCATGGAATCGAGGCCGCTGGCAACGCGGAAGACGTGGCGCACCGCGTCGCCCTTGGGCAGCGTGTAAGACACGCGCGCCAGATCGCCCGGACCGATACCCTTCTCCTGCGCGACGAACTCGGCGAGCATTGCGCCGGCGCGCTCGGGATCGGCTACCGCGCAATACAGTTCTGTCCGATTGCAGGTGGAGACAATCGCCGCTTCGCTCAAGGTGCCAACGTCGGCGTGCGCAAAACGCGCCCGGAGGCGGGCGATCGCGCCCTGCACCTCTTCGGGCAAGAAAGCGACTCGTTCGCGCAACGACAGGGGCGCCGTTTGGTGATTCAAACCCAGAGCGAGCAACTGCATCGGTTGGCGGGCTTTGCGTAGGGAGCACGGAGCGCCCGCGGCGGATGCTGCGGACGCACTATGGCCAATTGTGCAATTGTAGCGACGCCCGGCACTGTTGCATGGGCCGGTTTCGCTCGCCTTGACGCGGGTACGGCAAGATTGAAAATGCCCAGCAGGTAAGCGCGTGCCCCGTGCGGACGGGAAGTGCCGCGGACGCCGTATAGGAATGAGAACCATTAGTATTTACGCCATGCAATCGCAGATCTGCGCAACCCATTCGACGGCACTGCGAGGCTCGGCGCGTCGCCTCGGTGTGCCCGTTGCTGCGGCCCTTGGCTTGGTGGCTTGCGGGCCGGCGTTTGCCGACGAGGCGGCGCTACTGCTCAAGGTCCGGGACCACCGCTTCTATCCGCCCGAGCTGCAGGTCGCAGCAGGGGTGCGACAGCAGCGGATCATCGAAAACCGGGACGCCAGCGCCGAGGAGTTCGACCGCCAATCCCGGCATCGCGAGAAGATCCTTGCGCCAAGATCCAGGACTAACCGTACATCGGTCCGCTGTCGCCGGGACGCTACGAGTCCGTCGGTGAATTCCATCCGGCCACCGCCGTGGGTGCCGTCATCGACAAGTAAGCTGCCAAGGGCGCGGAATCGGCCGCTGCCGCGCGCGGTCAAAAGGACGAGGCGTTAGTGCCAGTTGCGCCCACGGCCACGAAGCCTTGCCCGTTGCTGACCATCGCGGTCGGCGAGGCAACGCCGCTGGCCCCGACCGCCTGCCACGAGTTGCCGCTTTCGCTGGCATAGGCATTTCCTGTGCCGTCGAGCGCGACAAAGCGCGTCGTGTAATCGATCGCTGTGATCGAGCTAGCAATGGGAAGGTTGCCGTTGATCCAACCTCCAACGGTCTGGGTGTACGCATAGTCGCCTTGGGCGTCGACGACCACCCAGGTGTTGATGTATTGATTGTTGATCGTGACGGTTAGCGGATTGCACGTCTGACACACGACTACATCGGCGTTGGCATCCTTGTTGCCGTAGGCGATCCCGATCCAGTTGTTGGTGCCGTTGGTATACAGCGTCCAGTCCGCGCCGGCCTGACTGGACCAGAGCGTGGTGCCGGACGTGCCAACTGCAACGCACGAGGCGCCGACGCAGTGAATCGCGTTGAGCGTGTTGCTGGATGCCGCCGCGGCAGCCGCGCTCGCCGACCAGGTCAGTCCGTCAGGAGTGCCGATCAGGACCACGCCGCCATCGCCGACGGCAATGAAGTTGTAGCCGGTCGCGGCTACCGCGTTCAGGTTGCTGTTCGTCGGGACGCCGGTTACCTGTTGCCAGTTCTGACCGTCCGTGCTGCGCAAGATGGTGCCACTTTGGCCGACGGCAACAAACGTATAGACGGGAGCGGCCGGGTTCGGGATGCCCGAAATCGACGCTACTCCAACCAGATTCTGGTTGAACCCGGGGGGGACATTGCCCGCGGTCCACGTCATGGGAGTGTTGCCCTGGGCCGCCGCCAGCGGTCCGGCGACTATTGGCGCCAATAGGCTGTAGAAGACGGCTCCGCCAGGACCGACGGCAACGTACAAGCCCGATGGCGGTCTGCCGGCGTAGCCGCAGGGATATATTGCGCCGTATCCAAGGCCGGTGAGGCCAGTCGGAATCGTCGTGCCCGCGATCCAGGGCGCCGTCGGTCCGCCGCCTGCCGGTCGCGGAGAGGTGCCAACGAGCGGGCTGCCGGAGCCGCCGGGAGGCCGGTCGCGGAGAGGTGCCAACGAGCGGGCTGCCGGAGCCGCCGGGAGAGGTACCGGTGCGGCCGTCTACCGTGAAGTAGATCTCCTGGTACAGCGGGGTGGGGGAGGGGTTGTTGATCAGGTTGCAGAGAATCGACGGCATGCCGGCGTTGACCAGCGCGCCGGCGCCCGCCAGCGTGGTCCAGTTGAGTGTCGAGAGCGCTGGATCCTGGGCGTAAAAGACCCAGTACTCGACCCCGGATTCGACATTCCACGTCAGGCTGATGGCGCCGTCGCCGGCGTATGCGCGCGCGCCCGTCGGCGGCGCGGTCGAGTTGCCGCTGTTGCCCAGGCAAGCGCTTAGCGCTAAGGTCACAAGTATCGAGGGCAGGGCGAAGCGGCTTTTCACAAATGTCATCCACAGGGCGGCGCATGCGACCGCAAACGGGCGAATTTATCACTTGCCCGGCTCCTGCGTTGCCCGGCAGCCTAGCCACGCGTGTCAGACTGTTACGCCGCTAGACGCAAGCACATAGGAATCTGCGCCGTCGGGTACGCGCTGGTCTCGATGCAACGCCTGCCCACAGCGAGCAAGGAGCACTGTTTGCCATGACGAGTCGCTTGCCCAGCTTGTATATCCCGCATGGGGGAGGCCCGTGCTTTTTCATGGATCCCATGCCGGGAATGCCGGCGGACTTGTGGAACAAGATGGCCGCGTATCTGGGTGCCATCGCCTCGTCGCTGCCCGCTCGGCCCGATGCCGTTCTGGTGATCTCCGCGCATTGGGAAACGCCGCGGCCGACCGTCGGTGCGGCGGCGCGGCATTCGCTTTTGTTTGATTACTACGGGTTCCCCGAGCATACGTATCACCTGACCTACCCGGCCGCCGGGTCCCCGGCGCTGGCCGCCCGGGTGCGCGAGCTGCTGCGCCAGGCGGGAATTGAATCCGACGCCGATGAGCGCCGCGGAATCGACCACGGCGTGTTTATACCCTTCAAGCTCATTTTCCCTAACGCCGATATACCCATCGTGCCGCTGTCGCTGCGCCAGGATCTGGATGCGCGCGCCCATATTGCCGTTGGCGCCGCGCTGGCCAGCCTGCGTGACGAGGGTGTCCTGGTCGTCGGCAGTGGCATGAGCTATCACAATCTTCGCGAATTGCTACGCCCCAGTTCGCAGGCAAGTGAAGCCGCGCGGCAGTTCGACCGCTGGTTGGCCAGTACCGTGGCCATCGCGGATGGCCTGCGGCGCCAGGAGGCGCTCGCCCACTGGCAGCAGGCCCCTGGGGCGCTTGCCAGTCATCCACGCGCGGAGCACCTGCTGCCGCTGATGGTGGCCACAGGTGCCGCTGGGCAGGATCCGGGCCGCATCGCGTATTCGGACAATTTGCTTGGTAAGGCGATCAGTGCCGTGCAATTTGGTTAACCTTGACTGTGATAGGGATATTGTTGCATCGACGCCTGCTCGAGGTGGGCTTTTTGGCGGTTCTTGGGGTATCATTGTTATCGCGTTCGTTTAAGTCTCGTTTGCCCTTGGTCCTTCCAGCTGGTCGCGTCGATAGCGTTCCTGCGGTTTACCCAGCTTGCGTCGCTTGATCGTCTGCACGCCGTGCGATGCTCGGCGATCGTCTGCACGCCGTGCGATGCTCGGCGAAATTTCCATTCATTCATTACGGAGTTTTCATGGCAACTGGGATCGTCAAGTGGTTCAACGATGCAAAAGGTTTCGGATTCATTACGCCCGATGACGGCGGCAAGGATCTGTTTGCGCATTTCTCGGAAATTCAGGGCAATGGTTTCAAGTCCCTGCAAGAGAGCCAGCGTGTAGAGTTCGTGGTTGCACAGGGCAGCAAGGGCCCGCAGGCAACCCAGATCCGCGCAATCTAGTATCTGTGCTTTGCAGGCCGCGGCAACCGCCGCGGCCTGTTGCAGTCTCCCCGTGCGGCAGCATCGCGCTGAGGGCGGTCGAAAGATGGCAAAACCCAACTATTCCTTCGAGAAACGACAACGCGAGCTTGCCCGCAAGAAAAAGCAGGAAGAAAAGCGCTTGCGCCACGCCCGGCCCAAATCCGCCGAGGACGGGCCCGCTTCTACGGAATCGTCCGCAGTGCCGGCCGAAACGGCGCCCGACAAGCCAGCGCTCGGCTAGCATTCCCCCCTTTTCCGCTTTGCCCCAACGCGGCCGCACTGGCTGCCGTCTTCTGGCCGGCGGAACGATGCACCACGCAACACCTGTGCGCTCGCACTAGCGGGCGCGGGCGCCGCGTCAACCGCAATCTGGGGACAGGCCCATGAAAATTGCCACGAGTAGGGGGCCGGCATGCGCGTCGCTCGTCGCGCTTTGCCTAGCCCTTCTGAGCGCCATCGGCACGCTTTCCCCGTTTGCCGTTGCCGCGCCTGGGGCCAGCGCGCCCACCTATGAGCTAAGCAGCCGGATCGGCTTGGGAGCGGGCAAGCGCTGGGACTTCGTGCTTGCGGACGACGCCACGCGACGCCTGTACCTGGCCCGCGCCGAGCGCGTCGAGGTGGTCGACCTGCAGACCCAAAAAAGGGTCGGGCAAATCGGTGGCTTGCACGGTACCCACGGGGTGGCCGTCGCCAGCGAATTTGGCCTGGGCTTTATCAGCGACGGTAAGGCCGATGCGGTTGCGGTCTTCGACTTGGCTACGCTAGCGCTCTCGCGCACCGTCGCCGTCGGCCGCAATCCCGACGCCATCGTCTTCGATGCCGCCACCAAGCGCGTCGCCGTCTTCAATGGTGCCTCGCACGATGCCAGCATCCTGGACGCCGCCACCGGTGAAGTGCTGGTGGATTCGATTGCCCTCGGAGGAAAACCCGAATTTGCCCGCAGCGACGGCGCGGGGCATGTATACGTGAACATCGAGGACACCGCCGAAGTGGTGGATCTGGATCTGCGGCAGGCGAGAGTGCAGAGGCGATATTCGATTGCCCCCTGCGTTGCTCCCTCGGGTTTGGCGATCGGTGCCGGCCGTAGGCTCTACTCGGTATGTTCGAATCACCTGATGATCGTCAGTGACCCTGCGACTGGAACGGTGCTCGGTAGTGCGGCCATCGGTGCCGGTCCCGATGGCGTGGTGTTCGATGATGGCTTTGCCTACAGCGCCAACGGCGGTGATGGCACGGTCACGGTGGTCGGCGAGATACGGCCGGGCGCATTTGCGGCCGTGGCCTCCATCACTTCGCAGGCCAGTGCACGCACGATCGACGTCGATCCGCGTACACACGACCTGTATCTACCGGCGGCCGTCCGCGCCGAGATCGGGTCGCCGGACGAGCTCGNNCGCGGGCGTCGCTCGATTGTCGACCATGAGCGTTGACAGCGCGCGCGGCCGATCGCCGCTGCCGCCGCCGACAGTGATCGCCTGCCTGGCCGCGACCTGGCTCATCTGGGGCTCGACCTACCTTGCCATCAAGTGGGCGCTGGTCAGTTTCCCGCCATTTTTCCAGATGGGCACGCGGTTTCTCCTTGCCGGGGGCATCCTGCTGGCCTGGTCGCGAGGCGTGTCCAAGGCAGCCATGCCGTCGCCGCGGCAATGGCGCAATGCGCTCGTTGTTGGCGCCTTGATGCTCGGGTGCGGCATGGGCGGGACCGCTGTCGCCGAGCAGAGCATCGGATCGGGACTGGTCGTGGCTTTCATTGCGGTCATGCCGATGATGATCATCGCCGTGAACCGATTGTTCGGTGTGCGGCCCAGGCGCCTGGAGCTAGTCGGGATTGCGGTTGGTTTTTTGGGTGTGCTGCTCCTTACTCGGGGGGCGGGTTTTCGTGCCTCGCCCGCAGGATTGGGAGCGGTTACGATCGCTTGTGGAGGATGGGCGGTCGGCAGTGTTCTGAGTCAGCGCACGTTCGCCCTTGCCGCAGGCGCCATGGGCTATGCCACGGAAATGCTTTGCGGCAGCTTGATCCTACTGATGCTCGCGTGGGCAACCGGGGAGAGGCCCCGCTGGCCGCCTACGCTGAGGTCGACGCTGGCCTGGGCCTACCTGGTGGTCTTCGGTTCGCTGGTGGCGTTCAACGCCTATATGGCGCTGCTCTCGCGTACCTCGGTGGCGCTGGCGTCGAGCTATTCCTTCGTCAATCCGCTCATAGCACTGTTGCTGGGAGTGGCCGTCGGCGGGGAGACGGTGAGCAGCCAGGAGTGGTTGGCGTGCGCGATCGTGTTGGCCGGTGTCGCGCTGTTGCTGTGGCAGCGCAGACTCGACCCTGGCGACCTCTGAGCCGCCGGATCGGGGCGCCCATGTACGAGTGGATCGAGTTGGGGACAGCGGCATTTTGCGCCGGAGTCGTTGACGCGGTCATGGGAGGCGGCGGAATGCTGCAGGTTCCGGCGCTGTTCGCCCTCTTTCCGGGCGTGGCTCCGGCCCTGCTGTTGGGCACAAACAAACTTGCTTCGTCGGTCGGAACCGGCGGGGCGGCACTACAGTATGCGCGCGTTACCGCCCCGCGCTGGACGACGGTCGCACCGGTGATCGCGGCGGCCTTTCTTGCTTCACTGTTGGGCGCCTATACCGTTACCCGGATACCCGCGGATCCGCTGCGCAAGGCGCTGCCCCTCCTGCTCCTCGCGCTGTGGTGCTACACCGCGTTTAGCAAGGCGGGCCTTGCGCATGCGCCGCGCTATACCAGGCATCGGGAGGCGGCCGTAGCATCGAGCGGCGCCGCAGCAGTGGGGTTCTACGACGGTGCTTTCGGGCCCGGGGCGGGCGCCTTTTACAAGATGATCTTCGTGCGGGCGCTGGGATTCGATTTTCTAAACGCGGCAGCGCCAGCCAAGCTCGCCAATGTTGCCTCTAACCTTGCCGCGATCCTAGTTTTCACGCTCAATGGCCTGGTGCTGTGGAAGCTGGGTCTAGCCATGGCAGTGGCGAACTTCGTTGGCGGGCAGGTCGGCAGCCGGATCGCCCTGCGCTATGGCAATCGCCTCATTCGCTGGGCATTCCTGGCGGTGGTCGCGGCCCTGGCCGTGAAGACGTTTCGCGACGCCTACCTGGGATAGCTAGCCATCACCTAGGGCAGATTCAGCACTACGGCGACGCCGTTATTGGTGGTGAGGAACAGCGACGTTGCGCTGACGACCACTGCGGCCGGATAGGCGAGCGATCCCGGTAGCGTCCCTGCGCTGAATACCGCGCGGCCTGGCACGCCGACCACCGTGGTCACCACCGCGGAGGCCGTGATCTTGCGGATAGTGCTGTTTTGATAGTCGGCCACATAGACATCGCCCGCCGCGTTGTTCGCAACGGACAACGGGCGCGCAAAGCTCGCTGCCGCACCGGCGCCGTCGGCGCTTCCCCACACTCCAGCGGTGCCAGCCAGCGTGCTTACGATGGCGCCCGGCGCTATCTTGCGGATCGTATTGTTTCCCGTGTCGGCCACGTAAACGTTGCCCGCGCCGTCGACCGCAACACCCCGCGGACGGTTGAACCGCGCGGCCGCGCCGGTGCCGTCCACGCTGCCCCATACACCACCCGTGCCGGCCAGGGTCGTTACCATACTGGAGGGGGTGATCACACGTATCGTGTTGGCATAATCGTCTGCCACGTACAGGTTGCCGGCCGCGTCGGCGGCAATTCCGATCGGACCCCAAAAGCGCGCAGCCGACCCGGTCCCGTCGCTGGTGCCGGCCAGACCGGGCGAACCAGCCAACGTGGTGACTACCCCGGACGGCGTGATCTTGCGGATGGTTTCATTGCCGGTATCGGCAACGTAGACGTTGCCCGCGCTATCGGTGGCGACACCCGCCGGAGCGTTGAAGCTCGCGCCCGCGCCGGTTCCATCGGCGCTGCCGATGACCCCGGCCGAACCTGCCAGCGTACTCACCACACCGGAGGGCGTGATCGCGCGTACGGTGTTGTTGCCGCTGTCGGCGACGTAGACGTTGCCGGCGCCGTCGACGGCAATACCGAACGGACCCTGGAAGCTCGCCGCCGTCCCGCTCCCGTCGGTGGCGCCCTCTTGCAGCATCCCGGCGACCACGGCAAGGGAGGGTATCGCGCCGGCGCCGATGGCCGAGCAGGTGACCGTGACATGGACCACCCCGTTGGCATCGGGCGCGCTGTTGGATGCGACGCAGTTTTGCCCGGGGGGTTGGAACAGCACGCCCAATTGCGCTGGAAAGCCCGGTGGGGCGAGCGTTGCCACGCTGAAGCTGCCGTTGGCCGACAGGCTCGTCTGCTCCCCGGTGTTCGCTAGCAGGGTCACGCTAGTGCCCGGTTGCAACCCCGAGACGGTGCCCATGTAGCTGGTGACATTTGCCGCACAGGGCGAGCACGCGTAGTAGTAATCGTAACCATAGTCGCAACTCGCCGATACCAGGCACGCAGCGAGGATCAGCATGACCAGAGGAATCCTCGTGCAGTAGCGCATCGCCATTGCTCCATCCGAAACGGCGTCTCGGGCATTTTGGATCAGCAATGGCACGGTTGCAACACGCTACTCTTGGTATCCTGGGAGCGAGCGTTTCTCGAGCCACGTCCGGCAACTTGATCGGCATGCCTTCGCGAGCGATGAAGGCGACGTAGCGGCACGCGGCATAGAATGCAATTTTGCTCCGGACTAGCGTGAACGCCATGGGTTTTCCACGGCAGCTCGGCGCGCGCCGCACCGCGATGCGGCCAGGCGCTGCCGGCCTCGGCCTGCTCGTGGCCGCTGCGCTGGTTAGCGCGATTCTGGTGGGCGCGCGCGTGCATGCGCAGGGCGAGGCGCCAACCGTTTCACAGGGTGCGACGCTGTATTCCGCCGCGCAGCTCGATCAGATGCTGGCGCCGATAGCCTTATATCCGGACGATGTACTAGGCCAGGTCCTCATGGCCGCAACCTATCCGCTGGAGGTCGTCCAGGCCGATCGCTGGCTGCAAGACCCCGCCAATGCCGCATTGCATGGCGCTGCGCTCGCCCAGGCGCTGCAACCGTTGCCGTGGGACGCCAGTGTCAAGTCGCTAGTGGCATTTGCGCAGATCCTGACCGTGATGGACAGCAATTTGGACTGGACCGAAGAGCTCGGAGAAGCATTCCTTGCGCAGCAAGCCGACGTGATGGATCGTATCCAACAGCTGCGTGGCCGCGCGCAGGCCGCAAGGACACTGACGTCCACGCCGCAGCAGACGGTGTCCAACGACGATCAGGCCATCGAGATCGCGCCGGCCAACCCGGAATCGGTATATGTACCGGTCTACGACCCGGATGTGGTCTACGGCGACTGGCCATATCCGGACTACCTACCCTTCTATTTCGACGTTCCGGGCTATGCGATGGGCGGCTTCATCGGGTTTGCCATCGTGGCCCCGCTCTGGGGATGGAATCATTGGGATTGGGGTCATCACCAGATCAATATCGTTGGTGGCGGGACGGTCCCCGCAACGGGCGTCGTGCACCTGCCGCTGCACCCCGGACCTTGGCGGCNNGGCGGCGTGCCCTTTCGCCATGGGATGACACAGGCGCAGTTCGGGGGCGCTGTGGGCCGGCCATCGATCCGTGGCAGCTTTCGTGGCTATGCGCCGGGCGCCTCTGAGCCTGCGCCGGCCGAAATACGCTCGTTACGCCAGGGCACTACGGCGCCGGCGTTGCACGTGCCGGCTCCGGTGACCGAGTCGCCAAGAGTCGAGCCGGCGCAATTTCCGCACGCGATTGCAGAACACCCGTCGCCTCCGGCGCTGGAGTCCTTCGGCAACGGTGCGCAGGTGCGCACCCAGGAGCAGCGCGGTGCCAGCAGTCGAATGTCCACGCCGCCCCAAGGCGGGGGGGTGCGCCGGTGAGCCGCGCACTCTTGCTCGCCGCTGCGCGCTGGCGGGCGGCAGGCAGGCACTGGCTGCTCCGGCTCGGCCTAAGCATTGCCGCCGCGGGTTTGGCCGTTGCACTTTCCGCTCCGGCGGCCGAGCCGATGCAACGGGACTTTGCAACGGCCCAACAGGCGGTCGAGGCGTTTATCGCCGCAGTCCGAAGCGACGATCAAGGCGAACTGCTGCGGATCCTCGGGTCAAGTGGGGAGCCGCTAATCCGTTCCGGCGACCGAGTAGCCGACCGGGAGGCCCGCCTTCGGCTGGTGAACGCCTACGACTCGGCGCACCGAGTGGAGGCCGAAGGCGCGAATGTGGCCACGCTGATCGTTGGGCCGGAGGATTGGTCATTGCCCATTCCGCTGGTCAAGCAAGGCGAGCGATGGCACTTCGACACCGATGCCAGCGCGAAGAAGATCATCGATCGCCGCATCGGGCGCAATGAACTCAGTGTGATCGAAGTCTGCCGGGCCTACGTGGCGGCTCAGCGCGAATATGCATCCCGGGACGGGCTCGGCGACGGCGTATTCCAGTACGCACCGAAGTTTGATAGCACTTCCGGCAAGCATGACGGACTGTACTGGGAGGCCAAGGCAGGCCAGGAGCCAAGTCCGCTAGGACCATTGGTGGCGCACGCGCGGGCCGAGGGCTATACGGCCAAAGACCAACTGGATCACCCCTTGCCATATCACGGATACTTTTACCGCATCCTCACTCGCCAGGGCAGTCATGCGCCCGGTGGCGCGAAGGACTATTTCGTCGGCGGCCACATGACCGGCGGGTTCGCGCTGCTCGCCTTTCCCGCGAAGTGGGGTGATTCGGGCATCATGACTTTTCTCGTCAACCAGGACGGAATTGTTTTTGAGAAGAACCTCGGTCCGGAAACGGAGCGGCTCGCGCGCGAAATCACCGAATACGATCCGGATCTGGGCTGGAGCGCGCCCTAGCGCCCGACGCCGACGGGTCGCGCGGCGTGTCGTCGACGGCAAGCGGCTCGGCGACGCGGTGCAGTGGGAGTCGTTCCCCAAGG
>OKRD01000174.1 GCA_900290335.1 Burkholderiales bacterium | reverse complement strand
CACCTGCGCCGCGGCCGGCAGGGCGGCCGCGCCCAGCAGGACCCAGCCGATGACGGATCGCCCGAATCGCCCGGCGAACGCCGTCTTCCGGCCGTTGCGCTGGCCGATTCTCCCAGCTCTCACGTTGCTGCCTTTTTTGCCCTGCGTGACCGACGCGCGCCGCGGCGCAGCTTCGTGACCGGTTTCGCCTGTGTCAACGGCCGCTGCTGTCCCGTCACAGCCACGGTTTCCTCACGCGCCGTTGATCGAGGTCAATGCGGGACTGCCGCCGACCGGTTCAATCCCCCCGTCTGATGACGTGCAGGGCGGACCCGCCGATACCGGGCGCGGGGACCAGCCCCGACATGTTGGAGGAGGAGGCAGGAANNATGTCCGCCTGCCGTGCTGGAAGATCTATCCAGGCGGCGTGGTCTATGTCGCCGATCACGTGCACAAGCAGCGGCCGCACGTCGCCCAGCACATCCTCGACCTGGCACTGCTCGCCCCCGCCGCCCGCCGCCGCGCACTGACCGAGCGCATCGCCGCAGTGCGCCCCGACATCGTCGCCTTCTCCTGGCGCAACATGCAGTCCTTCGGCCCGCACCCCGAGGACGACGCGTTGGACGTGGTGATGAACTACGACCATGCGACCAACCCGCTGCGCCGCGTCGCCGCCGCCTGGAGCGCGCTGCGCATCATCGGCGACTATGTCGGCGCCCGGCTGGCCAATTTCGGCTATTTCCGCCTGGTCCGCCGGCTGCTGCCGGCGGCGCGCATCGTGGTCGGCGGCACCGCGGTATCGATCTTCGCCAAGCACGTCGTCGAGCACTGCCCCACCGACACCGTGGTCACTGTCGGCGAAGGCGAGGACGCCATGCTCTCCATCGTCGACGGTCTCGCCGCCCCGGCCGGCGAATTCTGGTACAAGGACCACGCCGGCGCCATCGCCCACCGCGAACGCGCCGAAACCTTCGACCTCGCGCGCCTCACCGCGGTGGACTTCCCGTACATCGAATCGATCTTCCCCGGCTTCCGCGACTATCTCGACGGCGACATCGGCGTGCACACCAAGCGCGGCTGTCCCTTCCAGTGCCATTTCTGCCTGTACAACCAGATCGAGGGCCACCGGCAGCGCTACCGCGACCCGGCCGAGGTGGCGCGCGAGATCGAGGTGCTGAACAGGCAGTACGGCGTGCGCCGCATCTGGTTCACCGACGCGCAGTTCTGCTCGACGACGAAAAGCACCCGCCACGTCGAGGCGATCCTGGACGAGATGCTGGCCCGCCGGACCGAGGTCACCTGGTCCGGCTATCTGCGCCTGAACCATCTGACCCCGCAGCTGGCGCGCAAGCTGTGGGCGAGCGGCATGAGCAGTGTCGATCTGTCCTTCACCGGCTCGCAGGAAATGGTCGATTCGCTCACCCTGGGCTATTCGCTGCAGCAGCAGATGGACGCGTTCCGCATGCTGAAGGCAAACGGTCACACCGACCAGAAGATCAAGCTCTACCTGCCGCTGAACGCCCCCGGCGAAACCGCCCAGACGCTGCGCATGACGATTGACAAGATCGAGGCGCTCTACGCGCTGTTCGGCCGCGACAACGTGCTGCCGTTCATCTTCTTCATCGGCGTGCAGCCCGGCACGCCGGTGGAGCGGCTGCTGATCCGCCAGGGCTACCTGAAGGCCGATTACAACCCGCTGAGCTGGAACCCGTTCCTGATCAAGCGGCTGCTCTACAATCCGCCGCCGCTGGGTCCGATCATCGCGCGTGCCTACCTCGAAGCCGCTTCCCGCACCGACCCGGCCAGCGAATACATCGGTCGAACCACGATCGAGATTCTCGCCCGCGCGCTGGATCGGCTGCAGCCCGACGCCCCGGCGCGAACCGCCGGGCCGGACCGTCTTACCCGCCCGCACCGTACACCTCTCCCGTTTGCG
>OKRD01000173.1:502-1116 GCA_900290335.1 Burkholderiales bacterium | reverse complement strand
ACATTCATTGCCTCACGCGTCATCGCATCCAGCGCGCCGAACGGCTCGTCCATCAACAGCAGCGCCGGATCGTGGATCAGCGCGCGCACCAGCGCGACGCGCTGCTGCATGCCGCCGGAGAGTTCCCAGGGATAACGGTGCTCGAACCCGTCCAGGCCGACCAGCTTCAGCAGGTCGAAGGCGCGGGCGCGCAGTTTCTCCCGGCCGAGCCGCTGCACATCCACCGGCAGCATGGCGTTGCCCAGCACGCTGCGCCAGGGAAACAGCACCGGCGACTGGAACACCACGCCGATATCCCGGCGCGGGCCGGTGATCGGCGTGCCATGNNNCAACCCGGCGAGGATGCGCAGCAGGGTGGACTTGCCGCAGCCGGACGGTCCGACGACGACGACGAACTCGCCATCGCCGATGGCGAAGTCGATATCGCTCAGCGCGACGACCCCGCCGCCGGCACCATCGAACCGCTTGCTCAGATGACGCACGGCGATCGCGTCGCGGCTGGTCAGAGCCGCTTTCATCCCGTCCACACTTCACTCCCTTGACCGGGCGGCTCGGGGCATATGCGCGCCGCGCCCGTTGCGCAAACGCTATGCGTGCGGATGGAGCAGCGTCAA
>OKRD01000173.1:137-492 GCA_900290335.1 Burkholderiales bacterium | reverse complement strand
CCTCTGGCCGCCCCATATCGGAAGCCGATACACTGCCCGGCCAGCCAAGGAACGCCACCCCTGTGAATGAAGCCATCCAGCTAACTCGCCTGCCGTCCGGCCTGACCGTTGTCACCGAACGGATGGAGCGGGTGGAGACCGTCTCGCTCGGCGCCTATGTCGCCACCGGCTCGCGCCACGAGCGCGCGGCGGAGAACGGCGTCTCGCATTTCCTCGAACACATGGCCTTCAAGGGCACCGAACGCCGCACCGCGACGCAGATCGCCGAGGAGATCGAGGCGGTCGGCGGCCACATCAACGCCTACACCGCGCGCGAGCAGACCGCCTACTACGTCAAGGTGCTGAAGGAGGACAC
>OKRD01000173.1:0-127 GCA_900290335.1 Burkholderiales bacterium | reverse complement strand
CTCCACCTTCGAGCCGGAGGAGCTGGAGCGCGAGCGCGGCGTGATCCTGCAGGAGATCGGCCAAGCCAACGACACGCCGGACGACATCATTTTCGACCATTTCCAGGAGCATGCCTACCCGGCCCAG
>OKRD01000175.1 GCA_900290335.1 Burkholderiales bacterium | reverse complement strand
GGCTCGGCGAGGCTGCGGGTAGGTGGCTTGAGCCGGCGCGCGAGCGCCGGCCTAGAGGAATGATTGCCACGGCGCGGCAACGCGCCGCACAGAATCCGGCGTACAGGCGGACTTTGCCTTTGCCTAGGGTTTTTACTACGCTGTTGGCCCAGGAATCCTCGGAGAGCGAGTATTCATGCGGGTTTGCGCCCGATGAGCTCGAAGAAATTTTTTCAAAACTGACCGTTTGTCATCTGATATTTTCCGCTTCATGAAATCCGACAAACCAGAACATTACTTTTCACAGAAGACGCGGGACTTAGATGCCCGGTCGTCCTTTTGCAATCCACTCTTGGGTCTTGCCAATAGGCAGTCTAAAACGCGCGCAGTTGTAGGGCTCCAGATGCTTAAGCTCGTCTTGTGCGATGGCGACAAAAGGCGCGCGGTCCTCCTCTGGCAGGGCAAGAGATTCAACCGCGTGCGTAAATGAGGCGCCGTAGAACACTACTTGGCGAACCAACTCGCCCAAATGTTCGCGATATTTCGTTCGGATTGGATTTGGGGCGCCCATTGATGCAAGCACAGCCTGATACTTGGCAATTGAGCGCCGATATGTCCAGGCGAATAGCTCTACGGCAAGGGTGACGTCGAGCCTTTCGTACACGCCAAGCATTGCTGTTGCGTAATCGACAGGCTCCACGTCGAGGAACGACAGCGGGGCGCAATTAGCAAGCATGAGTGGCATGTTGGCGCACAGACGGCTCGTGCGCTTGTTGCCGTCTTCAAACGGTTGGAGGTAGGCCAGGTTGACCCATAGAAAAAACGCCGCTTCAAGAGGATTTCGAACGTTTCTGGCTTTTTCTACGACCAGGGCCAGCATCTCTTCAAGCAGGGAGGGAACCTGCGTGGGCACGTAGACCGTATCGGTAATGTTCACCAAAGTCCTGCGAATTGCTCCCAAGGAATCAGAGTTCGCAAGCAGTCCTTGCATCAAAAGACTTTGGAGGTTGCGCACGACGGGGACCGTAATACCCTCGGTCGGTACTGCGTCCACCATGAATTCGATTGCGTCCTTGTGATTAAGGAGCATGGTGGCGTCCAGGTCGTCGCCTTCAGAGCGGCCCTTTGCAAAAAGCTCTCGCGTGTCGAGCAAGCTCTTGCGGTTTCCTTCCAGGCGTGACGAATACCACGACAGGTCGATGAGCAACTGTTCGAGCACCTTGCGCGCGAAGGTCGCCGCGGGCTGTTGTCCGGGGCTGCGCCCTTCACTAAATAGCTGTTGTGCCAGAGTAGCCGGCAACAACGAAGATTCGTTTGGCTGGTAGTCATCGACAAAGCTTCGTCGGTAGGACACCGGCGCCCTCGTGGCAAGTGGAGCCTCGAGCTGCGCACGTAGAGCGGCTGCGGCTGGGCTCCAGGTCGGCGATACGGTCGCTGTGACTGTGTCCTTAGCTTTAGTGGCCTCGACGACCGCGACTTCCGTTAGGACTGGTTTTGCTATCTTGTATGCGGTGGCTCGGGCGGCCCCTACGCGTAGGACGCGGTGAGCAGCAACCAGCTTGGACATATGTCGATTGACGGTGGGCCGAGGTTCCCCCAAGTGGGCTGCTATTTCGTCAGCGCCTACCGTTTCGAGACCCTTGGCCTCGCGCTCACTCAAATAGTCGAGAATTGCCTCCTGGATGTGCCGCTTTGCCATGTTTACTCTATCATTATCAAATCAATTTTATGTAATCGTATCATTATAGAATCAAAATGTCAATAAAATGATTCGATATTGATTTGATAACGTGAACGTGATTCGATAATCTGAAAATAAGGGTCCTTTGGCGTTTTCAGAGATGGCGTTGCTGTCCGCTCCGCCACTGCAGAAGCCGAAAGTTCAGCGATTCGTCTAGTGGTCGTTTGTTACAACTATGGGCCAACAGCGCAGTAAAACCCTTTGCCCAGTGCGTAATGTGGTACCGGACCAATGTCCTAAAAATCAAGGAAATGTCCAGCCTCTCTGCGCCGCTTCGAGAGGTTCTTCGGTCGGGCAATTCTTCTCGACTGCGATCCGCCAAATGACACAAAGCGGGGGTGTCACCCGCGCCGGCCGGTGCGGCGCTCGCGCCTCCAAGGGACGGCGCGGGCGGGCTGCCGAATTCGCGCGCACTCTACTACGCTGTTGGCGCGGAGCCGGAGGTGGCCTGGGCTGGGCCGATTGCGTGGCTACTGGGCAACCACGGTCCGTGGTATCCGGGGATTTCTCGCGCGATAGGAAGCAGGCAACGGCCACCGGGACACGCTCCGGGCGGTCCCGACATCTTGCCGTTGGTCTCTCCGCGGTAGACATATTTCGATTATGATAGAAACATGGAATAGCTTGATGTCGTTCGATCGCTCGGCGCGCTTGCCCAGCCGTTGCGGCTTCGGGTGTTCCGTGCGCTGGTCGTGGTAGGTACGAAGGGGCTTACGCCGGGAACGATGGCCGATGCCCTGGGAATCCCCGCCGCCACGCTTTCGTTGCACTTGAAGGATTTGACCAGCGCTGGGCTGATTACGCAGGAGCGGGCAAGCCGTCATCTCATCTATTGAGCCTCTTACGACCGCAGGAACGAGCTGCTCGGCTACTTGACCGAGAAATGTTGCCAAGGCGCCCTATGCCGTGTGGTGGACGCGGCGGCCGCGTCGTGCGGGTGAGCCAATGCCAACCCTGGAGTACGCCATGAAGCGATTTCACCTCCACTTGCCTGTCGGGGACCTGCAAGCCAGCGTCGCCTGTTACCCAAAGCTGTTTGCGGCCGAACCCTCGCGCGTCGAGGCCGACTACGCCAAATGGATGCTCGAGGACCCGTGCATCAACTTCGCCGGCGTCGCGCCCTCGAGCGTCCCTGGCTTCGTGATCGCGGAAATCGCGGGTGCGGGAATCGGTGTGCTCATTGACCGCGCGATGAGGACAAGCGCGAAGGATGCCCCGGCGCATCCGCTGGCCTAGTGAGGTCTGGGGCCATGCGGCACGCAGTCATCACCCTGCGATCGGCCACGCAAGATGATTGGCGAGCCATTGCCTCGCTGCTCGAAGACGGCCAGCTGCCGCGCGACGGCGCTCGCGAGCATCTGGGCGCTTTTCTTCTTGCCGTTGCCGATGGCGTCGTCGTCGGCTGCGCCTGCACCGAAGCGCACGCCGAGGTCGCGCTGCTGCGCTCGATTGCGGTTGCGCCAACGCTGCGGCGCCAGGGTATCGGCACAATGCTGATAAACGGGCTCGTTCAGGATGCGAAGCGGCGCAAGACTGGGAAGATCTATCTGCTGACGACCAGCGCCGAGGAATACTTCGCGAACTTCGGGTTTCGGCGCGAGCCGATCGAGCAGGCACCACGATCCTTGCAGGACTCGGCCTTGTTCCAGGGTGCCTGCCCGGCTAGCGCGGCGCTGATGTCGCTGTGTGTTGGCGAGTAGCGCTGGTTGACAGTCCGCGAAGTCGGTGCCGCCGCGGGCTCGGGATTCTTCTTTATATTTGACATTCAAAAGCAATTCTATCTATTTCATTTCATAGGGTTTTCTTTCCTCGATCTTTCTTTCGCAATGCACGCTAAGTGCTTGTGTCGATTAGGAAAACCGTCTATTTCCCACCTTGACCACGGGAAGTCGATGCACTACAGTCGCACTTCGGTGGAAAAAAGTGGGAGATTGTGGAAAAGTAAGTAATCACTAATTGAAATATTGATGTTTTTCAATTTGTTGGTTTCTATGTCTCCACAAGAGCGAATCCGTGTTTCAGGGCGCATCCAAATTGGCACTCGACCCCAAGGGTCGCATTTCCATGCCGACGCGGCATCGGGACCAATTACTTGCCGGCTGTGATGGGCGCCTAACGCTCACGCGCCATCCCGACGGCTGCTTGCTGGTGTATCCGCGGCAGCAGTGGGAGCACAAGCGCGAAGAGCTCGCGGTGCTGCCGTATTCGGCGCGCGCCCTGCAGCGACTGTTGCTCGGCAGCGCGATCGATGTCGATCTCGACAGCGCGGGACGCATGCTCGTTCCCACGGGGTTGCGGGAGGATGCTCGGCTGGCGCGCGAGGCGACCTTGATCGGGATGGGTACCCACTTTGAGCTGTGGGAGCCGGACCTGTTGCGCGAGCGCGAGGAGCGCGACCTGGCCAACGGGCTCCCGGAAGCCGCCGCCGGCTTTTCCTTCTGAACGCCGTGACGCGCAATGAACGCCGCATCGAACTCCGAGACCGGGGAACACGCGCCGGTGCTCGCCGAGGCCGCCGTCACGCTGCTGGTGACCGACCCGGAGGGCATCTACGTCGACGCGACCTTTGGCCGGGGCGGACATTCGCGCCGCATTCTGGAGCGGCTCTCGGCCGGGGGGCGCCTGATCGCGCTCGATCGCGATCCGGCAGCGCGCGACGCGGCGCGTGCATGGACCGATCCGCGCTTCGAATTCGTTCACTGCGAATTCTCGCGCCTGGGCACCGTGCTGGCCGAGCGATCGATCCCTCGCATCAACGGTCTGCTCATCGACCTGGGCGTGTCGTCGCCGCAACTCGACGACGCGCAACGAGGCTTTTCACTGCGTGCCGACGGTCCGCTGGACATGCGCATGAACCCGGAACGCGGGCCGTCGGCCGCGCAGTGGCTGGCCGAGGTAGGCGTCGAGGAGCTCAAACGGGTGCTGCGCGACTATGGTGATGAGCGGTTTGCTGCACCGATTGCAAAGGCGATTGCGGCTCGCCGCGCGCATGGGCGGCCGCTCCAGCGCACTACCGATCTTGCCGCTGTCGTGGCCGCTGCGATCCCCGTCAAAAGCCGCAAGGATCCGCTGCAGCATCCGGCCACCCGCACCTTTCAGGCTATACGGATTTTCCTCAATCAAGAGCTCGAGGAGGTGGCGTTGATTCTCGCCGCGTCGCTCTCGGTGCTAGCCCCTGGTGGGCGCCTGGCGGTCATCAGCTTTCACTCGCTGGAGGATCGCATCGTCAAGCGATTCATCGACGCGCAGGCGCACCCGGAGCGCGCCTTCGGGCGACTGCCGTTGCGCGAGGCGCAGCTACCACGGCCGCGTCTTCGCGCCCTGGCAAGGATCGCACCGGAGGCGATGGAAGTGCAAAGCAATCCCCGCGCCCGCTCCGCGCATTTGCGCGTTGCCGAGCGTATGGACGTCGACCTGGATTGCCGGGCTTGAAGGTTGGCCGCGGATGACGCGCCTCGCACTTCTGGTGCTGTCCTTGCTGCTCGTCGCATGCGCGCTGGCGCTGGTCGCCTCGCAATACCGCGCGCGTGAACTCTTTGCCGAGTTGGAAGTCGCACAGCAGGAGACCAAGGCCCTGGAAGCGGAGGGGGCGCGATTGCGCAGCGACCTGGGACGCGCCGCGCAGCCGGCGACCGTCGAGGCCGTGGCGCGGCGTCTTGGAATGCGGGCCATCAACCCCGATCGCATCGTGATCCTGCCGGCTCCGGCGCCGCTGCTGCAGGCAGCTTCTGGCGCGGTGCCGAAGGAGCCGCGATGAGCTTGGCGGCGGTGCGTGTTGGCGCGGGGCGACCGCGGGCGGGCGGGCGCGGTACTGCCGCGGGCACAGGCGGGCGCGATTCGAAGCGGCTGTCCGCAAGCGCACCGCGCCGCGCNNTGGCGCTCCAAACTGCTGCTCTTCGGGCTCTTTTGCGCGTTCGCAGCATTGAGCGTGCGGGTGGTGTACCTGCAAGGGGGCTGGTCAACGGGTTTCCTGCAGCGCCAGGGCGAGGCACGCTACGCGCGTACTTTGCCCGAGACGCCAACGCGCGGGACGATCTTTGATCGCAACGGGGTGGTTCTGGCCTCGTCTGTGCCGGCGCGGGCGATCTGGGCCAATCCCGATGATTTTGACGCCGACGCCAAGCAAAGGACCCAGCTCGCGCACTTGCTCCAGATCACGCCCGCGGAATTGCGCCGCCGCATGGCCGACGACGACCGCAGCTTCGTCTACCTGCGGCGCCAGCTCGACCCCGAGATAGCGCAGCGGATCGACGCGCTGCACATCAGCGGCGTTCACAGCATTAAGGAGTTTCGCCGCCAATACCCGGAGGGCGCCGTTACGTCCCACCTGCTCGGGTTTACGGGCTTCACCAAAGTCGGGGAGCACGGGCTCGAAGGCGTCGAGCGCGAGTATGAGGGTACGCTCGGCGGGCGGCCGGGACTGCGCCACCTGATCGAGGATCGCCTTGGGCATACGATCGAGGATGACTGGTTGCATGAGCCGGTGCAGGGGCAAGACATCGCGCTGGCGATCGACGACCGCATCCAGTACATCGCGCACACTGCGGTAAAGCAGGCGGCCGAAGCCAATGCGGCGCACGCCGCGGCAGCGGTGGTCCTCGATGCCCGCACCGGGGAAGTGCTTGCGCTGGCAAATTGGCCCGATTTTGATCCGGCGCGCCGAGGCCAATTCGACCCCAACCAGATCCGTGATCGGGCGGTGACCGATACCTTCGAGCCGGGATCGACACTCAAGCCGTTTACCATTGCCACCGCGATCGAAAGCGGTGTCGTGCGCCCGGAAACGGTGATCGATACCGCGCCTGGTCGGCTGACCATCACCGGGCGAACCATCACCGATGACCATCCGCGCGGCGCGCTCACGGTCGAGCAAGTGGTTGCCAAGTCGAGCAACGTCGGAACCGCGAAGATCGCGCTTGAAATGCCGGCGCAGTCGCTGTGGGAGACCCTTACCGCCGTCGGTTTCGGCCAGGTACCGCACGCGGGATTGTCGGGTGCGGTCACGGGGCGCCTGCGCCCGGCCAGCACCTGGCGTCCGGTGGAGCAAGCAACGATTGCCTACGGCTACGGCATCTCGGTTTCGCTCTTGCAACTGGCCCATGCATACCTGGTGTTTGCCCGCGACGGCGATATTGTCCCGGTATCGGTATTGCGGACCGAGTCTCCCGCGGTACCCGTGCGGGTGCTGAGCGCGGCGACGGCGGCGAAGATGCGTCACATGCTGGAGTTGGCCACCAGCAATGAGGGTACCGCCCCGGCGGCGCGCATCCCCGGCTATCGGGTAGCCGGAAAGACGGGCACGGCGCGCAAGCTACGCGATGGACGGTACATCGACGCCTACGTATCCTCGTTCGTCGGCTTTGCGCCGGCCTCGGATCCGCGCATCGTGGTGGCCGTGATGATCGACGATCCACGCGCGGGCCGCTACTACGGCGGCGACGTCGCCGCACCGGTGTTTGGCACGATCACGGCCGGAACCTTGCGCGCGCTGCAGGTCACTCCCGATTCGACTCCGGTGCAGTTCGCGCAGGCCGCGGCGCCGGGAGGCTGAGATCGCCATGCACGGTCCTGAAGCAAATGTGCGGGCGGTCGGCGATTGGCTCCGCGCCAAGGCCCCACCCGGCGTCGACCTGCGGATCGACAGCCGCACCGTGACGCCGGGAGACGTCTTCGTGGCGCTGCCCGGTCGGCACGTGGACGGCCTGCGCTTTGTCGCGCAGGCGCTGGCACGGGGGGCGTCGGCGCTCGTGGTCGACGAGGCGTCGTGGGCGCAGGCGCGATCCGCCGGGCCGGGTTCGGCGCAGGAATCAATGCCGTCCGTTCCCGATGCCGTGCCGCTGCTGTCGGTGCGCTCGCTGGGCAAGTCGCTCGGGCCGATCGCGGCCGATTATTACGGCGATGCGAGCGCGCAGCTACGCACGATCGGCGTCACCGGAACCAACGGCAAGACCTCGAGTTGCCAGTGGATCGCGCAACTGCTGACCGCCGCGGGGCAGCCGTGTGCCACGATCGGAACCCTGGGCTTCGGATTTCCCGGCGCGCTGCGATCGGAGCTAAGCGACCTCACCACGCCCGACGCCGCCAGCTTGCAGCGTCTGGCCCGCAAGGCACTGGACGAGGGCGCCTGCGCCCTGGCGATGGAAGTCTCCTCGATCGGTCTTGAACAGGGGCGGGTAGAGGGCATCTGCTTCGATGTTGCGCTCTTCACCAACCTGAGCCGCGATCACCTCGATTACCACGCCGACATGGCCTCGTACGGCGCTGCCAAGAGAAAACTCTTCGACTGGCCGACGCTGTCGCATGCGGTACTGAACGTGGACGACGACTTCGGTCGCGTGCTGGCGCAGGATCTTGCCGCCCGCGGCTTGCCGGTCACCGGCGTCGGCAGCGCGGCGGACCCAGCCGCCGGTGCGGCGCTCGCCTGCCGCCTGCGCGCCCAGACGGTCGAGCACCATCCGGATGGCATGCGAATCGCGGTGGTATGCGAGCGCGGCCGGGCGGTGGAGACCGCGGCCGTCGACGTGGCGCTCCTGGGCGAATTCAATGTTGTCAACCTGCTGGGCGTTCTGGGCGTGGCGCTCGCCTGCGAAATCTCGCTGGGTGAAGCAGCGGCGCTGGCCGACGGCCTGCAGGCGCCGCCCGGGCGCCTGCAAAGGGTCGCGGGCGCGGATGCGGACGGTCCGCTGGCGGTCGTCGATTACGCGCATACGCCGGACGCGATCGCCAAGGCACTCGATGCGTTGCGCCCGCTGGCCCGCGCGCGCGGCGGGCGTCTTTGCATCGTTTTCGGCGCCGGCGGCGACCGCGATCGCGGCAAGCGGGCCGTCATGGGCGCCGCCGCCGCACGCGGCGCCGAGGACATCGTGCTCACCAGCGATAACCCGCGCAGCGAGAACGCGGATGCGATCATCGACCAAGTCGCTGCCGGCATTCCGGCGGGCGTGCAATTCCGGCGCAATGCCGACCGCGCGCAGGCAATCGGCGATACCCTGCAACGGGCCGGCGTCGGCGACGTGGTCCTGATCGCCGGCAAGGGGCACGAGCAGTACCAGGAAATCTCAGGGCAGCGACTGCCGTTCTCCGATTACGCGATCGCGCGCGGTGCCCTGCTGGCGCGGGAAGGGCGCTCGTGATGATGTCGCTCGCCCAGGCCGCGCGCGCGCTGGCAGCCGATGGCCTGGCCTGTCGGATCGCGGGAGCGGAGGCGGCGGAATTCGCCAAGGTCTCGATCGACACGCGCACCCTGGAGCCCGGCGCGCTGTACGTCGCTCTGCGCGGGCCGCGGTTCGACGGGCACGAGTTTGCGCAGGAGGCGCGCGCGCGTGGTGCGGTGGCCTTGCTCGTCGAACGGCCGGTGCCGGTCGACCTGCCGCAGCTGGTCGCTGCCGACACGCGCCGGGGCCTGGGTCTGATCGCGGCATGCTGGCGCGCGCAGTTCTCCTTCCCGGTCATTTCCGTCACGGGGAGCAACGGCAAGACCACCACCACGCAGATGATCGCGTCGGTCCTGGCGCAGGCCTATGGGGAGCACGACGGCCGGCGCTGCTGGTTTGCCACGAAGGGTAACCGCAACAACGAGATTGGCGTGCCTCTGATGCTGCTGGAGTTGCGTCGCGAACACCGTGCTGCCGTCCTGGAACTGGGGATGAATCACCCCGGCGAGATCGGTTTGCTGAGCCAGTGGGTGCGGCCGACCGTGGCGCTGGTGACCAACGCGCAGCGCGAGCACCAGGAGTTTCTCGACTCTGTCGAAGCGACCGCCCGGGAGAATGGGTTCGCGATCGCGGCGCTACCGGCCGACGGCACAGCCGTCTTTGCCGCGGACGACGCCTGTGCTGCGGTCTGGCGCGATCTCGCCGGTACCCGCCGCGTGCTCGACTTTGCCTTGCACGGGGCAGCCACGGTCGGCGCCGATTTCCGCCTCGGAACGCGAAGCTGCCAGCTTCGCATCCGCGCACCGGGCGCAACGATTGCAACGGAACTGGCCCTGAGCGGGGAACACAACGTCCGCAACGCCCTGGCGGCCAGCGCGGCGTGCCTTGCCGTTGGTATCGGTGCCGGCGACATCGCCGCTGGGTTGGCCGCCTTTCGACCCGTCGGCGGCCGCGGCACGTGGCTCGCCGGGCGAGGCGGGGCAACGCTGATCGACGAAAGCTACAACGCGAATCCAGACTCGGTGCGGGCAGCGATCGATCTGCTGGCGCAGTGCGAGGGATATCGCGTTCTGGTCTTCGGCGACATGGGCGAAGTGGGTTCGCGTGCCGAGGAGTTCCATCGCGAGATCGGCCGATATGCGCACGAGCGCGGTATCGATCGGCTCCTGGCGCTGGGGCCGCAAGCGCAAGCGGCGGTCGATGCCTTTGGTGCCGGCGCAAGTCACTTCGACACGGTGGAGGAGTTGATCGGCGCGGCGCTGGAGCTGACGCGAGGTGGCGCCGCGCCCACCGGCGCGACGGCCAGTCCCGGACCGGTGCTTGCCGCGGGCATCACCATCCTTGCCAAGGGATCCCGCTTCATGCGCCTGGAGCGGGTGGTCCGCGCGCTTGAGCAAGATCCGCCATCGGATGCGCGCCGAGCGCAAGGCGTGCCACAGGACCATGCTTAAGGAACTCTTCCAGTGGCTCTCGCAGGACATCCACAGCTTCAACGTCTTCGGCTACCTGACCTTGCGCGCGGTCCTGGCCGCGGCCACTTCGCTGTTGATTGGACTCTTCGCCGGTCCGGTGGTGATACGCAAGCTCACGGAACTGAAGATTGGGCAGTCGGTGCGCAGCTCGGGCCCGCAGTCCCATCTGAGCAAGACGGGCACGCCGACGATGGGAGGCGCGTTGATCCTGATATCCATCGGCATCACCACGATCCTGTGGGCCGACCTGTCGAACCGGTTCATCTGGGTCGTTCTGCTGGTGACCGTCGCCTTTGGCGCGATCGGCTGGGTGGACGATTACCGCAAGGTGGTTCATCGCGATCCCAAAGGAATGGCAAGCCGCGAGAAATTCTTCTGGCAGTCGCTCGTCGGCGTCACGGCGTCGCTGTACCTTGCCTTCGCCATCGCTGCCCCGTCGACCTCGCAGATCTGGCCCTTGGTGCAGCAGTGGGCCGCGAACGGATTCGTGCTCGATCTGCCCGCCCGCTCCGATCTGATCGTGCCGTTCTTCAAAAACATCGGGTACCCCATGGGAGTGCTGGGCTTTGCGGTCCTGTCGTATCTCGTGATCGTCGGCGCGAGCAATGCGGTGAATCTGACGGACGGCCTCGACGGACTGGCGATCATGCCAACGGTGATGATCGGCGCGGCGCTGGGGGTGTTCGCGTATGTCGTGGGCCGCGCCGATTATGCCCGCTACCTGCTGTTTCCCTACATTCCCGGCGCCGGCGAGCTGGTGATCTTCTGCGGGGCGATGGCCGGTGCCGGACTCGCCTTTCTGTGGTTCAACGCCTATCCGGCCCAGGTGTTCATGGGGGATGTCGGCGCCCTGGCCCTGGGCGGGGCGCTGGGAACGATCGCGGTCATCATCCGCCAGGAAATCGTCTTGTTCATCATGGGCGGGGTCTTCGTCGCGGAGACGTTGTCGGTCATGCTGCAGGTCGCGTACTTCCGCTGGACCGGAGGCAAGCGAATTTTTCGCATGGCGCCGCTGCATCACCATTTCGAGCTCTCCGGCTGGAAGGAGAACCAGGTCGTGGTTCGCTTCTGGATCATCAGCATGATGCTGGTGCTGATCGGCTTGTCGACCTTGAAGATCCGCTGATGGACGGGCCGGTCACCTGCGCGCTGCGATCGAGCGGGCACCGCGGACGGCGGTGCCCCCGCCTCGGTGGCCCCCCGCGCCGGGGGGTCGGTCGATGAGGTGCGCGCTCGTTCTCGGTCTGGGCGAAAGCGGCCTGGCGATGGCCCGGTGGCTGGCGCGCGAGTCGTGGACCGTGCGCGTTGCCGACACGCGCGACGAACCGCCGATGCTGGGCGAGCTGCGTTTGCAGCTGCCGCAGGCCCAATTTCGCCCCGGCCCCCTGGGACTGGACCAGCTTGCAGGAATCGATTTGCTGGCTGTCAGCCCGGGGCTGTCGCTGCGGGCCGATCCGGTTCGCGCCCTGGCGGCTGCGGCGGCGCAGGCCGGTATCGAGACCATCGGCGAGATGGAGCTCTTTGCGCGGGCGCTGGAGCAATTGCGCCGCGAGCGCGACTATGCCCCGCGGATCGTGGGGGTGACCGGCACCAATGGCAAGACAACCACGGCGCGCATGGTGGCGAAGATGATCGAACGCTGGGGCCGCAGCGTCTGCCTGGCTGGCAACATCTCGCCCAGCGCGCTCGATGCGCTGCGCGGTGCGCTGGACGCTGGGCAACTGCCACAGTTCTGGGTGCTCGAACTGTCGAGTTTCCAGCTGGCCTCGACGACTTCGCTCGCGTGCACGGCGGCGGCCGTTCTCAACCTGAGCCAGGACCATCTGGACTGGCACGGCAGCTTCGATGACTACGTCGCCTGCAAGCGACGCATCTTCGCGCCGTCGACGAGCTTCGTCGTCAACCGCGACGATCCGCTGACGCGGGCGATGCGCTCCAAGGATGGCCGCGGCGCGAGCTTTGGCATGGGTGCGCCGGAGGCACCGGGCCAGTTCGGACTGGTGCGCGATGCGGGTCTTACCTGGCTGGCGTGCACCGACGAGGAGCAGGCGCCACTGCGCCGGCGCCGCACCCCCCCTGGCTTGGGCGGTGCGATGGCGGCGCCCGGCCATGCCGATACCGCCGAACCAAGGCCGGTTCATCGGCTGATGCCGCTCGAGGCGCTGGCGGTGCGCGGCACCCACAATGCGATGAACGCGCTCGCGGCGCTGGCGCTGTACCGCGCCGTCGGCGGGCCCCTGGCGTCGGCCTTGCGGGCGCTGGGCGAGTTTCGCGGGGCGCCGCATCGCACCGAGACGGTAGCGCGCATTGGCGGTGTCGAATACGTGGATGACAGCAAGGGCACGAACGTCGGCGCCACCGTTGCGGCCCTGCGGGGACTGGCCGACCCGGCTGGCGGGGCGCGGCGCATCATCGTGATCCTGGGCGGCGATGGCAAGGGGCAGACCTTCGAGCCCCTGGCCGACGCCGTGCGAGCACACGTTCGCGCGGTGCTGCTGATCGGCAAGGATGCGCCGCGCATCGCCGAGGCGCTGCAAGGCACGGATGTTCCGATGACGGTGGTCGCCGACCTGCCGCTCGCCGTGCATGCCGCCGCGGCATTGGCGCAGGCCGGCGACATCGTGCTGCTATCGCCCGCGTGCGCGAGTTTTGACGCCTTTCGCAACTACGCGCACCGGGCGCAGGTGTTCGCCGCGGCGGTGCGCGAACTGGCGGCCGGCGGCAATGCCGTCCCGAGCGACGCCCAACCGGAGTCGCTCCCGTGAAGCTGAGCGCGCTGCTGCGCGGCGTACGCAAATCGGCTGCCACCGGGGCCCGGGCGGTGCCGGGCGGGGCCGTGTTCGCGCTGGCCGGCTTGGGCGCGGCGCCCGGCCCGCGCCAGCGCGGCAATCCGTCGCTGCGCTCGGTCGACATGCCGCTGCTGCTCTTGATCGTTGCCCTGTTGCTGTTTGGCCTGGTAATGGTCTTTTCCGCGTCGATCGCTCTCGCCGATTCGCCGCGCTACAAGGTCACGCCGACCTTCTTCCTGGTGCGGCATGCCGTTTCGATGACTATCGCGCTCGCAGCGGCCGCGCTCGCGTTCGCCCTGCCGGTGGCAAGCTGGCAGCGACTGGCGCCGTGGTTGTTTGCCGGGGCCGGGATCTTGCTCATCGTGGTGCTGATTCCGGGGGTGGGAAAGGGGGCCTTGGGTGCGCGCCGTTGGATCAGTCTCGGTGGCCTGAACCTGCAGCCATCGGAAGTCATGAAGCTGGCGTGCGTCGTCTACGCGGCCGACTTCACCGTTCGCAAGCAGGACTTCATGCATGACTTTGGCAAGGGCTTCGCGCCGATGGCCGGAGTTATGGCCATCGTCGGCGTGCTGTTGCTGTTGCAGCCCGACTTGGGCGCATTCGGCGTGATCGTTTCCATCAGCATGGCGATACTGTTCCTGGGCGGCGTCAACGGACGGCTCTTTACCTCGATCGCCGCCGCCCTCGTGGCGGCCTTCATGGCAGTCATCTGGGCGAGCCCCTGGCGGCGCGAACGCATCTTTGCGTACCTCGACCCCTGGTCGCAGGAGAACGTGCTCGGCCGCGGCTACCAGCTGTCGCATTCCCTGATCGCCTTTGGCCGGGGCGAGTGGTTTGGCGTCGGGCTCGGTGCCAGCGTGGAGAAGCTGCATTACCTGCCCGAAGCGCATACCGACTTCATAATGTCCGTGATCGGCGAGGAACTGGGTCTGGCCGGTGTGCTGGTGGTGATCGTTTCGTTCTACTGGCTGGTCAAGCGCGCCGTCGAGATCGGGCGCCAGGCGATCGCACTCGAGCGGACCTTTTCGGGCCTGGTGGCGCAGGGGATCGGCACCTGGATGGGTCTGCAGGCCTTCATCAACATCGGCGTTGCCACGGGCCTGCTGCCGACCAAGGGACTTACCCTGCCGCTCATGAGCTATGGCGGCTCGGCCCTGATGAGTTCGCTGGTGGCGCTCGCGATCTTGCTGCGCATCGATTGCGAAAACCGCATCCTGATGCGCGGCGGAAAGACGCCATGATGCCGCCAATGACCATGCCAGCGCCGCGCAAGCTCATGATTGTGGCCGCCGGAACGGGTGGCCACGTGATGCCGGGGCTCGCGATCGCGCAGGCCCTGCGGGCCCGGGGCTGGGTCGTTAGCTGGCTGGGAACGCGCGCGGGCATGGAGCGATCGCTGGTGGAGCGCGCCGGCCTCGAGTTCCACGCCATCGCCTTCTCCAACATGCGCGGCAAGGGCGCAGCGGCGTTCGCGGCGGGCATCGTGCGGCTGGCAGGGGCCTTGCTGGCCAGCCTGCGCATCCTGCGCCGGTCTGCTCCCCATGTCGTCTTCACGACGGGTGGCTACGTCGCCGTCCCCGCCGGCCTGGCCGCGGCCTGCCTGCGCCGGCCGCTCGCGTTCCTCAACGCCGATGCCGCACCGCAGCTGTCGCTGCGCATATTGCTGCGCTTTGTGCGCGTCGTGCTTTGCGGCTTCGACGGCGCGGCGGCGCGCCTGGCCGGACCCAAGGCCCGCGTCAGCGGGGCGCCGGTGCGCGCGGAGATTGCCGCCCTCCCCGAACCCGCGGCCCGGTTCGCCGGTCGCAGCGGACGAC
Source organism: Burkholderiales bacterium (assembly GCA_900290335.1). Taxonomy (GTDB): domain Bacteria; phylum Pseudomonadota; class Gammaproteobacteria; order Burkholderiales; family Burkholderiaceae_F; genus GJ-E10. Next base: position 4,694 of record OKRD01000175.1, on the reverse strand, counting down.
TCACGCTGCTGGTGATCGGCGGCAGCCTGGGCGCGCAGGTGCTCAACGAGGTTGTTCCCGCGGCCTTGTCGCTGGTGGAGCCGGCGGATCGGCCGGACGTGGTGCATCAGTGCGGGGCCGGCAACGAGGCGACCACGCGCAGCGCCTACGAGCGCCGGGGGGTGGCCGTGGACCTGGTTCCGTTCATCGACGACATTGCGGCGCGCTACGCGGTGGCCGACGTGGTCTTGTGCCGCGCGGGGGCCATCACGGTGACGGAGCTCTGCGTCGCGGGCATCGCCGCGATATTGGTTCCGCTGGTGGCGGCTACCACCGCGCACCAGCGCGCCAATGCGGAGTTTCTCGCGGCCCAGGAGGCGGCGCTGCATTTGCCGCAAGCGCAGTGCACGGCACCGGCCCTTGCGCAGTTGCTCCACGGTCTTCGACGCCCGCGCCTGCAGGAATTGGCGCAGCGGGCCCGTGCCCTGGGCCGGCCCGATGCAACGGCGCGCGTGGTCCGCGAAATCGAGGCGCTTGCGCAGCCGGCGGCAGAGCTCGCATGAGGTCGGAATGAAACACGCCATTCGACACATTCACTTCGTTGGCATCGGCGGCTCGGGCATGAGCGGCATCTCCGAGGTCCTGCTCAACCTCGGATATGTGGTGAGCGGCTCCGATGTCAGCGCGGGGGCCGCCACGCAGCGGCTGCAGGCGCTCGGGGCAACGATCTACCAGGGGCACGCGGCGCGCAATATCGCCGATGCCGATGCGCTGGTCGTCTCCTCGGCGATCGACAGCGACAATCCGGAAGTCAGTGCCGCGCGCGCGCGCCGGATCCCCATCGTGCCGCGCGCGGAGATGCTCGCGGAGTTGATGCGTTTGAAGCAGGGGATCGCCATCGCCGGAACGCACGGCAAGACCACGACGACCAGCCTGGTGGCCAGTGTGCTGGCCTCTGGCGGCCTGGATCCGACCTTCGTGATCGGCGGCCGGCTGAACTCCGCCGGGGTCAACGCGCGGCTGGGCAGCGGCGCGTACATCGTGGTCGAAGCCGACGAATCCGACGCGAGCTTCCTGCACTTGTCTCCGGTGATCGCGGTCGTTACCAACATCGACAACGATCACATGGAAACCTACGGCCATGACCTGGCCCGCTTGCGCCAGGCTTTTGTCGAGTTCATCGCCCGGCTGCCGTTTTACGGGCGCGCGGTGCTCTGCCTCGACGACCAGCGGGTGCGCGAGATCCTGCCGCTGATATCCAAGCCGGTACTGGGGTACGGGTTTGCCGCCGACGCGCAGGTCCGCGCGGTTGCCGTGCATACCGACGGTACCGGGATGCGATTTACCGTCGAGCGCGAACAGGGCGGCTCCTTGGCGGTGCGCCTGAATCTTCCCGGCGAGCACAACGTGCGCAACGCACTGGCGGCGATCGCGGTGGCGCAGGTGCTGGGCCTGCCCGATGCTGCCGTGCTCGAGGCGCTGGCGGGTTTCAAGGGAGTCGGGCGCCGCTTCGCGCGCATGGGCGATGTGCCCATCGGCGGCGGCGTGTTCACGCTGATCGATGACTACGGGCACCATCCCGTAGAAATCGCGGCCACGCTTGCCGCGGCGCGCGGCGCGTTTCCCGGCAGGCGCATCGTCCTCGTGTTCCAGCCGCACCGTTATACGCGCACGCGCGACTGCTTCGAGGACTTCGTCGAGGTCCTGTCCCACGCCGACGCGCTCCTGCTGACCGAGGTATATCCGGCCGGCGAACCGGCCATCGTGGCGGCGGACGGCAGGAGCCTGGCGCGGGCGCTGCGCCTGACGAACCGGATCGAGCCGATCTTCATCGAGAACATCGATGCCTTGCCCCGGGCGATTCTCGATGCCGCTCGACCTGGCGACATCATCATCACGATGGGCGCGGGTTCGATCGGCGCGGTGGCGCAGAAGCTGGCGGTGCCATGAGCGAATCGGCGATTGCCACACCGGCCGCTACCGTGCAACGGGCGGCCGGCCGCTACGGCAGGGCGAACGCGACATCTCGATCCTCTCGGGAACGGCGGTACTGCGGGCGCTGCAGCAAAGCGGCGTCGACGCGCATGGCTTTGACCCGGCCTCGCACTCGCTGGCGCAACTGGAGGCTGCCGGATTTCATCGGGTCTTTCTCGTCCTGCATGGGCGCTTCGGCGAGGACGGAACCATGCAGGGGGTACTGGAAATCCTGCGCATCCCCTACACCGGCAGCGGTGTCCAGGCCTCGGCGATCGCGATCGACAAGATCACGACCAAGAAGATTTGGGAACTGGTGGGACTGCCTACGCCGGCCTGGACCAGCCATGGCCGGGGGGACGCGCTGGCGCCGGACCTGGCGCGCCTGGGCAAGGATCTGGTCGTGAAGCCGGTCAGCGAGGGCTCGACGTTTGGCGTCACCAAGCTTGGCGCCGGCGATCCGCTTGCCCTGGAAGCGGCCGTTGCCCAGGCCTTGAACTTCGATTCGCGAGTGCTCATCGAGGAGCAGATCTGCGGTCGGGAGCTGACCTGTGCGGTGCTCGGCGAGGGCCCGAAGGCGCACGCGCTGCCGCTGGTGGAGATTCGGGCGCCGGGGGCGAACTACGACTACCAGAACAAGTATTTCAGCGACGCCACCCAGTACCTTTGTCCTGCGCCGCTCGACGCGGCGCTGTCCCAGCAGATCAGCGACTTGTGCGTGCGTGCCTACCAGGCCATCGGTGCCCGCGGCTGGGGCCGCGTCGACGTGATGCTGCGCGACGAACAGGGCATCGAGCGCCCCTACCTGCTCGAGCTCAACACGGCGCCGGGAATGACGGACCATTCGCTGGTGCCCATGGCGGCGCGCGCCGCGGGCATGAGTTTCGCGGAACTCGTGCTGCAGATCCTCGGTGAGGCGAGATTGGAGATCGGCGCATGAGCACGGTAGCGGTGCTGCGCTGGATGACGCGAGCCCTGCTGGGCAGCGCCCTGACGCTGGCCTTAGGAGCGGCGGTCTTCTGGGTGGCCCAGCGACCGCGTTTCGATTTTCGCCGCATCGAGGTAGCGGGCGATCTGCGCCACGTGAGCCGCGCTGCCATACGCGGTGCCATTGCCGGCCGTTTGGCGGGGAGCTTCTTCACCATGCGCCTGGCCGACTCGCGCGCCGCCTTCGAAACCATACCCTGGGTGGCGTCGGCGTCGGTGCGCCGCGTCTGGCCGGACCGCCTGGTCGTGCACCTGGTGGAGCGCCGGGCGGTGGGAACCTGGAGCGACGGCCGGGTCTTGTCCGACGCGGGCCTGCTGTTCGATGCCAATCCCGCCGAAGCCGAACTCGATGGACCGCAGGTGGAGTTTTCCGGGCCGCCGCGGTTTGCCGCCGAGGCGGCCGACAAGCTGCGCGCCTTTGCGGCCGCGCTTGGCTCCTTGTCGACGACGGTGGTGGCGGTAGCGGTCTCGGACCGCGCATCCTGGACGATCCGCACGGCCTCGGGGCAGACCCTGGCCCTGGGACGGGACGATCCGCCGGGCAGCGTCCAAGGACGGCTGGCGGCGATCGTTGCCAACTACCCGACCGTGGTGGCGCAGCTCAGCGGCCCGCCGGCCCACATCGATGCCCGGTACAACAACGGCTTTGCGGTGACCAGACCATGAGGAATGAGACCAAGGAATTGATTGTCGGCCTCGACATCGGCACGTCGAAGGTCGTCGTGGCGGTAGCCGAGGTCCTGCCGGAGGCGGGCTTCCAGGTGATCGGCGTGGGCCAGTCCCGCTCCGAGGGCCTGCGCAAAGGGGTGGTGGTCAACATCGAGGCGACGGTGCGCTCGATCCGCGCGGCGCTGGAGGAGGCCGAACTGATGGCGGCGTGCCGCATCACCGAGGTCTACATCGGCATCGCGGGCAGCCATATCCGCGGCGTCAATTCCAGCGGCATGGTTGCCATCAAGGACCGGGAGGTGGCGCCGACCGACGTTGAACGCGTGATCGAGACGGCACGTGCGGTGCACATCCCAAACGACCAGCAGGTCCTTCATGTGTTGACGCAGGAGTTCATGGTCGATGGGCAGGAGGATATTCGCGAGCCGATCGGCATGAGCGGCGTGCGGCTCGAAGTCCGCGTGCACATCGTCACCGGTGCGGTGAGCGCAGCGCAGAACGTCGTCAAGTGCGTGCGGCGCTGCGGTCTGGAGGTCCAGGACATCATCCTGCAACCCTTGGCGTCGGCGCTCTCGGTCTTGACGGCCGACGAGCGCGAGCTCGGCGTCGCGCTGATCGACATCGGTGCTGGCACCACCGACATCACGGTTTTCACGGGCGGGGCCATCCGCCATACCGCGGTCATTCCGATTGCCGGCGACCAGATCACGAACGACATCGCGATGGCGCTGCGCACGCCGATTCTCGAGGCCGAGGAGATCAAGCTGGCGCACGGAATGGCAAAGGAAGTGTTGGCCGATGCCAACGACCGGATGGAGATCGCTGGCATCGGTGACCGCCCTTCGCGCCTGCTCTCGCGCCAGGCGCTTGCCGCGGTGATCGAGCCGCGGGTCGAGGAGCTCTTTACGCTGGCGCAGCAGGTCATACGCGATTCCGGTTTTGAGGACCGGCTGGCGGGCGGGATCGTGCTCACGGGCGGTACCTCCTTGCTGCCGGGGATCACGGAACTGGCCGAGGACGTCTTTTTGCGCCCGGCGCGCACGGGGTGGCCGTCCTATTCGGGCCCGCTCGCCGATGTCGTGCGC